>NZ_JACSJX010000001.1:1356574-1695718 GCF_018617345.1 Exiguobacterium sp. s131 | reverse complement strand
GTTTGCTTCATTGAAGAACACAATCTCATTATCGAGCGAATCCAAGAACGGCTTCTTGATTCCGCGTTCCATATGACTTAAAAACAAGATTTCTGCAATTTCATGATCGGACAGAGTTTCGAGCGTATTGTAGTCCGGAAAATCGATCGCCGTAAACGTTGTTTGGTTATTCAAATACTTAGACGAGAACGAAGATAGTTCGTGCGCTTCAATATAACGGAAACGCGACCTCGAGGATTGTCTCATCCCTTTGATGTCCGTTCGACAAATAATCATCGGTCTCGTCACGGAAAGCGCTTCTGTTACATCCGCCAACGTCACACCATGCAGTGTGAAGCGTTGGACGTCCCGGTCTTGCTTCAAATAAAAGAGTTGTTTTGACATATGGTATCCCCTCAGTTTGACATACTACGATTATAGTAGCAAAAACACGTGTTTTCTGCCATCTTGAGACGGTACGAGAGGGTTGAGTTCGATACATTTGGGAAAATAGAAGTATAATTGAGGAAACGAATAGGAAAGGCGGGTTCCACATGTGGGGATTAAAACGGAGTTTTCCTGAGCTCGCTACGCCCCGGTTTATCCTGCGAGAGCTAGAACCGCGTGATGCTAGAGCACTATATACCATTCTATCCACTGAGGAAGTGATGCGATATTATGGGTCGGACCCGTTGCTTGCCATCTATGAGGCGAAGAACGTGATCGCTTACTTTAAGGATCAATTTCAGCAAGGGAAGGCCATTCGTTGGGCGATATGCGATCGGATGACAAACGAATTGGTCGGAACGATTGGATTTCATAATTGGACGCCCCAATATTATCGCGCCGAAATCGGGTTTGAGGTTTCCCCTCATTATTGGAGACAAGGGGTGGCTTTCGAAGCTGCTTCAGCTGTCATCCAATACGGTTTTGAAGAATTCAAGTTTCATCGAATCTCTGCGTTGGTCGCACCAGGGAATGAAGGGTCGAATCGACTCGTTCAAAAATTGGGATTTATTGAAGAAGGACTTCTACAAGATTATGCATATAGCCATGGCCGATTCATGGATTTGACGATGTATCGGCTACTCAAAACAGAATGGGAAGAAAAGGAGCACTCGATGATATGAAAGCACTCGTATTGCTACATGGGCTGTGTGGTTCTCCAAAGTACTTTGAACAGTTGGAACCGTTATTGAATGCCGAAGTTCACGCGCTCACATTTCCTGGTCATGCCGGGACGGACGTGGGACCAGAAACGATGGATCAATTTGCGGACTGGGTCATCGGAGAAATTCGTCTTCGGGGTCTTGTCCGTCCGCTCGTATGTGGGCATTCTTTCGGAGGCTATGTGACGACTAACCTCGTGCGTCGCTATGGAACAGAAATATCGGGATTTGGATTGATTCACTCGACGGCGGCCGCTGATACAGAAGCGGCGCGGGAAAAGCGAAACGGTGCCATCCATCAAGTCATCGAAGAAGGGATCGAGCCGTTTATTGACGGAATGATTCCAAATGTCTTCTCAAGCGATTCCGACCCGGCGCTCATCCAACAAGCGATCGCAATCGGATATGAAATGACGGTCGAGGGAATCGTGAACGCGCAACAAGCAATCCGCGATCGTGAAGACGAAGTGGACACCGTCGAAACGACTGACCTCCCCGGCCTATTCATTTACGGCTCAAAAGACCCGAATATGAATGAAGAGCGGGCGTTTTTAGGTGCGTCACGACATACGAAAGCAATCGTTCCATTCAGTCATATGGGGATGATGGAATCCCCTGAAGAAGAAGCGAAAATCGTGAACGAATGGATGCAGGAGGTAGAACATGGAAAAGTATAAATTAATCGCTATGTCAGGAAGTCTTCGCAAGAAATCTTTCAATACCGCTCTTTTGCATTCGATCATTGAACTGGCTCAAGAGGATTTCGACATTGAGGTCGTCTCCATCGAACTTCCACTGTTCAATGACGATTTGATTGATCCGGATGAACCGAAAGTTGTGGCCGCATTGAAGCAAGCTGTTCGGGAAGCTGATGGGTTATTGATTGTCACCCCTGAATATAACCATAGCATCCCGGGCGTCCTGAAGAATGCAATCGACTGGCTTTCGCTCGAGCCAGGAACGCCACTTCGGGATAAACCGGTCATGATCGCCGGGGCCTCGCCGGGCATACTTGGAACCGCCAGATGCCAAATCCATCTCCGACAAGTATTTGCCACAAATCGTGCAAATGTTTTACCGGGAAATGAAATTTTCATCACGCATTGTAAAGAAAAGATTGATGATAGAGGGTTGCATGATGAGAAGTCGATTAATCAAATCAACAAAACATTATTGGAATATCGTAAATGGATTGAATTTTGGAAGCGTAACGCAAAAAATTAACTTGAAGTCGCTCATGTTGTTTGATAGAAAGGAATTGTGAAAACAAACACAAGAGGAGCGACACCAAAATGGAAACTTACATCGAACTGTACAATGGCGGCGAATTGGGTGATCGGGCGGTAATGAACGATGGAATGACATTTGGACGGATGACGATTGTTGAATTGTTCTATCAATCCAATCATATTTTTGGTTACGTGAAAGAAGATGGTGAAAAACGTTTCTTCCTTGAACCGATTTCAGAGGACGACACGTTTACTGTGGATGGGACGACGTATTCACTCCAACAGTTTATCGCGTTGTTTTAAGTAAATAGATGGTTGATTGAACGCAAGCGACTCGCTTGCGTTTTTTTGTCATTTTCGTCACGATGAAGAGTGAGGTGATGAGGATGAAACTAGTAGCAATCGAACCGACACCAAGTCCGAATAACTTGAAAATCATTGTGGACCCTCCGTTTGAAGGGAGAGGCACAACGTACGACAAAGCGAGTACGGATGCCCCAGCCATCATTCAAGAAATCATCGGGCTTCGAGGCGTCAAATCCGTTTACGCCGTGTCTGATTTTCTCGCTGTCGAGCGGCATCCGAAACATGATTGGCATGACGTCATGAATGAGATCCGACGGGCGTTCGGGGAACAAGTTGAGGAAGTCGAATCCACAAAGATGGATACGGACTATGAACCGGTCCATGTATCCGTTCAATTCGTGCTCGATGTACCAATGCAATTAAAACTCGTCAAAGGGGACGAGGAAAAACGAATCGGATTGTCGAAACGATTCGTCGATGCAGCGATGGAAGTTCAAGCACAAGTGAAGAATGTCATTCAAGACCGTCGTTGGGTAGAACAAGCCCCACGCTATGGTGAATTGGATGAAGTCAGTGTCGTCGCACAAGAAGAATTGGAAGCGGCGTATCCTGAAGAACGCATCGAGCGGATCGTGGCCCGGGCGTTTGGTCGTGAAGCGGATTTTGAGGCGAACGCGAACCATCTGCAGTCGGATAATTGGAAAGATCGGATGGCATTCTTGGATGAACTCGAAATCCAGCATGAAAACATGCCTTATTTCCGTCGTGCCTTGGAAGATTCCGTGATGGCGATCCGTCGACAGGCGGTCGTCATGATCGGGATGTTTGAAGAGCGACGTGAGGAATATGTCACATATATCGAACAAGCCTTAGTGGACGCTTCTCCTATTGTGCGGCGGACGGCTGGGGATACGGTCTCCGACTGGGCATTACCTCAGTCCCAACCTTCCATGATTGAGGCGTTAAAGGATAAAAACAAACTCGTACGTTGGCGAGCGGCTCGTTTCTTATTCGATTGTGGAGATGAGCGGGCTGTATCTGCCTTGTCGATTGCGGAGGAAGACCGCGAGTTCGAGGTCTCTTTACAAGCGCGACTTGCGAAAGAGCGGATCACGAGCGGCGAGACAGCACTCGGGACAGTATGGCAACAAATTTCGAACCGGTCGAAATGAGATTTCGTTCGACATGTATTGAATCAAATTGATTTACAATTTAAGGTAAAGAGGAGCGTCTGTAGTACGGATTGCTCCTTTTTTTCATGAAATCATATGCACATTTCCCCAATTGACTAACATTTGATGTAAACGTTTCGACAATAGGTAAAATGTCATTGTTGTGCTGTCGAACGATAGGACATATATCTTGGTTTCAGATTGGTACACTAGGTTTATCACAGATGAACAAAGGAGCCATACTTATGATATTGTTTGCAGAAACGCCTGAACTTGTAGCTTATAAGGAAGTAGTAGGAGAAACGATGGTCGTCACGTTTGAGTCGATGCACAGTGAGACGTTCTCTATCACGGCTCAAGTCCGGTCTGATCTCGATATCGCAGATTCATTGTTCATGACCGGTTGGCAACAATACATGGAACAAGCTAAAGTTTCGTAAAAAAGGTAAATAATATAAGGAAAATCATTACAAACGTCTGCACATTGTATACACTAGTGCTATAGACGTTTTTTATTTTGTTGAGGAGAGTGGGATTCATGAAGAAAACTTGGTTGCTCGCCGTAGTGACGGCAATCTTATTAGTCGTAGCGGGATGTGGGAAAGAAGAGGCGAAACCGAGTCAAGTAAACAGTGATTCGTCTGAACCACCGGCTCCACTGACGCTCGACACGGAAATGGCATACGATGCGTCGGCAAAAACGTTATCAGCTACGATTTCGATGACAAACCCAAATGAGGAAGCAGTCGATGTAACGTTTAATTCGTCGCAACGTTTTCAGTTAGTTGTCAAAAAAGGGGATCAAACCGTATTTGATTACGGAAGTGATTATATGTTCACAGAATCTTTAATTGAGGAAAAATGGGAAGCGAATGATAAAAAAGTATTCGATGAAGTCTTCCCATTGACATTAGAACCAGGCGAATATTCGGTCGAAGTGATTGGGCTCGGTCAAGTTGACGGGGCACCTGAAATTGCTGTGACAGATGAGACGACGTTCACCGTTGAATCTGCTGCAACAGAAACTCCGGATGAAGGTACGTCAGAAACACCGGAAGAAACGCCTGCTACAGAGCCGCAGTCGGACGGCACGTTCCGTGATGTACAAATTGACTTGAATGACACGATGATTCAAGTGAGCGGGTATACGGATGAGGTCGAGTTTGAGTGGTCTGTATCAGACGGACATAATGTTTACGCTCAAGGCGCAGCCGAAGTGACCGGCGGTGGTTTCTCGTTTGGGGTATTGCTCGATGAAGCACCGGCGAAAGATCAACCATTGTTCTTAGAGATGACACCAATCGGTGGAGAGGTCACATCATTTAAAGTTCAATAAAACCATGGCGGAAACTGTTGTTTCCGTCTTTCTTTTTGAGACGCTAGTTGACGGGGTATAAGGATTATCAGACAATAAAGCAAAATGAGAGCATAGTGGGAGGGTAATCCATGCAACAACAGATCATTGAATCAACACATGTCAAACCGACCATCAACCCGAAAGAAGAAATTCGTCAACGTATCGACTTCTTGAAAGCATATGTGAAACGGGCTGGTGCGAAAGGACTCGTCCTAGGGATCTCAGGCGGGCAAGACTCGAGCCTTGCCGGAAAGCTATGTCAACTCGCCATGGAAGAGCTTCGAGAAGAAACGAGTGACGAGTATACATTTTATGCAATCAGATTGCCGTATGGTGAGCAACACGATGAGCATGACGCACAACTTGCGCTTGAGTTCATTCGTCCGGACAAATCGTTCACTGTCAACATCAAGCCTGCTGTTGACGCATCGGTTGAAGCGTTTCACCGTGCAACGGGCCTCGAATTGAGTGACTTCCATAAAGGGAACACGAAGGCACGTGAGCGGATGAAGGCACAATACGACATTGCGGCAACATTCGGTGCCCTTGTGGTCGGAACAGACCATGCTGCGGAATATGTGACAGGATTTTATACAAAACACGGTGACGGAGCTTGTGACCTCACACCGTTGACCGGTTTGAACAAACGTCAAGGAAAAGCACTTCTCCATGAACTTGGAGCGCATGAGCGTGTGATTTATAAGGTGCCGACGGCCGACCTTGAAGATGGTCGCCCTGGACTTCCTGACGAAGTCGCACTCGGTATGACGTATGATCAGCTGGACGACTATTTGGAAGGAAAGACAATCGACCCGACAATCGCCGAGCGAATCGAGACAATTTTCAAACGTTCACGCCACAAGCATCACATGCCTGCCTCGTTGTACGACGAATGGTGGCAATAAAAAAAGGAGGAGCTGTCTCGAGACAGCTTCTCCTTTGTTGTTTCACGCTTTTTTAAGTGGGACGAACTGAATGATCAGGATGCAGGTGAAGGCGATGAAACTGAGGAGTGGGATGGTGACGAATCCAAAATAGTTGACCCAACGAATCAGGCAGTCGTTCGTACAGAAGGCTTCGCCGTTCGGGATCCGTTCTAAAATGACATGATACAGACTGATACACCATCCGGCACCGGCCATAATCCCTACGAACAAGCGGTTGACGTCTCGTGCAGTCAACATGATAGTCAAGTAGTAGATGGCTAGTGGATACATAAAGATGCGTTGGAACCAACACAGCTTACAAGGTAAAAAGAGCATGACCTCTGAAAAATAAAGGCTGCCGAGCGTCGCGACGGTCGCGACGATAAAGGCGAAATGATGACGTTGCATCAGATTTCCTCCTAACAATCAAATTGATGATTAAACATGATATGATACATTGAAACAAATACTTATTCAGTATACAATCTTTCAAACGATAGAGAAACAGGTGACGTGATGCAAGTTTCGGAAGTAGAAGTGTTAATTATTCTTGCGGAAGAATTGAATATGCGGAAAGCAGCCGAGCGATTGTTTGTCTCACAACCAGCGCTCAGTCAACGGCTCGTGACCATCGAACATCAGTGGGGGAAGAAGATTTTCGTTCGCTCCACAAGAGGGCTCGCATTGACGCCAGATGGAGAGAAAATCATCGAGTTCGCCAAAAAGATGTACAGTGAAGAACAAGAACTAAGGGGCGAACTGACGGCCAACCAAGGAGAAGTGTACGGAACGTTGAAAATAGCCGTCGCCTCCATCATGGGACAGTATTGGCTACCCAAGGTATTGAAGACGTTCGTCGAACGCTATCCGTCCGTCCGTGTCAAATTGGTCACCGGATGGTCGAGCGAAATGATGCGTTACATGCTCGAAGAGAATTTCCATATCGGAATCATCCGAGGAAATCCGGATTGGCGAGGGGAACGGATGAAGTTGTTCTCTGATTCCTTGCATTTGGTCGATCTGAAAATGACCGACCTCTCTCAACTAAAAAACAACGAGCGCTCGTTTATTCAATTCAAGAGCGACTCGACGTATTACCAGGAAATATTAGAGTGGTGGCAGGAACGGTTTTCGAGTCCACCTCTGACGACGCTGGTCGTCGATCAAATCGAGACATGCAAACAGATGGCGTTACACGGAATCGGGTTCGCGATTCTCCCGGAATCGACCATCAAAGATGTGAATGAGATGAATAAGATTCCATTGACGTCGTCGGGTGGCGTGCCGCTCGTCCGGGACACGTGGATGCTTTCAACAGAATCGATGTTGGAGCTGGCGCAAGTCCAGGCGTTTTGGAAGATCGTCGAAGAAATTACGAAGGAGACTGAGTTATGAATTGGGCAATTGAAGCGAGAAGACAGCTGCATTTAATTCCGGAAGCCGGATATGAAGAGTTCAAAACACAAGCGACACTTGAGCAATTGATTCGATCGCTTGATTCGTCACGTGTTCATATCACGCACTGGCGAACAGGTCTTTTCGTCCGTGTAGATGGTCTCGTCGGTGAGAAGACGATTGGATATCGAGCCGATATGGATGGACTGCCCATCACGGAAGAGACGGGGCTAGAGTTCGCATCGATTCACGAAGGCATGATGCATGCATGCGGACATGATGTGCACATGTCAATCGCACTTGGATTAATTAAACGAGCGGTCGAGGAACCGCTTAACCATCACCTTGTCGTCTTTTTCCAACCGGCCGAAGAGGGACCGGGTGGTGCCGAACCGATGGCGAAATCAGAATTGTTCTATCACTTCCGCCCGGATGCATTGTTCGGCTTACATGTCGCACCTGAATATCCTGTCGGCATGGTCGCGTCACGACCGGGCGTGTTGTTCGCGAGTGCGCGAGAGCTCCATATCACCATTCATGGAAAAGGGGGGCATGGTGCTTTCCCTCACGCGGGAATTGACGCTGTCATCGTTCAGGCCGCTCTCATCATGCAACTGCAAACGATTGTGTCTCGTAACATTGACCCGATGGGAAGTGCGGTCGTCAGTATCGGAAAAGTCGCAGCAGGAACGAAAGAAAATATTATCGCCGATACGGCCAAACTGGATGGGACGGTCCGCGCCTTGTCTGACAAAGAAATGGTCGTGCTGGAAAGCCGGATTCGTCAAATCATCGCCGGAGTCGAGATGACGTATAACGTGCAAATCGACCTTGAATTCGGCAATCGGTATCACGAAGTCGTCAATGACGAACGTTATCTTTATCAATTCGAGGAAGCGGTTGAAGAAGTCGGCTATTCTTATAAAACATGTGTCCCTGCCATGACGGGTGAGGATTTTGGATATATGTTGAAACAGGTCCCCGGATTTATGGTTTGGTTAGGAGTGAACGATATGGGGTCAGGACTCCATCAATCGACACTCAACCCGGATGAACGTTCGATCGAAGTGGCCATCGATCTATTCGACCATTACTTCCGAACTGTCATGATTCAATAACACGAAGCGGTCTCGATTGAGCCCGCTTTTAGTGTGCCCAAAAAGGAGTGAACGAGTGAGAAAAAGGGAAACATTTATTCATGTAAAGCGACGATTTTGTGGCGATTGCTCAAATGTGAACATTTTGCGAACTCGAGCATTGAGACATTACAGCGCAATATAAAATCATTATGATGTAAGTATCGAAGGGTATTCATCTGTGATTGTCGTTTCATACATGGGTTCGAAGCGATAGAGAGAGATAGGAGGTAATCAATAGATGTTTCAAGATCCTGTCCTGATGAGTCGAGCATTGACGGCACTCACATTAGGTTTTCATGTGATTTTTGCCACACTCGGCGTCGGGGTTCCACTTTTAATTTTATTGGCAGAATTTTTAGGAATTCGTAAAAAAGACCCGAAATACACGCTCATGGCTCGACGCTGGTCGCGCGGCTATGTCGTGACGGTAGCGGTTGGGGTTGTGACGGGTACGGCCATCGGTCTGCAGCTTTCACTCCTATGGCCAAACTTGATGCGCGTTGCGGGTCAAACGATTGCGCTCCCGCTTTTCATGGAAACGTTCGCCTTCTTCTTTGAAGCGATTTTCCTTGGTATTTACTTGTACACGTGGGATCGATTTAAAAATCCGTGGCACCACATGCTCCTCGGGATTCCGGTTGCCGTCGGTGCATTGTTCTCAGGGTTCTTTATCACAACGGTAAACAGTTTTATGAACCAGCCTGTAGGGTTTGATATTGTCGATGGTCGATTGGCAAATGTCAGCCCGCTCGAAGCGATGTTCAGTCCGGCCATGCCGACGAAAATGGCACACGTGTTGACTTCGGCTATTTTAACATCCGCGTTCATTCTAGCTGCGATCGCAGCCGTTCAGTTGTTACGTCAACGCCGAAATCAACTCGACAAGATGTCAATCGAGTATCATAAGAAAGGTCTTCGTCTGACGATGACGGTCGCTTTGATCTTTGCGATCGCGACAGCGCTTGTCGGTGACTTCTCAGGTAAATATTTGGCTCAGTATCAACCAGATAAATTAGCAGCTGCAGAATGGCATTTCGAAACCTCCTCCGAGGCCGAATTGATTTTGGGCGGATGGTTAGAAGATGATGGGCAAGGTGGCTATGAAGTTCGAGGCGCCTTGAAGATTCCTTACGCCCTCTCTATTCTTGCAGGTGGTGTCCCGAACTATGAAGTGACGGGTCTCAATGAATTTGCGAAAGAAGATCAACCGCCGCTCTTCGTTCACTATCTATTTGATGCGATGGTCGGAATTGGGATGCTTCTCGCGCTCATCTCCTTCCTGTTCGTACTCGGACGATATATTAAACGTTTGAACCAGTTCAGCAAGCCGATGCTCTTTGCGATTGCAGCCGGTGGACCTCTTGCCATGGCGGCGATTGAGTTTGGTTGGTTCTTCGCTGAGTTTGGTCGTCAACCTTGGGCGTTATATGAGTTGATGCGTACGAGTGAGGCAGCTACGACATCAGCGAACGTCGGTTGGATGCTTGTCGCTTTCGCGATCCTCTACGCGGTACTCGGAACAGTGACTGTGGTTGTCCTATCACGCCTGTTCAAAGAGAATCCGGTAGGAAAAGAACTAAAACAATCCGAGCATCGTGGTGAAGCGATGTTTGCGGATGAAGTGTGATCGGAGGATATGACATGCAAATTCAAGAATTAGGGATTGCCGTCTTATGGACGTTTCTATACGGCTACCTCATCGTCGCATCGATTGACTTCGGTGCAGGCTTCTTCGCTTTCTATAGCCGCTATACGAAACGTGATCACTTAGTGAACCGTCTCGTCAAACGGTATTTGTCACCGACATGGGAAGTCACGAACGTATTCTTCGTGTTCTTCTTTGTCGGGATTGTCGGATTCTTTCCGGACACTGCTTATTACTATGGTACGGCCTTGCTCGTTCCAGCGTCTGTCGTGTTAATCTTGCTTGCGATTCGTGGTAGCTTCTATGCGTTCGCTAACTATGGGTCAAAGGAGAGCACGCTCTATATGTTCCTCTATGGGGCGACGGGATTACTCATCCCAGCTTCGATGTCGACGGTCTTAACTGTCAGCCAAGGTGGTTTCATCACAGAGACAGAGAACGGGGTCTTCTTTGACGGGGCGAAGTTGTTCACCAACTTCTACTCGTGGACGGTCGTCATCTTGGCGATTGTCTCTGTCCTCTATATTAGTGCCATGTTCCTCTTGTTCTATGCGGACAAGGCACGTGACCAAAATGCCGTCGAACTTGTTCGAAAATGGGCTCTATTTTGGAGCGTCCCGACAATTATCGCATCGGGTCTCGTCTTCTTTGGGTTGAAGTCACAAGCTGCGTGGCACTACGAAAGCATCCTAGGAGGGAACTGGTGGTGGTTTGCGATGAGCTTCTTGTTCTTCGTCATCGCCGTCTCCTTCGTGTATATGAAACGAAATTACGGGATTGCCTTCTTGATGGTCATGGGTCAGTTCTTCATGGCATGGTTCGGCTACGGATACTCTCACTTGCCATACATCCTGTATCCGTATATCGACATTAATGGAAGTGTCGTCAACGAGTCGATGGCGGTGGCACTTGTCATCGTATTCATCTTAGGGTTGCTCCTACTCGTTCCGGCGCTCTATCTCTTGCTCCGTTTGTTCTTGTTCGACAACGACTACGTACGAGGAAAACGCTCGAGTGGAAAAGCATAATGGCAAGAACGGGATTTCCTTTATTTGAAGGGAATCCCGTTTTGTTTTTTATATAGAGTTTTGAAGTGGAATCAGTTACACTGAACGAAGAATCAAGAAGAGAACATGTGTAGGAAAGGGATGTAGCATCATGACAGGTGAATTTGCAGTCATCGGGTTAGGGCGATTTGGAGGGTCGATCGTCCGAGAATTGTCTTCAAATGGATATGACGTCCTCGCCATCGATTCAGATGAGGAACGTGTCAATGAGTTTATGGGATTGGCAACCCATGCCGTGATTGCCGATACAACAGATGAGAATGTGTTAAAGAGTTTAGGGATTCGTAACTTTGAACATGTGATCGTCGCCATCGGGGAGAATATTCAAGCTTCCATTTTGACGACGTTGATTTTAAAGGAACTCGGTGTCCAAATCATCACGGTCAAGGCGACGAACGATTACCATGAAAAAGTACTCCGTCGAATCGGGGCGGATAACATCGTCCACCCTGAGCGAGATATGGGCGTTCGAATTGCCAATGGGTTGATGAGCCAGAGTATCCTCGACTACCTCGAATTATCGAATGAACATTCGATTGTCGAAATTAAAGCATCGGACAAGTTATCGAACAAATCCCTCATCGATTTGGACTTGCGAGCGAAGTACGGGGTGAACATCGTCGCGATTCGTCGCGATGACGATGTCCTGATTTCTCCTCAAGCGGATGAGATGATTTTATCGGAAGATATTTTGATCATCATCGGGAAGGATACCGATTTGGATCGACTAGAGCGCACACTTCGTTCGAGATAAAAGAAAAGACCTTTGGAGCGATGCCGCGATCGTTGAATCGATTGATCCAACTCGACGGTTTGACTCCAAGGGTCTTTTTTAGATGAGCTTCATCGCCTTTAGGCCGTACTCGATTCCATCTTCAAGGATGGATTTCGTGACGAAATCCGCCACGTCTTTCGCTTCGGTGCGACCATTGCCCATGGCGATTCCTGTCCCTACATACTGAAGCATGGCCAAGTCGTTCAATGCATCTCCGAAAGCATACGTATTCTCCAGACGGTAGCCGTTGGTCTCAATAAAGTGACGGATGCCGTCTGCTTTACTGGCTCCCTTATTGATCACGTCCATCGCATGAGGATGCCAACGGATAAAATCGAACTCACGATAAGCATTGATATAACGATGCTCGTCTTCAGGCGTGCAGTACAGTAACGTCTGATACACATCCTCTTCTGCGTGGAAGTTCGGTTCGAATGAAGGGATCGGCATGTCGAGTTCGCCGAGCGATTGTTCAACGATGGCGTCGTTCGGTTTTGAAGCACCACCACGGTCCTGTCCCAAATAGACGAGAGTATGGTCATTTGAAGAAGCGTGCGTCGTCAAGCGACCGAGTGCATCTTTCGAGAGCGTGTTACGATAGACGATTTCACCTTTGTGCACGACAATCTGACCGTTGTAACAAACGAGACTATCAATCCCGACACGTTCTGGGATGTCGGATAGCATGGCCGGTCCTCGTCCCGTCGCGATGAACGTCTCGACGCCGTTTGCCTGAAGTGCTTGAATCGCTGAAATCGTGGAAGGCGGGATATAACTACCTTCATGTAAAAGCGTGCCGTCAATGTCGAAGAAAACAACCTTTTGATCTTCCATTTGATTCACCATTCTTTCTCTTTATCTAAAAAATATGTTTTCTGAACCCACTAAAAGGATAACACGAAATAGGGAAACTACCACGAATATCACATCGTTAGTGAAATATTGTCATGATATGAGCTATAATGAAAAAAGAATCTTACGGGCATATTCGAGAATCACTTATGTTTCACATAGATGTATTAATAATTGAAGTAAGGAGAGATTAAATGAAGTTTGTTAAGAACCACCAAACAGCCGTGTTCGCATTGGGCGGACTCGGAGAAATCGGGAAGAACACATATGTTGTTCAATTCCAAGATGAAATCATCGTCATCGATGCGGGAATCATGTTCCCAGAGGATGACTTGCTTGGAATCGACTATGTGATTCCTGATTACTCGTACTTGATTAAAAACAAGGACAAAGTAAAAGGGGTATTCATCACTCACGGTCACGAAGACCATATCGGGGGAATTCCATTCTTATTGAAGCAAGTACAATTGCCGATTTATGCGACGAAACTCGCGCTCGGATTGATCAAAGTTAAACTTGAGGAGCATGGGTTGCTTCGTGAGGCGGAGCTCCATGAGATTGATGAGGATTCACTCATCAAGTTCCGTAAGACGAGCATCTCGTTCTTCCGCACGACGCACTCGATTCCGAACTCACTCGGTGTCGTCGTCAAGACGCCACAAGGGAACATCGTCCATACGGGTGACTTCAAGTTCGACTTCACTCCGGTAGGCGAGCCGGCAGACCTTGCCAAGATGGCGGAAATCGGAAAAGAAGGCGTACTTTGTCTCTTGTCCGATTCAACAAATGCAGAAGTGGAAGGCTTCACGATGAGTGAGAGCGTGGTCGGTGGGACGATTAGTGAGACGTTCCGGAAAGCGGACGGTCGAATCATCTTTGCGACGTTCGCATCGAACATCTATCGCTTGCAACAAGTGGTCGATGCGTGTGCCGAGACAGGTCGTCATCTCATGATTTTCGGTCGTTCGATGGAGAAAGTCATGACGATCGGACAAGAACTCGGTTTCATCAACGTGCCAAAGGGTATGATTATTGAGGCGAATCAGATGCGTCACTACGACCCGAATGAAATCGCGATTCTTTGTACCGGATCGCAAGGGGAACCGATGGCAGCGCTCAGCCGTATTGCAAATGGGACGCACCGTCAAGTGTCGATCATTCCTGGGGATACGGTCATCTTCTCTTCTTCTCCAATCCCAGGTAACGCCATCTCGGTCGGGAAGACGATTGACCAGTTGTATAAAGCGGGAGCGGATGTTGTCTACGGTAAGTTGACGAACATTCATACGTCAGGTCACGGTTCGCAACAAGAACAGTTGTTGATGATTCGTCTTCTGAATCCGAAATTCTTCATGCCGATTCACGGCGAGTACCGTATGTTGAAAAAGCATGCTGAGCTTGCTGAATCGGTTGGAATCCCGAAAGAGAACAGTTTCGTTATGGATAATGGCGAAGTGCTTGCTGTCGACTCGGAGTCGGCTGCGGTCACTGGTAAAATTTCTGCGAACGCTGTGTATATTGATGGGAATGGAATTGGTGATATTGGGAATATCGTATTAAGGGATCGCCGCATTCTGTCTGAAGATGGACTTGTTGTTGTCGTCATCAGCATCGATGGCAAGACGCGCAAACTCGTCTCAGGACCAGATATCATCTCACGTGGATTCGTCTACATGCGTGAATCAGGTAGTCTGATTCGTGATGGCGAACGATTGTTGAAGAAAACCGTCGAACAAGGATTGTCCAATAAGCAGATGAAGTGGTCGGAGATGAAGCAACTCGTCTCAGACACCCTCACACCTTACTTGGCACAAAAGACGCGGAGACACCCAATGGTCCTGCCGATTATTATGGAAGTATGATTGACGGGCTGTAGGAGACTACAGCTCGTTTTTTTCACCGCAAAAGAGGAGGGGGAGCTTATGGCGAAGAAAAAGGGGAAGAAAGGGTGGCTGAAATGGGGAGCCGCAATCATTGCGGTCATTTTTCTCATCACGCTCGTTTATCATCAAGTCAAACCATTACCGGAAGGCGTGTCGAGACAATCTGAACCGTACCTCATCACAGATGACCAAATCGATTTTCTTCATGATTTGACCTATCAAGGGGAAGATACAGAGATTGTCGAACAGGAGATATTTAGTGAAGTTGAACGAGCGATACGTGAGGCAAAAGAATATATCGTCATGGACTTTTTCTTATTCAATCCTTATTCGAATGAAGACCGACAATATCCGGACATTACATCGCGCCTATCTTCAGCATTGCTTGAGCAAATGAAACGATATCCGGACTTGAAAGTCGTCTTCATCACGGATGACATCAATACCAGCTATAACGGTCATGTTTCTGACCACTTCGATGTACTGGAGGAGGCAGGGGTAGAAGTCGTGTACACAAATCTCGATGCTCTTCGTGACCCGAATATTTTATACTCCACGTTTTACCGGATGGCGATTCAGTGGTTCGGCAATAGTCAAGACGGATGGCTACCGAACCCGATGGCCTCTTCGGCACCGGACATTACGGTACGTGCATATTTAAGGTTGCTCAATATCAAAGCGAACCATCGAAAAGTGATGGTCACCGAGAATGAAGGCTTTGTACTTTCCGCTAATCCACATGATGCCAGCGGATATCACTCGAATGTCGGTGTCCATTTAAAAGGACCGATTTTAAAAGAAATCGTTGAAGGTGAGCAAGCGGTCGCGACGTTCTCTAAAGGGGATGCACGGCGCTTCCCAGATGATGAAGCGTTGTCGAAGATTGAAAATGCGCCGAGCGAGGCACCGATGGAGATTCGTTATGTCACGGAAGGGAAGATTCAAGAGTCGGTGCTCGATGCAATGAATGGGGCGGACGATGGGGACACCATCTGGATCGGAATGTTCTATTTGGCAGATCGGAATATTATCCAAGCAATCGAGGATGCCGCCGGGCGCGGGGTGAAGGTGAACTTGATCCTCGATCCGAACACGAATGCCTTCGGTCGATCGAAATCAGGGTTACCGAACTTACCGGTGACGGCAGAACTGAACACCGTCAACCCGGAGCAAATCGAGATTCGCTGGTATGATGTCGCCAAGGAACAATATCATCCAAAAATCCTGTATGTGGATGGTGAAGAAAAGACCGTTGTCTTAGGATCGGGGAACTATACGACCCGGAACATGAACGATTACAACCTAGAGGCAGACGTCGAAGTGACAGGAGAAGTGGATACAGCCTTCTTTGATGAAGTGGACGAGTATTTTAATCGTCTATGGAACAATGAGAATGGCACGTATACGGTAGCGTATGATGAGATTCAAACCGATCTCCCAATCGGAAAGTATATGATGTATTGGCTCCAAAAAGTCACATGGACGATGACGTATTAAAAAAACAGCTATCCTCAAAATTTGGGGATAGCTGTTTTGACGTTAGTTCGTCTCGATTGGATTAAACTCATTCGTGTATTCGTATAAGAATTTCCCAGTCTCTTTCAAGACGTCACTTTTACGGTGAAGCGAGAAATGGTCGTACGGTACCGTTTCTGTCTGAATGTTATTCGTATACTCTTCCAGTAACAGAGAACTCGCCGGCTCAATCAAATTGAATTCACCGCCTCGTCCAGAGAAGGAGAGTACCTGAACGGACCTCGGCCATGTCTCAAGCTTAGACTGGAATGCCTGCAGTCCGTCTGAGTTAGGGGACAAATCACGGATGGCAGGGCTTCCGGTGTTAATGCCGAAGTTACTGGCAGATAATCCGAAGTTCGCAAGGCGTGTCCCGCCGAACGGGCTATCGAACGTTACAAACTTATCGACGATGTACGTCTCTTGATTCAAGATATAGTTGGCAGCGGCTACGCCACCCATGCTATGGCCAATGATATACATCCGATCGAATGATCGATTTCTCGTTTTTTTATATGTTTCAATGGCTGTATTCAACCACTTTGTCTGATTGTTCAAAGAAGCCTCTGCATCTTCGAACTCGATTCGGACAATCGGGCGAGTTGAACTAAAATCATATATTTCACAGTCGGCCTTGCCTTTGACAGTCACGGTACAAAGTGCTCCGTCAGTCGCTTGCCCACTTTGTTCCATCGCTTGAGAGAAACGGAGGAACGTCCGGTCTGTCCCGAGTAAACCATGAACTGCAAACGTAGGGATAAACTCATTCGTTTGAGTAGCTTGGCGAATCGCCTCGGATTGACGCTCGTTTGTCAACTCTTGTCGGAAGGTGACGATGATGAGAGCGAGTGAAAGTGAGACGATCAACAGTCCGAGGAGACGTGAACGAATGGATGTCTCTTTTGGGTTGCCAACATTCCGACGATATTTGCGCCAAATGAAGTAAGTCAATACGGCCGCTGCAATCAGAACGATTCCCGTCACGATCCAAGCTTTGACGTTCGGTACATGGGCAACTAGCTTCACGTTATTTTGCCGACCGCCGTAGACTTGCCACTCGACATGTTTCATAGAACGGAGGTCTAAGCCAGTTCCATCCTCAACGAATACGCCGGTCGGAACAGTCAAGTTAAAGCGAATGTCGGCTTGGCGGATATATCGTTCAGCCAATTTTTGGGGGGAGCCGGTTAGTTCAACACCGGGTAAGTCGACCCGATCGAGTCGGAGGTCGAGATTGGTTTGGAGTGTATATGAATCAAACCAAATGCCTTCCTGTTGCTCGATGTCGAACTGAATATCCGGAGGGACTAAAATACCGGCTGGTCCCGTTTTCCATTCCTCTTTAATCTGTTGCAACTCGTCGACATTTTTAAATGTCTTCTTTAAGACCATGCCTTCGTAGTCATCAGGACTTGAATAATCTTCTGTTTCATATCCGTTTTCTTCCGCCTGCTCTTTCCAAGTATCCCAGTCGAGTCTGAGATTGAGCAATTTCATGACTGGATGATCACGGAACGCGTAAGTCGTTTCAAGCGAAACAGATTGGTCATAGTGGACGGTCGCATCATAATTGATTCGCACACATCCACCGATTAAAAGAAATAAAAATGGGAATAGTAACAACAGTGCCCTTTTTCTCGAACTAAACATGTTAAATCGGTTCGCCGTATGTTTCTAACGGGTTCGACATATTGATCCGGTCATAGAACATGATCCCGTCTAAATGATCGAGCTCGTGCTGACATACGACAGCGCGCATTCCGCGCAGACGAAGCTTAATCGGCTTCCCGTCGCGGTCGAACCCTTCTAACGTGATTCGACGAAAACGAGGTACATTTCCTTTGACCACGCGATCGACCGATAGACAGCCTTCGCCGCCATTCAAAAATGTCTGTTCGACGGAATGACTTGTAATTTTAGGGTTGAAGATGGAGAGCTTAAACGTCTCTTCCTCTTCTTGTAGCAATACTGTGAAGAAACGACGATTTACACCGAGTTGAGGTGCGGCGATTCCGACACCACCTCGTAACTCGTATTTCTCGCTCATCTCTGGGTCTTGACTATTGACAAGAAACGTCTCCATCTCGTCGAGTAACGCCAAATCTTCTGTTGTTGGCGGAATCGAAACTTCGGCTGAACGCGCGCGAAGTCGCTCGTCTCCTTCGCGGATGACATCTTTCATGGTTAACATACACAACTTCCTTTCTATCGAACTTATATGATTGATTATATCATATTTAAACAGGAAGGAATGTGGATGGTACAGAAGGTGAAATGAAAATAATACAGTGGTGAAAAGGATGTCATATCCCTTGAATGTAAGCGTTTTATTTAGGTAAGCATATTTTTTGCGTTATTGAAACAACCCGTTTTATACTAACAAGGAAACGTCAGGAGAGGATAACTTTTCTGAATCACGTTAATACAGATTGCTTTTTTGGACAGATACACGTAAGATTTGAGATAGTGTTTGATCACAAAAAAGACAATTGTCTCATAGTTGAAAGGATGAGGTGAAACGAATGAACAACGTTCAGGTACTTCAAAACGTGGAAGAAAACTTCCAAACGTTCCGTATTCTCGACGAGAAGGGTGAGGTCGTCAACCAAGACGCAATGCCTGACCTAACGGACGAGCAACTTCAGGAGCTCATGCGCCGCATGGTCTATACTCGAATCTGGGACCAACGCGCCATCTCACTTAACCGTCAAGGTCGCTTAGGATTCTACGCGCCAGTGGCAGGTCAAGAGGCGACGATGATCGGGACGCAATACGCGCTCGACAAAGAGGACTGGATTCTTCCAGGATACCGTGATATCCCGCAACTCGTATTCCACGGACTTCCGCTTTATCAAGCGTTCTTGTTCTCACGTGGACACGTGGCAGGAAACCGCATCCCTGAAGGTGTCAACGTATTGATGCCACAAATCATCATCGGTGCACAAATCATTCAAACTGCGGGTGTGGCAATGGGCCTCAAACGCAACGGCAACAAAAATGTCGCCATTACTTACACAGGTGACGGTGGCTCATCACAAGGTGACTTCTACGAAGGATTGAACTTTGCAGGTGCATTCAAATCACCAGCAATCTTCGTCGTTCAAAACAACCGTTTCGCTATCTCAACTCCTGTTGAAAAGCAAACTGCAGCTAAAACGATCGCGCAAAAAGCTGTTGCAGCTGGAATCAACGGAATTCAAGTAGATGGAATGGACGTTCTTGCAGTGCTCGCAGCGACTCAACAAGCTCGCGTCGACGCACTCGAAGGAACACCGACACTCATCGAGTCACTCACTTACCGTTACGGACCACATACGCTCGCTGGGGATGACCCAACACGTTACCGTACAAAAGAACTCGACACAGAATATCAAGAAAAAGATCCACTCGTACGTTTCCGTCTCTTCCTTGAGAACAAGAAACTCTGGAACGAAGACATGGAGAACGAAGTGATCGAGCAAGCGAAAGCTGACGTGAAAGAAGCAATCAGCCAAGCAGACAAAGAACCAAAACAAAAAGTTTCGGACTTCATCAACAACATGTTCGAAGAACTTCCTTCAAACTTGAAAGAACAGCTTGAAGAATATACTGCAAAGGAGTCGAAGTAAGTTATGGCTCAAATGACAATGATCCAAGCGATTACTGATGCGATGCGCGTTGAAATGAAACGCGACGAGAAAGTACTTCTTTTCGGAGAAGACGTTGGTAAAAACGGTGGGGTATTCCGTGCGACGGAAGGTCTCCAAGACGAGCTCGGCGAAGACCGTGTCTTCGACACGCCACTCGCTGAATCAGGGATTGGTGGTCTTGCGATCGGTCTAGGTCTTACTGGATTCCGTCCGATTATGGAAGTTCAATTCTTCGGATTCGTATTCGAAGTTTTCGACTCAATCGCAGCTCAAATGGCACGTATGCGTTACCGTTCAGGCGGCGCTTACAGCCAACCAATCACAATCCGTTCACCATTCGGTGGTGGAGTTAAGACACCTGAGCTTCACGCGGACAGCCTTGAAGGTTTGATGGCTCAGACACCTGGTCTTAAAGTCGTTATTCCATCGACTCCGTACGATGCAAAAGGTTTGTTGATCGCGTCTATCCGTGACAACGACCCAGTCGTGTTCCTCGAGCACATGAAATTGTATCGTTCATTCCGTGGCGAAGTACCTGAAGGTGAGTACACAATCGAACTCGGTAAAGCGGATGTGAAACGTGAAGGTACAGACGTTTCAATCATCACTTACGGTGCGATGGTGCACACGTCACTCAAAGCAGCGGAAGAACTTGAAAAAGAAAACATCAACGTTGAAGTCATCGACCTCATGACAGTGAGCCCGCTTGATATCGACACAATCGTAGAGTCTGTTAAGAAAACAGGTCGTGCGATCGTCGTTCAAGAAGCACAACGTCAAGCAGGTATCGCAGCGAACGTTGTAACTGAAATTCAAGAGCGCGCAATTCTTCACCTCGAAGCACCAGTTCTTCGAGTAACTGCACCAGACACAGTCTTCGCATTCGCACAAGGTGAAGACATGTGGTTACCTGACCATAAAGATGTCGTTGCAAAAGTTAAGGAAGTTGTGAACTTCTAAGATCGTGTCGAATAAACGATGAGGGAGAATTGTCTCCCTTGTCGTGTTTACATGATGAATTGATGGGAGGAAAAACCAGTGGCAGTATTTGAATTTAAATTACCAGATATCGGTGAAGGTATTCACGAAGGTGAAATCGTCAAGTGGTTCGTAAAAGCAGGGGATACGGTCAAAGAGGACGATGTTCTTTTAGAAGTACAAAACGACAAAGCAGTCGTTGAAATCCCAGCTCCAGTCGACGGTACAGTCAAAGAAGTTAAAGTTTCTGAAGGTACAGTTGCAGTAGTCGGCGACGTCCTCATTACGTTTGACATCGAAGGCGACGCACCAGCAGGTGAAGAAGAAACACCTGAACAACCGAAAGCAGAAGAGAAGACAGAAGACGTAAAAGAAGATGTGAAAGAAGACGCGCCACGCGACGTTCAACTTCACAAATCTGAGCGTGTTATCGCTATGCCATCTGTCCGTAAATATGCACGTGAAAAAGGTGTCGACATCCGTGAAGTCAACGGTTCTGGCGACAACGGCCGTGTGTTGAAAGAAGACATCGATGCATTCGCGAACGGCGAAGCACCGTCTGCAGAAGCTACAACAGAGAAAACAGAATCTGTAGCACCAGCAGCTGCTGCGAAAACGGAAATCAAGCCTTACGAGTCAGCGACTCCTGAACTTGAAACACGTGAGAAAATCCGTGGAATCCGTAAAGCCATCTCGAAAGCTATGGTTAACTCGAAACACACTGCACCACACGTTACACTCATGGACGAAGTCGACGTTACAAAACTCGTTGCACTCCGTAAAGATTTCAAACAAGTCGCGGCTGACCAAGGCGTGAAACTCACGTACTTGCCATTCGTCGTGAAAGCATTGACTGCTGCAGCGAAAGCATTCCCAACAATCAACGCTTCAATCGATGACGTGAACGAAGAAATCGTCTACAAAAACTACTACAACATCGGGATTGCAGCTGACACGGACAACGGACTCGTTGTACCAGTCGTAAAAGATGCAGACCGTAAATCAATCTATGCACTTGCTACAAACATTAACGAACTTGCAGGTAAAGCTCGTGAAGGTAAGCTCGCTGGGGAAGACATGAAAGGCGGATCGATTACAATCACAAACATCGGTTCAGCTGGTGGACAATGGTTCACACCTGTCATCAACCACCCAGAAGTTGCGATTCTCGGTATCGGCCGTATCGCTGAGAAAGCTGTCGTGAAGAACGGTGAAATCGTTGCTGCGCCAGTACTTGCACTTTCATTCAGCTTTGACCACCGCCTCATCGACGGTGCGACTGCACAAAACGCTCTTAACATGGTGAAACGCTTGCTCGAAGACCCAGCACTTCTAATGATGGAGGGATAAGAACATGGTAGTAGGAGAATTCGCACAAGAAACTGATTTGCTTGTCATCGGTGCCGGTCCTGGTGGATACGTTGCCGCAATCCGTGGCGCACAGCTCGGAATGAAAGTAACTATCGTTGAGAAAGGCAACTTCGGTGGTGTCTGCTTGAACGTCGGATGTATCCCATCGAAAGCGTTGATCACAGCAGGACACAACTTCCAACACGCTAAAGGTCATGATTCAATGGGAATCACGTCTGACAACGTGTCAGTGGACTTCACAAAAGTTCAAGATTGGAAACAGTCAGTCGTTAACAAATTGACTGGCGGTGTTAAAGGTCTCCTCAAAGGAAACAAAATCGAGATCGTTCAAGGTGAAGCGTTCTTCGCTTCTGAAGACACAGTTCGTGTCATCACTGAAGACAGCTCAACTCCTTACAAATTTAAAAAAGCGATTGTCGCGACTGGTTCTACACCAATCGAGATCCCATCGTTCAAATGGTCTAAACGCGTCCTTTCTTCAACTGGCGCTTTGTCACTTCCTGAAGTACCGAAGAAACTCGTCGTTATCGGCGGTGGATACATCGGTATGGAGCTCGGTACTGCATACGCTAACTTCGATACAGAAGTTGTCGTTGTAGAGGGCGCTAGCGACATCTTGTCTGGTTTCGAACCACAAATGACGCAAATCGTTAAGAAGAAACTCAAGCAAAAAGGGAACGTCACGATCCACACGAATGCACTTGCTAAAGGTGTTGAAGAAACGGAAGACGGCGTAACCGTTAAGTTTGAAGTAAACGGTGAAGAACAATCTGTTGAAGCGGACTATGTCCTCGTCACAGTTGGTCGTCGTCCAAACACAGGTGACATCGGTCTTGAGAACGCGGACGTTAAAATCAGCGACCGCGGAATCATCGAAATCGATGACCAGTGTAAAACATCGAACGAAAACATCTATGCAATCGGTGATATCGTTCCTGGACCACCACTTGCACACAAAGCATCTTACGAAGCGAAAATCGCAGCGGAAGCAGCAGCAGGTAAGCCAGCTTACCTCGACTACTCTGCAATCCCTGCAGTCGTCTTCACAGACCCTGAACTCGCAACGGTTGGTTACACAGAGCCACTCGCAAAAGAAGAAGGACTCGAAATCACAGTTTCGAAATTCCCATTCGCAGCGAACGGTCGTGCACTTGCACTTGACGAGCCAGACGGCTTCATGAAGCTCATCACACGCAAAGAGGACGGTCTCTTGATCGGTGCTCAAATCGCGGGTACGGGCGCTTCAGATATGATTGCTGAGCTTGGCCTTGCAATCGAGGCTGGTATGACTGCTGAAGATATCGCACTTACAATCCACGCTCACCCATCACTCGGTGAGATGGCTATGGAAGCTGCTGAAATCGCAATGGGTATGCCAATCCACGTTGTAAAATAAGAATACTCATAAAAGCTCTCTCACTTTTCGTGAGAGAGCTTTTTCATGTAGGTGACGACACGCTCGACTTCCTTGAATCCAATTTTCTCGTGAAAGCGTTGACTGTCCTCGTTTTCAAGCTCGGTATCTGATGCCAGTTCGATACAACCATGACGCGCCGCGAAGGTCGACGCAGCATCGACCAAACGAGAGGCAACACCTCGATGACGCTCTGATTCAATGACATAGATTCCTTCCATATAGGCGGTCGGGGATGTACTAGAACCTGGAACATAGTCATGCCGGAAACTGAGCTGACAAAAACCAACTGCCTCTCGATGTTCATTAGATGCGATGAAATAATGCATCTTTTTTGAGGCGAGACCGAGTTTGACTTCCATTCGTAATTCTTCAATAGGGGCATCTGGCCATAGGTCGTGCATGAACTGGACAAGAGTTTCTACGTTTAACTCCGTTGCATAATCAATCTTCATTGTCATTCTCTCCTTAGGTTTCATACTAGTAGTATAAAGGAAAATACATGTGAAGAGAGAAGGGAGGGAATCCTGATGGCATTCGATGAGGAGTTATTATACACCGTATCCGAGACGAGTCGTGTCCGATTTACCGGTATTGAAACAGAAGCCGCTCGTTATGATTTTGGTTTCGTCTATACACAGCAATTCATGGGCAAGGTGTTAGTCGTCTGTATGCAAACGGGTCAATCGGCCCTTCTTGATTTGCATGCGCTAGAAGAGCCACGTCAATTGTATCCGATGCTTGGCATTAACTTGAACGACACGGAACACGTCGCTGAATTTTTACGACTTTGCTTGGTCGAAAAAACACAAGCATCTGAAGAAATTGATACTTGAAAAAATGTAAGCGTTTTCTTATAATAGTCACTAGGGGAAGCAATTCGATCATCTACAGCCACCTTTTCTGAGATGACATAAAAAATGAGCCGGTCATGATGACCGGCTCATTTTTCGTTTAGCGAATCGCTTTTGTTTGTTGGATGACTTTAATCATTTGCAGTGACTCATCTTCAAGACCTTGTACGGGAAGACCCGCTTCAATGTTGGCCATGATGTACTCGAGTGTCGAAGTCGTAATCAATTCACCTGGAATGATGATCGGAATCCCTGGCGGATACACCATGATGAATTCCGCTGAAATACGGCCGACTGCGTTTTCGAGAGGGATCGTCTCCGTCTCTTCATAAAACGCATCACGAGGGCTGAGCGCAAGAGGTGGAATCTCTGGGAGCATGATCGATAGTGAATCGTTACCAGACTTCTGATAAACGGAGACGACGTCTCGCATCGCTTCAATCAATGCTTGAATCGTGGACTCATCATCCGCTGATGTGACGATAAAGAGCACATTCAATAAATCGGACATCTCGACTTCGATACGGTGTTTGTCCCGAAGAAATTTCTCGACTTCAAATCCTGTTATTCCAAGTTCGCGCACGGATACGAGTACTTTCGTTTCGTCGAGCGCGTATGTCGATTCAGAATGCAATTCGGCATGACCGTATACTGACAAGTTCGGCATGTGGTTGATTGCTGTACGAGCCGTTCTCGCAAGCTCGAGTGCACGTTCATTCATCATGTGTCCCTTTGTCGCTAACTGTCGACGTGCCGCGTCGAGAGAAGCGAGGAGCAAATAGGATGTTGACGTTGTTGTAATCATAGAGAGCATTGCGTGAATTCGTTCTGGCGAGACGAGTCCGCGGCGTACGTTCAAAATCGAACTGCCTGTCATTGAACCACCAAGCTTGTGCACACTCGTCGCCGCTACATCTGCTCCCGCTTGCATCGCCGAGAGCGGAAGTTCATCGTGAAACGGGAGATGAACGCCGTGTGCCTCATCGACAAGTACAGGAACGTCTTGTGCATGCGCGACGGATACGATACGCTCTAAATCACCTGCGACCCCGAAATAAGTCGGGTTGATGACGAGTACGGCTTTCGTGTCCGGATGAAGTTCAAGCGCGCGTTCAACGGCACTAGCCGTGATTCCGTGGGCGATGCCGTATGTTTCGTCAAATTCCGGATGGATGAAGACCGGGTGGGCACCCGTTAAGACGAGCGCGGACATGACGGATTTATGGACGTTCCGGGGCACGATGATTTTCTCGTTTGGGCCAACGACACCCATGATCATCGCCATGATGGCACTCGATGTCCCTTGAACGGAGAAAAAGGTCTCGTCAGCACGGAACGCCTCTGCCGCCAAGCGCTCCGCTTCAGCGATTGCCGCTTTTGGATGATGGAGGTCATCGAGTGGGGCAATGTTAATCAAATCAATTTTTAGGGCGTTTTCACCAATAAAGTCACGAAACTCCGGGTCCATCCCTTTTCCGCTTTTATGACCAGGAATGTGGAACGCAATCGGGTTTGAGTCGACATGTTCAAGCAACGTGTCAAATAGTGGCGTTTCGAGCTGAGTAGCACCTTTTAATTTCAATCGTAAATCCCCCTTGAATCAGTTTATTTATAAGATGAATAGTATCGTTATGATATATGTTGTTTTTAAAAAAGAAGCAACAAAAAAACTATAGAGATTTCTGGCTCAACTTGCAATAGTTTTTTTTGTTGTTACAATGGGTGTCGAGGTGAAACAATATGCAAATCAACTATCCGATCAATCCGGATTGGACGACTGACGAATTGATTGAAGTCGTCGAGTTTTATAACGTCGTCGCACAAGCCAATGAAGGTGGGGTGGAACGAGAGGTTTTTCTCGACTCCTATCGTGCCTTCAAGCAGATCGTAACATCTAAGTCGGAGGAGAAACAACTGAACGCGGTTCACGACGAACAGACAGGTTATTCCACGTATCGTACGGTTCAGGCGGCAATGAAGTCCTCGAGTAAAATGATCAAACTGTAAGACCGAGCATGCCCGAGCAAATTCAGGCATGCTTTTTTGTTATTTCTCCTTTAAATCGGGTACAGTTCATTAACACCAAATCAGGTTTAGGGACCTCGGAATTGGGAATATATCCATTAAGATAAAAAATTCAAAATAGTCAGACAATTATCTTTCTTTTTCGAATTTTATCTGATATACTCAATTCAACTCACTAAACCGTAACTTGTAGCTCAACAAAAGGAGTGTGGCATCTTATGAAACAAGTGATTGAGGCATTCAAAAGAAAAGACGCAGAAAAACGGATCCCGGTGCTGCGCTTAGAGATTGATTATGAATTGGCAACCCTCTTCGATGCGATGGCGTCACAAGATGATGCTACAGTTCAGGCTAGCAAGCATCGGTTAGAGAAGTACCGCCAAGAATTATTGCGTCTCGAAGCCTAACCATTACACACACATTCAACCAGTATTCCGAGCGGATACTGGTTTTTGTTTGGTACAATACAGTTGAGGTGATCACAGATGATAGAATGGTTTGCAGTCGACTTAATCAAACAAGCGGGAGAACTGATTCGTCGCGAGATTGATCAAAGTTATGAAGTGGAACGAAAGACGGGAAAAGGGGACTTGGTCACTGAAATCGACCGCGCGGTGGAACAACTGATTGTCCGTCGAATCCAACAAACATTTCCGGAACATCAGATTATGGGGGAAGAGGGGACGACAGATCAGCCAGAACAATTGACCGGTACCGTCTGGTTTGTCGACCCGATTGATGGGACGTTAAATTTTATTCATCAAAAACGTATGTTTGCCATCTCTATCGCGATCATGATAGATGGAGTCGTGGAATATGGATTCGTCTATGACGTCATGGCGGATGAGATGTTCATGGCGCGGAAAGGATACGGGGCGACGTTGAATGGTCGGACGTTGACGACCCTTCATGAACATCATGTCCGAGACGCGTTTTTAAGTATGAATGCGACGTGGGTCACGCCGAACCACCAGATTGCCCCGGAAATACTCGCTCCGATTGTACGGGACTCGATTGGGACGCGAGCTCATGGTGCTGCATCGCTTGAATTAGCCTGGCTTGCTGCCGGTCGCGTGGACGGCTACATCACCATGCGCAATATGCCATGGGATTATGCTGCTGGAAAGTTACTCGTTGAAGAGGTAGGCGGGCGTGTCGTTTCCTTATATGGTGAGCCGATTCGGTATGACGGAAAAACATCTGTCTTGGCTGGGAGCGATTCATTCGTCAATGACGTCATCAAACATTACGTCATCGCAAAAGGGGTCACGGCTGAAGTAAAACCGGACTTACACATCGTGGAACATGATTCGTATGAAGAAATCCGCGACTTACTCGTCTTGGCGAATCCGAATGAAGCGATGGTCCGGGAACAATTCGAGGAAGGTCGTACGTACAAAGCGTTACTCGGTAGTGAGATTGTCGGTGCGTATATGCTCGTTTCACACGAAGGCGATCGGGTTGAACTCGTCAATATCGCAGTGAAACCCGAACGTCAAAACCAAACGATTGGTCAACGCTTGTTACAAGACGCAGTGAAGCGGGCCACGATGATTGGTGGGAAAGAACTACTCGTCTGTACAGGAAATTCAAGCATCATGCAGTTGCGTTTTTACCAACAAGCCGGATTCCGATTCGATTCAGTGGAACGCGATTATTTTCGTAATCACGGGTACGATGACATTGAAGAAGATGGGCTCGTTTTACGCGACCGCATCTGCTTGACTCGTCCGCTATAAAAGCAAGTTAAAAGGGTTACTCCGACATGATCCCGGAGTAACCCTTTTTTTATGATTGATGGTCTGAAAGAATGCGGCGACGCAATTGAATACCAAAGAATGTCGCTATGCCACTTAACACGAGGCTTCCCAAGATAATGGCGGCGCTCCCCTCGGCCACCCCGATTCCAATGCCGACGAATCCTGCGACAACGGCCGTTGCGATCAATACAAACATTAGCTGCATGGAGGTTCCTCCTTATTTTCTCTTCTCTTCCCTATTGTATGATAAAAAACACGAGATGAAAACGTTCACAGTCGATTCCACTCGACAAAGGTACTGTGACGTGTGCTATACTCTTAAAGTTGAAGAAAAGTTGAAATTTTTTAAATAAGAGAGGAATAACTACATGAACGTAAGAACAAACCTTCGTAACGTAGCCATCATCGCGCACGTTGACCACGGTAAAACAACGTTAGTCGATGAATTATTGAAACAGTCTGGTACTTTCCGGACGAACGAGGCAGTCGCAGAACGCGCGATGGACTCGAACGATATCGAGCGTGAGCGCGGAATCACGATTCTCGCAAAAAACACAGCAATCGATTATAAAGAGACTCGCATCAACATCGTAGATACACCAGGTCACGCAGACTTCGGTGGAGAAGTTGAGCGAATCATGCGTATGGTAGACGGCGTTATTCTTGTTGTCGATGCGCGTGAAGGCTGTATGCCACAAACACGTTTCGTATTGAAAAAAGCTCTCGACCAAGGACTTCGTCCGATTGTCGTCGTCAACAAAATCGATAAGCCGATGGTTCGTCCACTCGACGTTGTCGATGAAGTTGTTGATCTCTTGATCGACCTTGGCGCAGATGAAGATCAACTTGAATTCCCTGTCGTCTACACATCAGCAGTCAGCGGTTCAAGTTCGTTCGATCCTGACCCAGAAAAACAAGAAGATACAATCACGCACGTGCTCGACACGATTCTTGAAAACACGCCGGCTCCAGTGGACAACTCAGACGAGCCACTTCAATTCCAAGTGACGATGCTCGACTATGACAACTACCTCGGTCGTATCGGTGTAGGTCGCGTCTTCCGTGGGAAAATCAAAGTCGGTGAGCAAGTATCGCTTTGTAAGACAGACGGTACGGTGAAGCAACTTCGTGTCACGAAATTGTTCGGTTACTTCGGCCTCAAGCGCGTCGAAATCGAAGAAGCAAAAGCAGGGGACTTGATCGCTATCGCCGGAATGGAAGATATCAACGTCGGTGAAACGGTAACGCCAGTCGGTAAAGAAGAGCCACTTGCGCTCCTTCGCATCGATGAGCCAACGCTTCAAATGCGTTTCATGACAAACAACTCTCCGTTCGCAGGACGTGAAGGCGATTTCGTGACAGCACGTAAAATCGAAGAACGTTTGATGAAACAACTCGAGACGGACGTTTCACTCCGTGTCGAAAATACAGATTCACCAGACCAATGGATCGTATCAGGACGCGGTGAGCTTCACCTCGGGATCTTGATCGAGAACATGCGTCGTGAAGGTTACGAGCTCCAAGTGTCGAAACCACAAGTTATCATCCGTGAAGACGAGAGCGGCACGAAAGTTGAGCCGTTCGAGCGCGTTATCATCGACGTACCTGAAGAGTATACAGGTTCAGTCATGGAATCGATTGGTCTCCGTAAAGGTGAGCTTGCGAACATGAACACGAATGACAACGGTCAGACGCGTATGGAATTCCTCGTGCCATCACGTGGTCTCATCGGTTACCGTAACGAATTCTTGTCAGCGACACGTGGATACGGAATCTTGAACCATACGTTCGAAGAGTATCGTCCGTATATCGCTGCTGATATCGGTGGCCGACGTAGCGGTGTTATGGTATGTATCGAAAACGGGAAGTCGACGGCTTACTCAATCGGTGCCCTCGAAGACCGTGGGACAATCTTTATCGAGCCAGGTACGGATGTGTATGAAGGAATGATCATTGGGGAATGTAACCGTGACGTTGACCTTGCCATTAACGCCGTTAAAGGGAAGCAATTGACGAACATGCGTGCTTCTGCAAAAGACTCGACACAAGTCTTGAAACGTCCGCGCGTCTTCTCGCTTGAAGAGTCGCTCACGTTCTTGAACGATGACGAGTACTGTGAAATCACACCGGAGTCAATCCGTCTTCGTAAGAAAATCTTGAACAAGAACGAACGCGAGAAAGCTGACAAGCGTCGTAAACTTGGTAAAGAATAAGTTAGCAGAAAGGGGACGCTTCGGCGTTCCCTTTTGCATGGAATAGTGTAGAATGGATGTGTATGAAATAAAGGGGGACTCTTTGTCTTGAAAGCTTCTCAAACAATCGATATCACACAGATTGACGTTCCGTGGATCGCTTCGATGCTAGGTGTCGGCAGTGACCCGAATGACTTTTCCGTCGGGTTCAATGCACTCGTTGTCACGGTCATCTTACTGACAATCCTTGTCTTTAAACTTGGTTTTGCGAAACAATTGGCATGGTGGAAGTCGCTCATCGTCTATATTCTCCTTTCACTTGGAGCAGGTACGATGGCACTCGTCTTTTTCACATGGCCAATCCCGGAAGTGCTTGCCGTCATGGCAATCGTGTTAGCCATTTATCGTGGTCGCCTTTGGTGGAACCGTCGTCAAGATGCGGTAGAATCATAAAAAATACGGGCGTCTCTTCGGAGGCGCCCGTTTGCATTACCAATTTCGTTTCTGTCGAAATGTAGGATATAACTTGAACTGTCCAGATGCGGCGCGTTCAGCCGTTCGTTCGCTGATTCGCTCCTGACACTCTTGACACATATACGTTTTCGCCGGTTTGTTACGCAAGCGTTTTGCTTCAAACGACCATGAGTCGATGGTCTCGACTTTATCGCAAAGAGAACATTTTACACGCATCTTTTCACCTTCCTCTATACGATGAGTATAGCATGATTTCAACCGTTAAAAGCAGGGAATTGAACCGGTAAGGGAGAATGGTACAACCATACCCGGTGAAAAGGAGGGGAGTTGAATGGCGAGTAAGGCAACGTTTGAACTGACAGCTGCGCAAGAGCGCCTATTGAACGACATGCCGTTAACATTTCTCGTCGGTTTCGACGAGGCGAAGCGTTGGCCGATCAGCCATGCGATCAGTTGGGTGCAAGCGTTAGATGCTGTCACGGTCCGGTTCGCATTGACAAGAAATTCACATATCGTGACCATTTTGACGACAGAAAAGACGGCTGGCCTCATTTTTATCGAAGATGGTCAGTCCTATCATGTTTTACTCTCAGCGATTCGAGAGTTCGATCCGGCGGTTAAACCAAGCCTTCATCTTCGTTTTTTTGAAGGACATGTCGAAGAAGTGAGGAACATCTCGTTTTATGGAGCAGCTTACGCACAGCCCGAAATCACGAAAACGTATGATATTCGAGCGGCGGAAAAGCTTGACCGTGAAGTGAAAGAAAGTCTTCATTCTTGAATACCATCCTATATTCGAGGGGCGGCAAAGTCTATGAAAAAAACGTATGTACTCGATACGAACGTACTCCTACATGATCCGCTATCCTTATTTCAATTTGAAGAACACGACGTGGTCATTCCAGCCATCGTCCTAGAAGAGTTAGATGGAAAGAAACGAAACATGGATGAGGTCGGGCGGAATGCCCGTGAAACGTCACGTGTCCTCGACCAGCTCCGGACATCGGGAAAACTCCATGACGGGGTCCCGCTTGAAAACGGAGGACGTCTGTTTGTCGAAATCGGTCATGAACACCAGGTCGATATTCCGTTCGATGTCATGACAAACGATAACCGTATCCTACTCGTTGCCTTAAAGTTAATGAAACAATACGAGCATGACGCAGGTCGAAAGGTCGTCGTCGTCTCAAAAGATATATTGGTCCGTGTCAAAGCGGACGCCATTGGAATTGATGCAGAAGACTATTTGACAGATCATATCGTTGATACGACGGACTTATACGCCGGCTATCGAGAGATTGAAGTCGATCAGTCGCTCATCGATGAATTTTATAAAGTTCGTCAATTGCCGACGACGGCCTTGACGAAACAAGTGCTATATCCGAATTCATTCGTCGTCTTGAAAAGTAATGTGTCGAAAGCGAGTGCGCTTGCTGTGGTCGATTCGCTTCAACCGATTTTACGACCACTGGCACTCGATGCAGATCATATTTGGGGAATTCATCCACGAAACGTTCAACAGCGGATGGCACTCGACCTGTTGCTTCGAGATGACATTCCGTTTGTCACCTTACTTGGGAAAGCCGGTACCGGGAAGACGCTCCTTGCCCTAGCAGCAGGGCTCTCGCTCGTCGAGGATGAACAGCGTTACAATAAGCTCGTCGTCGCTCGCCCGGTCGTGCCGATGGGGAACGATATTGGTTACTTGCCAGGGGAAATGGAAGAGAAGCTTCGTCCTTGGATGCAACCGATTTATGATAACTTGGAATTTTTATTTAATGCGAATTCAAAAGACGAGCTCGGGAATATTCTAGCCGGTATGAAATCGATTCAGCTCGAGGCGCTCACCTATATTCGAGGTAGAAGTATGCCGGACCAGTTCATCATCATCGATGAGGCACAAAACTTAACGAAGCACGAAATTAAAACCATTCTCACCCGAGTCGGTGAAAACTCGAAAATCGTACTCGTCGGCGACCCGTATCAAATCGACCATCCGTATTTGGATGAATACTCGAACGGCTTGACGTACGCGGTGGAACGCTTCAAAGGACAAAACGTCTTCGGACACGTGCAACTCGTGAAAGGGGAACGTTCGTCACTTGCACGATTGGCGGCTGACCTACTATAAGAAAGATACAAATAACGCCGAGCTTCGTGCTCGGCGTTATTTTGTATCGAGTTGTAACGACTGGACGTTCGTCCGTTCTAAGAAGGCATTCGAGATCATAATCAATCCCGTGATGATGAACAGGGCAGAAAATCCGAAGTGTGCCACGATTTGGGATCCAAATAGCGGTCCGAGTAGATTCCCCATGAACTGAGCGGACTGATTGTATGAAAAGATGCGCCCCGTCGCAGAGACCGGCGTATGCTGGCGCAGTAGCGATTGAACGGACGGCATCAAGGCGGCCGTTGCGAACCCGATTCCGAAACGCAACAAGATGAGTTGAGTCGTTGAGGTAACGAATGCTTGCGGAATCAAGAAGAGGCTATAGAGGAGCAGTGCCCAAAACAAGATGCGCTCCGCTCCGTGTCTGTCCGATAACCGTCCGAGACGCTGCGCCGAAACGAGAGCGGCCAGTCCCGGAGCGGAGGCGACAATCCCTGCCATGAAGGCGAGCGCGGTAGTGTTCGGATTCAATTCACGTACGTATAATGTCAAGAGTGGTCCGATGGATTGTGTCGAGAACTGAATGAGGAACGTTGTCACAAACAGACCGACAATCAACTGTGGATGTCGCAGTGAGGCGAAAATCGATTTCATCGACGCGAGTTCTTCGCGTTTCACTGGGACAAAATCTTCTTTTACGAACCAAAGCGTGATGAGGAACGTCAGGAAGAGTGCACTTCCGGTAAAGAGAAAAACGGATCGAAGCCCAATCCAGTCTGCGAGCAGTCCGCCGATGAGGGGACCGAGTAGACCACCAGTGATTCCACCGGTTGACAGGGTACCGAGCGCCCAGCCACTTTTCTCTTTTGGTGTCTGAGATGCGACTAACGTGATGCCGGCTGAAATAAATCCAGACACGGCCCCCATGAGTAAACGCAACCCGACGAGTTGATATACGTCTTGGACGAAGCTGATGAGGAACATGACGATGGCCATCCCGAGACTGGCTCGGATGAGCATCAGCTTTCTTCCTTTTCGGTCAGCCAAGCGTCCCCACATCGGAGAGACGATGGCGGCTACGAGGAACGTCGCGCCGAACGCAATCGCAGACCAAGTGACGACGTGGTCCGGATCCTTTACCCCGAGTTGTTCGATGAACAATGGAAGGAATGGAAGGACGAGGCTCATCGACGCGGCGGTCAAGAAGCTACCGATCCAAACAACCATTAAATTTCGTTTCCATAGAGGTATCGTAAGCGTCACGACCTTTCTTATTCAATTTGTAGTCAACACTCTATATACTACACTTTGTGAACTAAAAAGTCCAAAAAAAGAGAAGGTGTGACCCTTCTCATTGATTGCTTAATACGGTGATATGATTGACTTGGCGAATGACCTGATCCTCATATAATACATAGACAGGTCCGTCAGTAAGTACTTTTCCGTCTTTTGAAAATTGTAAATATACGCGCGATGCCTCGCTGAGCGATAGAGTCAATATAGTCTCACCGTAAAAACGGACATGTGTCGCGAGCTCAATCGGTTCGGCATTGTTTAAAAAAGGCGCGAGCGGCATGGCGAACGAGTCGCGTAATGCTGCATCCTTGTCTTGTCGCGACATCGGTTTGTTGTGGTCGATTCGAGTTCCTTGTGACAATCCGTCATCCCATGCTTTCCCCATTTTCGCATAGTATGCCTCACGGTCATTCTCCGTCACCGAGTCCAAATCTTCAATCTTTCGTTTTCGTTCGTCAAAAATCCATACGGTCGGGTCGATCGTCAGACTGTGGCGAACCGCTCCATCAAGTGGAAAAATCATGCTTATATCCCCCTTCATACACATTACACGTTTCATTATAGCGCTCTTTCTCGTAAAATGGAAAAGAGGAAGAATGTCGCGTTCATTCATACTGTACATTGAATTATGACGAAAGATAATGTACAGTTGAGTTATGACAAACAGTCTGTCATCGTACGGAGGAGGGGTCGTAGTGGCGACAAATTTGGCTGCAATCCAACGGGAGCAAGCGCTTCAATTACTCGAGGCGGATGCTGAAAAAATCCGTTGTCTGATTGAAGTACAGTTAGAAAACCTAAAAATGCCGAAGTGCCCGCTTTATGAAGAGGTGCTTGATACACATATGTTTGGACTATCGCGCCAAATTGATTTTGCGGTTCGTCTTGGACTCATTTCAGACATTGAAGGTAAAGGACTGCTCGATTCATTGGAACAAAAGTTATCTGCTTTGGCAGAAGCTTCAGAATTATGAACCTTATACTCAAACTGTGCAAGTGGCGCTGTTTGAGTATTTTTTTATAAGGGTTGTCGGATTGTTTTACATAAGGAAGTGAATACATGAAAACACGGTTTCGGTATTTTGATTTTGCGTTGTTTTTGTCAGTGCTCTTGCTCGTCGGGCTAAGCTCCATCATGATTTATAGTGCGAGCGTTTGGAATCGTGGGGATTACGCAAATAGTAGTCTATTCTATCGCCAGCTCGTTTACGTTGGAATCGGAATCTTTGTCTATTTGATCGCGACGTTGTTCCGATATGAGATGTTTCGGAAAAAAGGCATTCGCCTCGGTCTTTATGCGCTTTCTGTCATCTTGCTGTTTGTCACGTGGGCGATGCCGCCATTGAACGGGGCCCGGGCTTGGCTCATCATCGGCGGAATGACCATTCAACCGGTCGAGATTGCCAAATTTGTCCTCATCATACTGCTTGCGAACTACTACCATGAACTATGGAATAATGAGTTGAAAGGACTCCCGGGTCGACTAGCGCGGGCCGCTATCACGAAAAAAGGGTTGCGCGCTCAAATCGGCGCCTTCTTCTTAGTACCGGTTCTCTTTTACTTCTCGTTCTACGCCATCGCAATCAATGGACAGCCGGATATGGGTGGGTTATTCGTTCTCGGTTCCATCATGTTGCTCATGTGGTTCGGTGTCGGGGCGCCGCTTCGAATTTTGATTCCGGGGATTTTAGCTGGGATGGGTACTGTATTCGTATTGTTCACGACCATCTTCTCGGAGAATCAACGAAGTCGGATTGAGGTCGTGTTCAACCCGTTCATGGACCCGGAAGGATATGGACACCAATTGCTCATGTCGATCATCTCGATCGTACATGGTGGATTGACCGGAGTCGGACTCGGGAACAGTTTTCAAAAGTATGGGTATTTGCCAGAACCAGAAACCGACTATATCATGTCGATCATTGCGGAGGAGTTAGGGTTCTTCGGTGTATTGACGGTTTTGGTCCTACTCTTCTTCATCGCCTTTCGCGCGATTCATATCGCCAATCATGCGGATAGTCACTTTGCGATGTTCGTATCGTTTGGGATTGCCTCACAAATTATGATCCAGACGGCCATCAATATCGGTGCGATGTCCGGTTGGTTCCCAGGGACAGGCGTAACCTTGCCACTGGTCAGTTATGGGGGAACATCGCTTATCATGATGATGGGTGTTCTCGGGGTGCTCAGCAGTATCTCGATGCGTAACCGTCATCGAGAGGCGACACGACGAGAAGAAATTCGGGTGAAGTCAGAAGAAAACGTTCAACGCTCATCGTTTCACGTCGTCAGATAAGGAAACAAATAAACTTCATTAACGGGGGGATTTCATTTGAAACCAATTAAAAAGTTACTTGTTGCAAACCGTGGGGAAATTGCCATTCGCGTATTTCGCGCGGCGACAGAGTTAGACATTCGAACGGTAGCCGTCTATTCACAAGAAGATAGCGGCTCATTACATCGCTTTAAAGCCGATGAGGCCTACTTGATCGGTGTAGACAAAAAACCGATCGATGCGTATCTCGATATTGAAGACGTCATTCGCATCGCTAAGGAGTCAGGCAGTGATGCGATTCACCCGGGATATGGTTTCCTTTCGGAGAACATTGAACTCGCACGTCGTTGCCGTGAAGAGGGCATCATCTTTGTCGGACCGCATGAGTCACATTTACATGCGTTCGGGGATAAGGTACGAGCACGTCAGAGTGCGATTGCTGCGGGTCTTCCTGTCATTCCGGGTTCGGATGGACCGCTCACATCATATGAAGACGCGGAAACATTTGCGAACGAGCACGGATTCCCGCTCATGGTCAAAGCGTCGATGGGTGGCGGAGGCCGCGGAATGCGTGTCATTCGTACAGAAGCGGAAATGAAAGATTTGATTGAACGAGCAAAATCAGAAGCGAAGCAGGCGTTCGGTTCTGACGAAGTGTACATAGAAAAACTCGTCGAACGTCCGAAACACATCGAGGTGCAGATTCTTGGAGATGAGCACGGTCACATCATCCACTTGTTCGAGCGTGACTGTTCGGTTCAGCGCCGTCACCAAAAAGTCGTCGAAGTGGCGCCGTGTGTGACCTTGTCTGATGCATCACGCCAAGCGATTTGTGATGCGGCGGTCCAACTCATGCGTCACGTCGGTTACGTCAACGCCGGTACGGTCGAATTCTTGGTGACCGAGGACGAGTCGTTCTACTTCATCGAGGTCAACCCACGTATTCAAGTGGAACATACAATCACAGAGATGGTCACAGGCTTTGATATCGTTCAAACACAATTGATGATCGCGCAAGGTGAGTCGCTCCACGGCGATATGATTCAAATGCCGAAGCAAGAAGACATTAAACTTCTCGGTTATGCGATTCAATCACGTGTTACGTCTGAAGACCCAGGCAACAACTTCATGCCGGATACTGGGAAAATCATGGCTTACCGTTCTCCAGGCGGCTTTGGTGTCCGTCTTGACGGTGGAAATGCGTATGTCGGTGCAGAGATTTCACCGTACTACGATTCACTTCTCGTGAAATTGTCCACACATGGCATGACATTCGAACAAGCGGCCTCGAAGATGGTTCGAAACTTGAACGAGTTCCGGATTCGCGGAATCAAGACGAACATTCCGTTCTTGATTAACGTCATGAAGCACCCGAACTTTATCAATGGAGATTACAACACGTCATTCATCGATGAGACGCCAGAACTGTTCGTCTTCCCGAAACGAAAAGACCGTGGGACGAAACTGTTGAACTATATCGGGGACGTGACGGTGAATGGATTCCCGGGTGTCGGTCTGAAAGACAAGCCGATCAGCCGTTCGGTGCGAATCCCACATGACCTCCCAGCAGAAGCGAAGCCAGGGACGAAACAAATTCTTACAGAGCTTGGACCGGACGGCCTCGCCGATTGGATCAAACGTCAACCGGAATTGTTGCTGACGGATACGACGATGCGAGATGCCCATCAATCGTTGCTCGCGACGCGCATGCGGACACAGGACATTTTGAACATTGCCGAACCGACAAGCAAACTCATGCCAGAATTGTTCTCGGTCGAGGCGTGGGGTGGAGCGACGTTCGACGTCGCCTACCGCTTCTTATCCGAAGACCCATGGGTACGTCTCATGAAGCTTCGTGAGAAGATGCCGAACGTCTTGATTCAAATGTTGCTACGCGGTGCGAATGCGGTCGGATACAAAAACTATGCAGACAACGTCATTGAGAAATTCGTACACGAAGCGGCATATGCCGGAGTCGACGTGTTCCGAATCTTTGACAGTCTCAACAACTTAGAATCGATTCAATTGGCAATCGATGCGACACTTCCGACTGGGAAAGTGGCGGAGGCGGCCATCTGTTATACGGGAGACTTGTACGATGGCAACCGTCCGAAGTACCACCTTCCGTATTATATCGACCTCGCGAAGAAACTTGAGGCGAGTGGTGCGCATATCTTGGCAATCAAAGATATGGCCGGTCTATTGAAGCCGGAATCGGCCTATGCACTCGTATCGGCATTGAAAGACGCCGTGGACTTACCAATCCACTTGCATACACACGATGCTTCCGGTAACGGGATCTTCACCTATGCTCGTGCGACAGATGCCGGTGTCGATATCGTTGACGTTGCAGCGAGCTCGATGTCAGGGATGACGTCACAGCCTTCAGGTGGAAGTTTGGTCTACGCGCTCAACCACCACGAACGTCAGCCGAAGGTCGACCCGAAACAATATGAGATCATCAGTGACTACTGGCAAGACGTGCGTCATAACTATGAACCGTTTGAAAGTGATATGCGTGCCCCGCATCCATCCGTGTATGAGCACGAGATGCCGGGTGGACAATATTCAAACCTCCAACAGCAGGCGAAAGCGGTCGGGCTTGGAGACCGTTGGGGCGAAGTCAAGGCGATGTATGCCCGAGTGAACATGTTGTTCGGGGACATTGTCAAGGTGACGCCCTCATCTAAAGTTGTCGGTGATATGGCGCTCTTCATGGTCCAGCATAACTTGACGGAAGAAGATGTGATGACGCGCGGACACCAGTTGGACTTCCCGGACTCGGTCGTCGAAATGATGCGTGGTGAATTGGGGACGCCTCCAGGTGGATTCCCGAAAGATGTACAACAAGTCATCTTGAAAGGGGAAGAGCCATTAAACGTTCGTCCTGGTAAATTGATCAAGCCATATGACTTTGAATCGGCACGCCAAGAACTATTCGAAAAATTCGAGCGACCGGTGACGGACTTTGAACTTCTTGCCCATGCGCTTTATCCGAAAGTGTACGAAGACTATATCAAACATACAACGACCTACGGGGATGTATCGGTGCTCGACACGTTGACGTTCTTCTACGGATTAAACGTCGGGGAGACAATCCAAGTTGAAATCGAGACAGGAAAAACATTAATCATCAAGCTCGTACAAGTGAGTGCGGCGAATGAAGATGGCATCCGCCTAGTCTCGTATGAGATGAACGGGGTACCACGTGAAATCGAGATTAAAGATGTCAATGTCAAATCGGCAACGACAAGCCGTCCAAAAGTCGATCGTTCGAACGCAAAACAAGTCGGTGCATCGATGCCGGGGTCTGTCTTGAAAGTATTGGTCGAACCAGGAAGTCGCGTTCACCGTGGGGAGCAGTTGCTCGTCACAGAAGCGATGAAGATGGAAACGACAATTCAAGCGGCACAAGATGGTGAGATTAAGGCCATCCATATTAAAGAAGGCGACACAATACAAAGTGACGACTTGTTGATTGAATTTGTATAATCAAAAGAAGCATAGCGCGCTATGCTTCTTTTTTGTAGATGGGAGTGGAAATCATGAGACGAGTATGTTGGTTTCGTTCAGATTTTAGACTGACCGATAATCATATGTTACACCGTGTATTGAAAGATATGGGGGAAGGAGATGACCTAGACTTCGTCTTTTGGTTGAATCCGAAATACTGTCACCCATTCGAAGTGCGGCATGACTATTTCTTCTCGACGATGCGAACGTTCATGGATGATTTAGAAGCGAAAGGGTTAGGGCTTCGTGTCCTCGTCGCGGAGACGGAGGATGCGTTCGTGAAACAGCTCGGCGAGATGGATGTGCTCTATTTTAATGCGGAGTATGTGGAACCGTTCAAACAGCGGGATGACCGTGTGATTGAAGCACTTAGTGAAGAGGTTAAAGTCGTACGACTCCTTGACCGGCATCTGTTTCATCCCGATGCGTTCCGTACAAAAGGTGGCGATCCCTATAAGGTGTTCACCCCGTTCAAAAAAGCGGCGTATGCCGAACAGCCACCCGCACCATATGAGGTTGATGTCGATCGTTTATCTCAGTACATCCGTTCAAAGAATGAACAACCGAGTGAACTGAAAGAGCTCTTCAAGCGATGTAAACGTGAATGGAAAGGGCTAGGGGAAACGGAAGCGAAGAAGCGATTGACCCGCTTCGTCAATGATCGCATGGTCGATTATGACGAGAAGCGTGACATTCCGAGCATCGCGGGGACGAGTCAACTATCTCCTTATTTACGGACAGGTGTGTTGTCGATTCGCACGATCGCCGAACAAGTGTTGTCGGCGAGACAATCAAAAGGGCGCGACACGTATTATGATGAGCTGTTGTGGCGCGAATTTTATTACATGGTCATGGTAAAGTTCCACGGATTGAAAGATCAACCGTTCAATGATAAATACAAGTCGATTGAATGGGAGGACAATGAAGAGCAGTTCGAAAAGTGGTGTAACGGGGAAACCGGGTATCCAATCGTCGACGCCGCGATGCGTCAGTTGAACGAGACAGGGTGGATGCACAACCGCCTACGCATGATTGTTGCATCTTTCCTATCGAAACATCTCCTTCTCGATTGGCGAAAAGGGGAACGGTATTTCGAGCAAAAGCTGATCGATTATGAGGCAGCGTCGAATATCGGGGGATGGCAATGGGCGGCCTCAGTCGGGACGGACGCTGTTCCGTATTTCCGTATTTTCAATCCGACGACGCAATCCGAGCGATTTGACCCTGATGGGACGTTCATCCGGAAGTATGTGCCGGAGCTGAAACAAATAACAGATAAATCGATTCACTTTCCGGACCCGACAGAGCGAGACAACTATGCCATGCCAATCGTCGATCATAAAGAAGCGAGAGAGCGTGCCCTCGAACGATTTAAAGCATTGTAAACTAAAAAGCGCCGTGGCGCTTTTTAGTTTGGTTATCCGTTCATGTTTTTCAATTGTGCCCCGTCTTGTCGCGCTGTCGACCGATACGCGTGATAAGAGAGGTATGACAGGATACCGAAGTAGCACGTGATCAAGAATGCGTGAAGGAGCGGAACGTAAGTCGCGTGTCCCCCAAGAACGATCCATGCACCTGTACCGACTTGAAGCAGGATGAAGAAGAGAGACGCCATCATGCCGCGCTCAATCAATCGATTCATTTCTTTACGTGCCAAGTAAAGAACATACAACGTGTACAAGACGAGTAGCCCGGCCATCACACGGTGTCCCATCTGCACATACGACTCAAACGTCCACACTTCTTGTTCACAAATCGGCCAACCGACACAAGCATATGTAGCACCGAGGTGACGGACGTAAGCTCCGGTGTAGACGACAATCATCGTATAGATCGAGAGACCGTAAAGATGAGATCTCAACCGTCTCGATACGACTTGATGCTCTCGGTCACCTTCGAATAACAGAATCGTCAAAATGAGTAACGATGCGAACGACACGAGAGAAATGCCGAAATGAAGGGCCAGGATGGCGTCCGACTGTTGCCAAATGACCGCGCCCGCTCCAATGATCGATTGGATGAGCATAAAGATAAATGCGAGAAACGCGAAGATTTTCACATCGACCCGATGTTTGACCGCGATGAACGTCCAAATGGCGAGCGCAATGATGAGAAGACCTTCGATTCCGGAGACTACCCGGTGACTGTATTCGATCATCGTTTCAACGCTTGGGTTGGTTGGGATTAATTTTCCATGACAGAGTGGCCAGTCCGTCCCACAACCATCTCCTGAATCCGTCTTCGTCACGGTTCCACCCATGATGAGGACAAGCATCATCCCGAGGGTGACAAACCCTGAGAAAAACGCGAGTTTTTTATGCATGCAATACCACCTGCTTCTAATCAAAATCCGTTAAAAATGTACCTTGTTTATTTATATTTTTTTCGCCATACTTATTATACGGCTTTCTGTTCAAAAAACGAAATGGAAAAGCTTGCAATCGTTATCAAAAACGTTATTCTAATATTAGTAAAGCACATAAGGTGTGACAAATATCACACTATTGACACAAAAAACTCGCTATTTTACAAGCATAAAGGGCGTATTTTATAAAAAAATATGGTATCTTTGTAGAGAGTTAAGTGTATTTTGTTCATATTGTGTTTTTTCTGTGAAGAGAATGCGAGGATTTCGTGATTATGTGGGGGGGTCAGTATGACAAAAGTCAACCCAGGGATGATGGTAGATGTAGAGTATACAGAATCAACGTCATTCCGAGATTACGTCGCCTTAGCGAAAATGGGAATCGTTCGCGCCAACCTGTTGTTGGTGTTTGCAGGATTCTTCGTGGCAGCGACGTACCAGAGCGATACGCCAGTCCTTTACTTGTTTGAAGTTTGGCCACAGCTCTTATTAACGATGTTAGGAAGCGCACTCGTGATTTCGGGGAGTTGTTACCTAAACAACTTTGTGGACCGAGATATCGATTACTTAATGGATCGTACGGACAATCGACCGAGTGTAACCGGCAAGATTTCAGGAGAGAAGATTCTACTCCTTGGATTGACACAACTTGCAATCGGAACACTTCTTTTGCTCCTTGTATCGTACGTCGCCGCAGTATTCGGTTTAATCGGGGCATTTTTTTATGTCGTGATTTATACGATGTGGCTGAAGCGTACGAGTACGCTCAATACGGTCGTCGGTAGTATTTCAGGAGCCGTTCCACCGCTCATCGGTTGGGCAGCACTCGATCCGACACTTCATATCGATGCGTGGCTCATGTTCCTTGTCATGTTCTTATGGCAACCACCACACTTCCTGGCGCTCGCCATGCGACGGACGGAAGAGTATCGAGCGGCAGGCATTCCGATGCTTCCGGTCGTGAACGGATTTGCCATCACGAAACGGCAAATCATCTGGTGGATTGCGACGCTGATTCCGGCATCGCTCTTATTTATGCACTATGGTCTTGTTTACTTGACAGTCGCAGCCGGTTTAGGGGGCTACTGGTTGTATCTCGGGTTGAAAGGATTCAACGCCGAGGATGAAATCAAGTGGGCAAACAAAATGTTCTTCTATTCATTAATTTATTTAGTCGTGTGGATTATCGCGCTGATTTTGACAGCACTCTGGTGATCGCACTCACTATATAGAAAACCATTACACATCATTTTGGGAGAAAGTGGGGATTGTTGTGAAATCATTTAAGAAGCTTCTGTTTGGCATCGTCCCGATGATGATGTTCGCAGTCCTGTTATCAGGTTGCGGTCAAGAGGGATTGTCTGCATTGAAGCCGATGGGAGAAGGGGCTGAGCTTCAGCTCCGCATCATTCTCATCAGTTTGGCAATCATGCTCTTCGTACTCATCATCGTCTCGGTCATTTACGTGTACGTGCTCATGAAGTTCCGTCGGAAAGATGAATCGATTCCGAAGCAAGTTGAAGGTAGCAGTACACTCGAGATGATTTGGACAGTCGTTCCGATTATCCTTCTCATCATTCTCGCTGTTCCGACAATCACGACGACTGTCGAACTCGCGAAAGCGAAAGAAGCGAAAAAAGAAGAAGAAATCAACGTTACAGCTAACTTGTACTGGTGGGAATTTGAATATCCAGAAGCAGGTGTTGTGACAGGGCAAGAGCTCGTCATTCCAGTCGGAAAACGAGTCGGCATCAACTTGACGTCTAAAGATGTCATTCACTCATTCTGGGTACCAGCTTTATCTGGTAAGACAGATACGAACCCAGGACTTGATAACGAAATGTGGTTACATGCAAATGAACCAGGTACTTACTACGGGAAATGTGCTGAGCTTTGCGGTCCGTCACATGCCCTTATGGACTTTAAAGTCATCGCGCTCGAGCAAGAAGAATATGATCAATGGCTCGCTGACATGAAAGCCAAGCAAGACGAGAACGGTGAGAATCTCGTCGCAGACAACACGAACTTGACGACAGGTGAAGAAGTGTATGTCCAAAGCTGCTTGAGCTGTCACGGCGGCGGTAAAGTGGCACCAAGTTTGACGAACTTCGGTGATCGTGAATGGCTCGCAGGTTACCTCGAAAACAACGAGGACAACTTGAAAGAGTGGATTCGTGACCCGCAAGAGAAGAAACAAGGGGCTCTTATGCCAGGATTCAATGAAGGTCAAATCAGCAACGAAGAATTAGATGCACTCGTTGACTTCTTGTATGAGCAGAAGATTGACTAACGGGAAAAGGGGGATTTCACGTGGCACAGACCACTGCAATGCAGCAATCGCGTAAATACAATGGCATCATGGATTGGATTACGACGGTTGACCACAAAAAAATCGGTATTTTGTATTTGTTCTCAGGAATCTTCTTCCTCCTTCTCGGTGGAATTGAAGCATTACTGATTCGTTGGCAACTCGTCAAACCAATGAACGATTTCGTCAGCGGTGAGACGTTTAACCAGTTGATTACGATGCACGGGACGACGATGATCTTCCTTGCGGCCATGCCGATGCTATTCGGTTTCATGAACGCCGTCGTACCACTTCAAATCGGGGCACGCGACGTTGCGTTCCCATTCATTAACTCATTAGGTTTTTGGTTGTTCTTCTTCGGTGGAGTCATGCTTAACTTGAGCTGGTTCTTCGGAGCAGCACCAAACGCAGGGTGGACGGCTTACGCTCCACTTTCAACACAACCGGAAGCGACAGGGGTAGACTTCTACACTCTCGGTCTTCAGATTTCAGGTTTCGGTTCATTGATGGCCGGGATTAACTTCCTCGTCACCATCTTGAACATGCGTGCGCCAGGAATGAAACTCATGCGTATGCCACTCTTCACATGGACGACTTTCGTTGCATCGGCATTGATCGTTTTCGCATTCCCACCACTTACGGTCGGATTGTTCATGTTGATGTTCGAGCGACTCTTCGGAGCTGCTTATTTTGACCCGGCACTTGGCGGGAACGTTGTCATCTGGGAACACCTTTTCTGGATCTTCGGTCACCCGGAAGTATACATCTTGATCTTACCGGCATTCGGTATTTTCTCGGAAATCATTCCGACATTTGCGCGTAAACGCCTCTTCGGTTACACGACGATGGTCTTCGCGACAATGCTCATCGGTTTCCTTGGATTCATGGTTTGGGTTCACCACATGTTCACAGTCGGTCTTGGTCCAGTTGCCAACTCGATCTTCGCTGTTGCAACGATGGCGATTGCCGTACCAACTGGTGTTAAAATCTTTAACTGGCTCTTCACACTGTGGGGCGGTCAAATTAAATTCAACGTCGCCATGCTTTACTCAGTCGCGTTCATTCCTTCATTCCTCGTTGGTGGGATGACAGGGGTTATGCTTTCAGTCGCACCGGCTGACTATCAGTACCACGACAGCTACTTCGTTGTCGCTCACTTCCACTACGTTATCGTAGGTGGGGTTGTATACGGTCTCTTCGCAGGACTTTACTACTGGTTCCCACTCATGTTCGGAAAAGCCCTTTCTGAAAAGCTTGGATACTGGCAGTTCTGGTTGTTCTTTATCGGGTTCCACTTGACGTTCTTCCCGCAACACTTCCTCGGATTGTTCGGTATGCCACGTCGAGTCTTCACATACCTCGATGGTCAAGGTTGGGATACACTCAACATGCTCTCGACAATCGGTGCATTCTTCATGGGTGTGTCAACGATTGTCTTGCTCATCGCTGTTGTGAAAGCTTTCTTATCGAAAGACCGCGTCAAACCAGACCACTGGGGAGACGGACGTACGCTTGAGTGGACACTTCCTGTTCCGACTCCAGAGTACAACTTTGCACAAACACCACTCGTCAAAGGACTTGATACGTTCTGGCTCGAGAAAATGGCAGGCAACAAACGCGTGTCAGTCGCTGAGGAAGTTTCGGACATTCACATGCCGAATAACTCGCTCATTCCGTTCTTCATGTCACTCGGCCTCTTTATCGCAGGACTCGGTGCCATCTTCCAGATGGATAACACGGTCGTCGGTTGGTCATTGATTGGATTTGGATTAGCGATGACGTTCGTCTCGATGTTCCTACGTTCTTGGATTGACGATCACGGCTACTACATTCCGAAGTCACAAGTCGAAGCAGACTTGAAAGCGATTCGTGAGAAAGGAGAACAATAAATGGCACATGCAGTTGAAAAACACCCAGTGACCGGTATCCCGGCCAATCCAGAGAAAGCAACACTGGAAGGGAAAAATAAATATGTGGCCTTCTGGTTCTTCCTTGGTGGAGAGACAGTCCTCTTCGCCTCGCTCTTTGGAACATACGTTGGTCTCTTGAACTCTGGTGCGCCAGAGGAATTACGTTCGTATAACATTTTCGAAATGGAGCTCGTCTTCATCATGACGATGCTCCTCCTCACAAGTTCACTTACAAGTGTCCTTGCGATGATGAACATGAAAGCAAACAATCCAGGGCGTATGAAGCTTTGGTTGATTGTCACACTCCTTCTTGGTGCCGGCTTCCTTGGTGCTGAGATTTACGAGTTCATTCACTACTACCACATCGGTCACACGTTCACATCGAGCGCATTCGGTTCAGCCTTCTATACGTTGGTTGGTTTCCACGGTGCGCACGTAACGTTCGGTCTCCTCTGGATTACGACACTCTTGATTCGTAACTGGAACCGTCCGATCGATGTATACAATGCACCAAAGTTCTATGTATCGAGTCTATATTGGCACTTTATCGACGTTGTTTGGGTCTTCATCTTCTCAATCGTCTACCTCTTAGGGATGGTGAACTAATATGGAAAAACGAGTAATGAACGAATCTCACAAGCAGTTAGAGCTTGAAGTAAAAGCAGAGTCGAAACGTGAGTATCAGCTTCAATTGATCAGTTTCGCAATGATGATTTTACTCACATTCGTGGCATTCGGCGCCGTCTATGCGGAATTGATGCCAGTGTGGGCAGCAGGTGGTTTCTTAATCATCTTGGCGGTCATCCAAGTCTTCCTACAGTTATATATCTTCATGCATATGAATAACCGTGGGAACACATGGATCGTTGTCATGATGTGGCTAGGCATCTTTGTCGCCATCATCACGGTCGCTGCACTCCGCTTACTCATTTGGTAATTGTGACAAAGGATTGAACATCTGTGGAAACACGGATGATTCGGTCCTTTTTCCTTTACTTCAAAAATGAATGAATAGTAATCTTGAAGTGAACGGTTTCAAAGGTTAGGGAGAGAAAGAAAAGGGGTGAACGGATGCTCTGGAATACGTCGGAGCTGCTCAATCAATTTGATTGGCTCACGTTATGGAGTCCGCTGTTCGGATTGCTCATGGTCGGGATTTATGTGTTATACGCCGTCGTGACAGAGAGAATGGCGAAGCGAGGATATGCCTCGACCACGTTATTACAAAAGTTTAGTATGTTGTTTGCGATTGTTTTGTATTACATCGGTTTTGGAAGTCCAATCGATGTCATGGCACATATCATTTTATCGGTGCATATGTTCCAAATGGTGCTCGTCTATATTTTGGCACCGGCACTCGTCGTTTACGGTCTACCGTACTGGGTGTTTGAAAAAGTACTTAGCTTCAAATGGATTGGGCCGACGTTCAAGTTTTTGACGAAGCCACTGATTGCGCTTATTTTATTCAACGCATTGTTCTCGATTTACCATATGCCGGTCGTATTTGACTACGTCTTGACGAACTATGGCGTTCACCGGATTTTCCACGGTGCCCTTCTCGTCTTTAGTTTGACGATGTGGTATCCGGTCATCGTTCCACTCGTCTCAGACGAAGAGGAAGGCATGTCCGATTTGAAACGAATGGTGTACATTATCGCCAACGGGGTCTTATTGACACCTGCCTGTGCGCTCATCATCTTCAGTCAAACGACGCTCTATAATGCGTATACGGACCCGCAGACGTTTGCGACAGTCCTTGGCTACTGTCTCCCGAACGGTGACGTTTCTGGAATCGATTTAGAGGCGTTGATGGGAGCGACGAACAGCGCGCTCGAAGATCAACGATTCGGTGGGGTTCTCATGAAGCTCGGTCAAGAGATCGTGTACGGCTTCTTCTTCGGCTGGACGTTCTTCGGCTGGGTGCGTCGGACGAAATCGCTTGCTCTTGATGAAGGCATGTCATTCACTCCGCAAGAAACAAATGAAAAAAATTAAACAGAACATAAAGGGGAAACATTGATGAACTATCTTGCCTTAATTAGTGTGTCATTCATCGTCATCAGTGCGATTCTTGTCGCCATCGGGTGGGTGATTATCGCAAAAGACCGCAGCAACATCGAAAAACATAAAAAGGTGATGACGGCCGCCGCGATTGCAGCGACGACGTTCTTCATCCTTTACGTCTCACGTACCATTTTTGTCGGCAACACGGCATTCGGAGGACCGGATTCAGTGAAGCCGTTCTATCTCGGTTTTATGATTTTCCATATTCTTCTCGCGACAACAGGTGGTATCCTCGGATTGATTACGCTCTATCTCGGTTATAAAAACAAGATCGAGAAACACCGGAAAATCGGACCGAAAGCGTCAGTCGTCTGGTTCTTCACGGCCATTACGGGTGTGACGGTTTACATTCTTCTCTATGTGGCATATGACCCAGGTGAAACGACGAACGTATTCCGCGCGATAATCGGAGGATGATCCATAGAGAGGGAGAGCTGTATGAAACGGAATAGCTATTTGACGGTCGGTTTGACCGTCTTGACGCTTGTCGTCATCGGAGTAGCCGTGTATTTTGTTTTCTTCAATCAAGACGACCTACCCGTCATTCAAGAGCCAACCCCGTTCACATTAACGAACGCATTAAATGAAGAGACCTATGATTCCGACAACGGAAAAGTGAAGATTGTGACGTTCTTCTATACGAACTGTCCAGATATTTGTCCGCTCACGTTACGTGATTTCATGAAGCTCGAAAAAGAATTGAAAAAAGAGAACTTATACGGATCGGACGTAGAACTCGTTGCGATCACGGTTGACCCGGAGGTGGATACCGTGCCCGTTCTGAAAAATTACGGGGAAGCATTCCAAGCGGAGCCGACTGGATGGAAGATGTTGACGGGAGACCAGGTAGACATCGATCGGATCACGCGCCAGCTACAGTTCTATTATTCGAAGGCGAACAGCGGACTCGTGACGCATGCGACGACGATGTACGTCATCGACCGCCATCATGATGTCCGGGCTGTCGCGCAGATGGCAACGGCAGGGGATGAACCGGTCGATATCGAATCTATCATGGAGGACGTTAAAGTGCTCGCGAATGAAAAGGAGTGATCACCATGAACGATACGATGGCTGTGATTGGGAATGACTATTCATACGGAGACGTGACGATTGCAGAACGGGCGATTGAAGATTTGATCGCGTGTAGCGCGATTGAATTCGGCTTGAAAGAAGTGAAAGTCGTCTCTCGCTCGAAAGACCACTATGATTATCAAATCATTGCACCATTATCACTCGTCGAGGCAGAGCGATTGTATCGCTATGTTCGAGACCAATTCGATTTATTGCTCGGTCAAGTCGATGTGACGTTGACCGTCATTGCGACATGACATAAAGGAGGACCCGCAAAGGGCCTCTTTTTTTATATGCTCGACGCTGTGTTTCTCATGACTATATCTTCCAGAGGCGAACTTTGCTATACTAAATACTAAATCGAACAAATGTTCGTTTTTAGAAATGGAGGAGGGTGAAATATGCAGAACCAGGCTTTAGTCGTTATTGACATTCAAAATGACATCACGAAAAATTACAAAGCAATCATCGACAACATCAATAAAGCAATCGATTGGGCGGTCAAAAAGAAATTACATATCGTCTATATCCGGCATGAAAATTTATCGGCGGGGACGAGAACGTTCAAAACAGGAACGCGAGGAGCGGAATTAGCACCAGATTTGAAGCTCGTGTCCGATCACGTGTTTACAAAATACAAGGGCAACGCTTTGACGAGCGAAGCGTTTGTGACGTTCATTGAACAGCATCACATCGATACGTTTTATATCACTGGGGCTGATGCGACCGCCTGTGTGAAGTCGACTTGCTACAATCTGCGGAAATCTGACTATGCCGTTAGCGTCTTCTCGGATTGCATCACGAGCTACGATTTGAAAAAAATAGAAGATATGATTATATATTATAAAAGTAAAGGGTGCGTGATCATCGAATCAAAGGACTTGTCGGCGTAAATTGCCAAACAACGTTTGACTCGACTTATGTGAGCCTATAAGAAAAACCCCTTCGCTTATGCAAGGGGTTTGACTTCTAATGTTTCTGCGAGTGCTTTTAGACGGCGCTCACAGTCGCGGACGATTTCTTCTGGGAAGACTTCATCGTATTCAACACCGTGTGGATAATAATGCTTTCCTAAAATCGGTGTAAGCATTTTGACAACAGCGTGACGATCTTCGATTTGACCTTCGATCGCGTATACAGGTAAGCGAAGATAGAATGTTTCGCCAGTCGATTGTTTCTCATATTTCATGTCATACGTGGCACGCTCGTAATCCCAAGCACCTTCACGGATGAAATGATGATGATCCATGATCGTCTCGAGCAAACCAAAACGGATTTCTTTTCCCTCGATGTGGAACTGCTCAAATTTCATCATAATCCCCCTTTTCGAATAAACCTCATATGTCATCATACCATATTCAAAAACGTTCTTGGAATAACGTGTGTTCAAATTGTGAAAAAAAGATGAACGATTAATCAGCCGAGTGAATTTAAGTATTCCTCGATTTTTTGAGGGAGTTTCACGCCAAGAGGTAGCAGTCCTTCTGATCCGAAAAAGACGTTGAATTCCAAAATGTAAAATCCTTCTTCCGTCACGATGACGTCAAACGCTGCGTGATTGATAGATAACGTGTTGGCAATCGATTGAACTTCTTGGACGACGTCTTCCGGGATGTCTTCGTACGAGAAGTTAGCCCCTTGAGCGACATTGTTTAAAAAAGCCTCACTGACACGCCAATAGGCACCGACTACCTCTTCTCCAATCACGATGATGCGTAAGTCGCGATCATTCGGGATGAACTCTTGGACATAGAACGTATCATGATTCTCGACGTATTCTAACCAGTCTTGGTCATTTTTGATTAACCATACCCCTTGACCCATTGAGGATTTGGCTTTTTTGGCGACGAACGGGTAGTGGAATTCTTCCAACACGCGTTCAATCGTGTATGGGTTCTTTCCATAAATCAATGTCTTCGGAATCCGATGCGGATATGTCGCTTTAAAGGCGCGCGTCATCTCGATCTTGTCGTGCCCGAGGTGATAAGTCGCAGGTGATGGGAAGATTGCTTTATTCATCCCGTAGATGATGGAATTGACCATCCAATATTCAGGGAACAGGACGAGGTCGGCAGCGCGAACCTTATCGAGCTGATCGAAATAATATTCGGGTTTCGCATAATCCGTCTTGATACCGGCCGATCGGATCATATTAAAAGAAACTTTTTTCATACGTAGACGCATCGGTTGCGTCTGTTCACTTCCTTTCTACATGGAACGCCTTGCGGTCAACTTCAATTATAGTGTGGATTGCTTACATAGGGAAACAATTGTGGTAAAATCATGGCAGAAAGGGTGAGGGGTATGATAATCACTGAACAGACGATTGCCCTGCTCGATCAAACAGAAGAATTGACCGATTTGATTGAAGCAAGCGAATCGTTTCAAACATATATTCAAACGAAAGCGGCACGTCTCGCATCACAAGAAGCAAAGGAAATCGAGCGTGAGTTCTTGAAGATGAAAGAGGACTATGAGTATGTCCAGCGATTCGGAAAGCATCATCCGGACCACGACCGCATCAAAAAAGAGATGCATCTCATCAAACGTCGTCTCGATGTTCAGCCGGAAATCGCTGCGTTCAAAAAAGCGGAACGAAGCTTGGATAAGTTGTTAGGGGAAGTGAGTGAACTACTCGCTCATTCAGTCTCTCCTAAAATCAAGGTCCCGACCGGTAATCCATTCTTTGATGAAGGTGGATGTTCTGGTGGAGGTAGCTGCGGAGGAGGCGGAAGTTGTGGATGCGCCGTCTAAGTTGAATGAACGGATTGGCTTCGTCGTATACGTGAATTCCTTGAAACAAGTGAAAGCGTTAAGACGTTATGCGAATCTTTACTTTGTCTCAAAACGAGAGAAGTATGCGTTTCTTTATACTGACCTCGAAGGTCATGAAGCCGTACTCGAACAAGTGAAAGCATTGCCGTTTGTGGAAGCGGTCGTTCGAAGCGAACGCCCATTCATTTCCGAAACGTACGAGACAAAATCGAAATAAACAAAAAGATGAAGGTGGCATCACCTTCATCTTTTCTGCTGGAGGGAAAGACATGCGTGTCATATCTGGAGAACGAAAAGGGACCCGTTTAAAAGCGGTCCCAGGAACGGCGACACGGCCGACGACCGATAAAGTGAAGGAATCGTTATTCAACATCATCGGACCTTATTTTTCAGGCGGGAAAGCACTAGACCTGTACGCGGGCAGTGGTGGGCTCGGAATCGAGGCGTTATCACGAGGTTGTGACGAAGCTATTTTTGTCGATCGTCAACCGAAAGCCGTCCAAACGATTCAAGAGAATTTACGAGCGACCCATTATGAAGTGAAAGGGAAAGTATATCGTCAAGACGCCAAGGCGGTACTCGAACAGCTCAAGGTTCAACAGGAACAATTTAAGCTCATCTTTATGGATCCTCCATATCATGCGGAAGAACATGTGGCGTTCTTACAAATGATCGATGAGTCGAATCTCTTGATGGATATCGGCGTAATCGTCTGTGAACACGGAAGCGACGTGACGTTACCGGAACGAGTAGGACGATTTGAACGAATTAAAGAACAGCGATACTCAGATGTCATCACCATCAGTTTCTATGAGTACGCATCAGAGGAGTGACACGATGAAACGGATTGCGATTTGTCCGGGTAGCTTTGACCCCATCACGAACGGACATCTAGATATTATTGAACGAGCGGCGGCCATTTTTGACGAGGTCATTGTCGCCGTCCTTGAAAATTCAAGCAAGGCCCCATTGTTTGATGTGGAAGAACGACTGGGACTGATCCGAGACGTGACGACACATCTGCCAAACGTGTCGGCCGACGCGTTCGGTGGATTGCTTGTCGAGTACGCCGCAGAGCGGGAAGCGGCGACGATCGTCCGTGGGCTCCGTGCAGTCTCAGATTTCGAATACGAGCTTCAAATCGCATCAATTAACAAAAAATTGAATGAGAACGTCGAGACGTTGTTCATGATGACGAATAGTCAATATTCGTTCCTCAGCTCGTCAATTGTCAAAGAAGTGGCGAAATATGGGGCATCGGTCAGTGAGCTCGTACCGGAACAGGTTGAAATTGCCTTACGTAAAAAGTATCAAGTGAGTTCGGGACAATGAAATCGTTAAAGATCGGTCTCGGTTTACTCGTCACAGTTCTTCTCTTCCTGTTCGTCCCACTTCCTTACTACATCTCTTCACCCGGAGCGGCGACCTCAATTGAAGAGTTCCTGACCGTCCAAGGTGGCGAAAAAGAGGATGGGGAACTGATGATGGTGACGATCTCACAACGCCGTGCGACTCCGTTTTGGTTAGTGGAAAGTTGGGTGACCCCGTTCACGGAAGCGAATTTATCCAGTCGCTATTTATACGATGGGGAGAGTGAGGCAGACTATGAACGTCGCCAACAATTATTGATGGACTCTTCTCAACAAGCAGCAATCCAATACGCCTATCAATTAGCAGATCAAGACGTGACGGTTGATTTCGAGGGAATTTATGTATCTGCTCCGATTCCTGGGTCCCTTGCGGCCAATGTGTTGAAGCCGGGTGATGTCATCTCGGCCATCGATGGGATGTCCTTTGCCACTCGCGTCGACTTTTTGAATCGCATATCGGAATTTGAGGCGGGCGATGAAGTGGAGTTGACGATTGAACGAGACGGCGAAGAACGTGTCGTGCAAACGCTCATTCAGCCGATCGATCAAAGCGGGGATCGTGTCGGAATTGGAATCTATGAGCCACTTCCCGTTCAAGAAATCACGGCTGATCCTGAAGTCGATGTCGCTTTGACGAATGTCGGTGGTCCGTCTGCAGGATTGATGTTCACATTAGAAATTTATGATCAATTGACGCCAGGTGACTTGGCAAATGGAAAACGGATTGCCGGAACCGGAACGGTCGATGAGGAAGGGAATGTCGGACCTATCGGAGGTGCATGGCAGAAAATTGTCGCCGCCGACGAGGAAAGAGCGGAAGTCTTCTTTGTGCCGGCCGGTTCAAATTATGAAGAGGCGCTGGAATCACGAGACCGCCTAAACAGTGACATTGAAGTCGTCCCTGTCAAGACGGTCGAGGATGCGATTCGTTATTTAGAAGAGATGAACTGAGGGCGTTGCCGGTGCTCGATCAATGCATCATCTTGAAGCGGGAGTCGATATGCTTCGGTGACACGAGCTTCGAAATCGAGCCGGGCATCGAACTTACTGACGAGTGGCACGTCATCCTTCACATCTCGTAACGCAAGTCGTCCGAGATCGTTGAAGGCGAGCGGTCTCACGTAAGGGACTTCGTCAAAGCGTGTCGGTGCCTCGACTTTTAACCAGTGAAGCAGTACGGCGACGAACGCCCGCTGAATGGCGGTACGCGTGTAGCGGCGTGTCGACACGGTAGCAAGTGCACGTTCGAATGAAGGCTCGACTCCCGCCTGCTTAAGACGAGGTGCGAGAGAAGCATCAATTCCTACGAGCTCCGTCAATGTGTGGAGTGGCAAGGTTCTCAGTTTGAATTGTAAGACGGGCCAATAGTGTTCCCAATGTGTCATCGGTTGTGTCCGAAACATCGCTTCAGTCGATGCCGGAACGGCACGAACTTCACCGGTGTCTAGGTAATGAGCCCGAATACCCGTTGCCGACATGACGTCCATTAATGAAGGATCGTGATAATCAGCCCCGAGCCGTTTGACTGTATGTAACTGAATCATCTTTGCTGCTTTGGCGTAATGATAGCCCAAAATGTTGTTTGGTCGCGTCAAATCAAATGAGGGATAAACGGTCCGGAAAGCTCGACTCGAAGCTTGAGCGGACGAGTGTCCTTCATGTAATGCTTCTTGAAGCGCCTCTTTGTAACGTGACGTCTCTTCGACATGTGAACGGGCTGCATGGAGGATTGCATCTATATCCCCGCTCTCACTCCCGAACGATAGCCTCTGGCAACGGAGCTGTTCAGCAATCGAGACGGAGGCTTTAGCGAAACGGTCGGCGCGTTGGACCCCGTACTGGGTTGGTAACTCGATGACTAGATCGATTGCACCGCTCTCGACGGCAGCCTTAGCCCGTTTCCACTTGTCGAACGAGGCGGGTTCGCCCCGTTGAGTGAACTGGGCACTCATGATGGCAATCATGACATCCGCCCCGGTTTCGTGACGTGCAGTTTGCGCTTGATAATAGTGCCCGTTGTGAAACGGGTTGTACTCTGCAATAATGGCCGTCTTTTGCATGATTTACTCCTTTGCATTGTCGTATGGATTGGTGTAAGATGAGTAAGTACGCTTTGGCAAAGCGCCGTCGTCAACTGATTTTAGTGTAAAGAAAAAACATTGACAAAACAAGTTGGCCTATCTATAATTCATATTGTTGCAATTGAGGTGATTCGGATGAAATGGTCTATTGCACAGCTACTTAAGCTCCGAAACCAGGGTGACGGTTTTACAATCGATGAGATGGTAGAACTACCAGAGCTGACTCAGCTCCATCCGGATATCCGTTCGATTCGCCCGGTGCATGTGCACGGGGATGCATCGTTCACATCTAATCAAGTTACATTCAATCTGAAGATTCAAGGTGACCTGACGTTGCCAGATGCGCGAACGTTAGAAGATGTCACTTATGAATTCGATATTGAATCGCTCGAGCCTTTCTTTTTGGAGAATGGGCGTTATACGGAGCAATTCGATGACGTGAATTTGCCAGAAGGAAACACGATCAGTCTTGTACCGATTGTAAAAGAGCTCATCATGTTAGACGTCCCGATGCAAGTTTACGGGAACGAAACAGACAAAACTCAGGTTGAAGGAGAAGGCTGGACGCTTACTGACGAACAGCCCGAAGCCCAACCAAAAATTGACCCGCGTTTCGCGGGACTGGCCGACCTGTTCTCGAAAAAAGAGAACGAGGAAGGTTAACTTATCAAGGAGGTGGACAACGATGGCAGTACCATTCCGTAGAACGTCGAAAACTCGCAAACGTCTTCGTCGTACTCACTTCAAACTCAACGTACCTGGTATGAACGAGTGCCCGAACTGTGGCGAAATGAAACTTTCACACCGTGTTTGCAAATCTTGCGGACATTACAACGGTAAAGAAGTAACAAGCAAATAATGCTTGAAGGAGTGACCTGTTCTCAGGTCGCTCCTTTTTTGTTTGTCATTTTTGGGTCATGGCGAAAAGATGTGGTAAACTTTTTGTGCGAAAATAGTTCGAATAGGAGGAGGACCATGATGAACTCCATCAAACGAATTGGTATCATCGGAAACGGAGCGGTCGGATTATTGATGGCATCTTTGCTCGCAGATGATTACGACGTGACGCTCTACGGAAGAAGCGGGTCATCTGATCCACTTGTCATCACACGGACCGGCGTGACGGAAGGGACGGCACGTGTGTCGTTCCGTTCCAGTCAGACGCTTCAAGAAACGGACGAGGATCTCTTTTTTGTCACGACAAAAGCCCATCAAGTCGAGGAAGCGACGGCTCGCCTCTCGGGTAAGGTGCCCGTCTTTATTTGTTCGAATGGGATTGCCCATCTGAAATATGCGAAACGTCGAGGGTTTCATTTAGGTGTCGTCGAGCATGGGGTGACGAAGCGTGGTCATGAGGTTGAGCATCGTGGGCTCGGACGGATTCGGATTGGAAGCACATCGGTACTACACCCTCTATCATTTCAAGAGAGCCCACTTCACATTGTGTGGGAAGAAGAGATTGAGCAAGTCGTCATTGAAAAATTGTTTGCCAATGCCATCATCAATCCCATTACAGCGTTATGCCGGGTCCCGAACGGCGCACTCGCCGGCTCACCATATCGTGAAATCGCACAATCGATTTACGATGAGTTGATACCGTTGTTTGCGCAGCACGTCTCGTATTCCTACATCGAGACGATTGTCGAACGTACCGCAGAGAATCGCTCCTCGATGCTGCGCGACCTTGAAGAAGGTCGGCCGACCGAGGTGGATGCAATTTTGAAACCGGTGATTGAAAAAGCCGAACAAATGCAGATTTCTCTCACTGTCATTCCGCTATTACATAAACTGATTCTAGGAGCGAGCGCATCGTGTTAGTGTATATCGTTTCATTTCCACTCATCTTATGGTTTATGGTGTATATGATACTTAGAAAAATTATGCCGAAATCAATCAACTCATTCAAGCTCGCATGCGATGCCGGAGTCATCCTTTGGTTTTATGCATGCAGTATTTTACTTGAGGCCATCGTCGGGACAGATATGTTGCTGTTATTGCTCGCAGCGTGCTGTGCGATTTTCCCGATCAACGCGATTTGGCAGCGGATTCGTTATGAGGAAGTGCTGTTCACGAAGATGTTCGTGCATGGCTGGCGGTTACTCTTCTTGCTACTTGTCCCGACCCACGCCATTTTATTCGCAATCGGTATAGCCCAAGGCATGATTCGTTGATTGATTGAAAGGAAGTTGTTACACGTGAAGGTAGAAGCATTTGATGCGCTATATGCATCCACATCACCGATGATTCAAATCGATCATGGATATGGTCGCTGGCTCGATTATCGAGGGATGGATGAAATCGAGAAACGTGCCGAGGAGGTCTCAGGGCGCACCTATGAGCATCTGCCGGAGCTCGTCGAGATAATCAAGGGGCAACAAGAACAGTTCGGGGAACTTTCGGAAGAGTTGGAGGCGAACCTGGAGTTACTCGCTCAGCGAAAAGCGTATGTGATGGTGACGGGACAACAGGTCGGCGTATACGGAGGACCATTGTTTGCCGTATACAAACTGTTAGCGGTCATCAAACGGGCGAAGCAGGCCGAAGCGAAATTAGGGAAACCGGTCCTTCCTGTTTTCTGGATGGCGACGGAAGATCATGACTTTGCTGAAATCAACCATGTCTTCACGACACAGGCGTTTTCGAGGACGTTGAAAAAAGATGCCTTGTCATCGTTACCGCTTGCAGGAAAAGCATCGATAGGGGACTTAGAGTTCGAACGGGTAAAGCTCGAACTTGTTCAAATGGCGCAACGTCTGCTATTGAATGAAACAGAGACACCGTATACCTCGCATTTGTATCGTGAGTTGATTGACCTCATTCAAGCGAGTCGTTCGTTCGCTCATTTTTTCGGTGGCATGATGCGGCGATTCGTCGGGTCTGACTTTTTATTGTTTGACCCGCACGCGAGAGACGTACGGGATCTCGAACGACCCATGTTCCGACGTCTCATCGAGCATCATGACGCGCTTCATGAAGCGCTCGGTCATGCGTATGAAGAAGGGATGCCGTCGGTCGAATTGAACAAGGATGCGGCCCATCTGTTTTATCACGATGGAACGCGAGAGCTGCTCACAAAAGTCGATGGCGTGTTCACGACAAAGCGAGGGCATCGCTTCACTGAAAGCGAACTGCTCACAGAGATAGAGGTGCATCCGGAGCGTTTCTCAAATAACGTGGTCTCCCGTCCGCTCATGCAGGATTTCTTGTTCCCGACTCTTGGGTATGTGGCAGGTCCCGGTGAAATTGCCTACTGGCTCCAGCTTCGACCGCTCTTCCACGAGATGGGCTGGATGATGCCGCTTCTCTTGCCACGTCTTGGTGGGTTGATCGTGTCAAGAAATGATGAGAAGAAGCTTCGTCAAGAAAGCGTGACATTGGAGCAGTATATGAAGCAACCGCTTCCGGACCATGCCTTTGACGACGAAGCGTTTGAAGAAGAGCTATATGCGTACCGGACGCTCACGGAGGCCGTCAGTCATGAGGCAGGGAAACAAGGAAGACGATTTGAGGCGAAGTCGAGACATGTGCTCGAGCGATTGGCAGATGAGATGCGTGCCGAATCGAAGCGAGAACAATATCGCTTGAATGCACGACGGATTCATCTATCGACCCGACTGTTCCCGATGGATGCCCCTCAAGAACGTATCCTCTCGATGGTTCCGATATTAAATCGTCACGGACTAGATGTGTTTCAACGATTGAAACAGGCATATGAACAATCCGATTCGGAGCGATGTTTGTTCTATTTATAATCATTTTTTGGAGAGCTCTTGACATTTGTCAGGAGCTTTTTTTCGTTGTTACCTTTTTGTTTCCTCTTTTCACTAAAAACCTGTACGGACCTTGACATTTTTATGATAAAGTAAGTGTAATAAAACAGTTGAAATATGTAGGTTGAGAGGGTTTTTTGAATGTTTGAGCATGAAACGGTTTTAAAAATGGAGTCCATTGAGGGATTGAACATCAAACCAGATGGGGTATATGTCGATTGTACGTTAGGTGGAGCGGGTCATAGTGAAGAAATCGCAAAGCGTCTAACGACGGGTCAACTATATGCGTTCGACCAAGATGACGTCGCGCTCGCACATGCGAAAGAGCGATTGGCTCCTTATGAAGGCCGTGTGACGTTTATAAAGAGCAATTTCGTTCACTTGAAGGAAGAACTCGCCCAACGTGGTGTGACAAAAGTGGACGGTGTACTATTCGACCTAGGCGTTTCTTCGCCACAGCTAGATGAGGCGGAGCGCGGGTTCAGTTACAACTATGACGCACCGCTCGATATGAGAATGGACCGGTCACGGGACTTTTCAGCCTATCATGTTGTGAACGAATGGTCGTTCGGAGAACTTGCTCGTATTTTCTTTACATACGGGGAGGAAAAGTTTTCAAAGCAAATCGCACGAAAGATTGAGCAAGCCCGTGCCGATAAACCGATTGAGACGACATTCGAGCTTGTCGACTTGATTAAAGAAGCGATTCCTGCACCAGCTAGACGAAAAGGCGGACACCCGGCGAAGCGGACGTTCCAAGCGATTCGAATCGCCGTCAATGATGAGTTGAACGTATTCGACCGCGCCGTTCAAGATGCGATTGATTTACTTGCATTGAATGGACGCATCTGTGTCATCACGTTCCATTCGTTAGAAGACCGCATTTGTAAACAAGTGTTCAAAGAGCGAAGCCAGCATCCACCATTACCACCGGGGTTGCCGGTCATTCCGAAAGAATTTGAACCTGAACTCAAACTCATCACGCGTAAGCCAATCGTGGCGAGTGAGGGAGAACTTGAAGATAACCGTCGTTCACGCTCTGCTAAGTTGAGAGTGGCCGAAAAACAAAAATAACCGAGAGTGTAGGAGGGATACCTGATGCCAGAAGCTGCCCGTAAGGCGTTGCAGCCTCAAGTAACACCGAATCGAAATCCGATTCCGCAAGAACGACCAATACCTGCTCCAAAACGACGCACGTTGACCTTGTTTGAATCGATCCTGTATCCAGTGATGATTGGTTCAGTGGTCATGTTCGGTGGCATCACGGTGTCGAAGCACAATGAAGCGTATAATATTATGCGTGATACAGCAGCCGTCAATCAGCAGGTCGACGGGGTTGCAAAAGAAAACGAAGAACTAAAGTATGAAATCGCCCAATTAAGCTCGCCCGAAAGAATTTATGCGATTGCCGAGAAGCTCGGAATGAAATTCAATGAAAAGAATGTCAAGGTGATTGATTGATGAATTCTTTAAAACAGAGTAAAAAAAGAGTGGCGTGGGTAGCGATTGTCTGCTTCACCCCGCTCTTTTTATTTTTTGTCGGATGGTTCCTTTATTTATCCGTCACCCATACGTACAAAGGGGAGAACATGCTCGCATTCGCGGAAGAGCAACGGTGGAAAGCGGTCAGTACGTTAGAAGCGGAACGGGGCGAGGTGTATGATCGCTTCGGTCAACCGATTGCCATCAACATTCCATCATACCGGCTCGTTGCCGTTTTGAAACTCGGTGGTGAGCGGGTCAAAGGGAAGACGCTTATGCCCGATGAGTTCGCCGAAGCGGCAAAGCAATTGTCGACCGTGCTTCCTATGACAGAAGCCGATTTATTGAAACGGCTTGAACAAAATGCCGACCTCGGGCAGATCGAGTTCGGTGTTCCCGGTCGTGACTTGACCGTAGAACAAAAAGAAGAGATCGAAGCATTCGACCTAAACGGCATCACGTTTGTCGAGGAACCGAAGCGCTATTACCCGAACAAAGTATTTGCTTCCTCGGTAATCGGATATGCCCAGAAAATTGACCAGAACGGTCGCATCGAACTCGTCGGTGAATTAGGGATTGAAAAGTCTCTGAATGATATTTTAAGTGAATCGTACGGTCTGTATCGATTTGAGAAAGATTTGGCAGGTCGTGAACTCATATCGAGTGACGAGCAGTTGAAGATTGAACCGGAAGACGGGGCGGACGTCCAATTGACAATCGACCACAGAATCCAACAGTTGCTCGAAACGAAGATGAATGAGTTGTATGAGGAGTATGAGCCGAAACATGCGACGGCCATCATCATGGACCCGAAAACGGGAGAGATCATCGCACTATCGGACCGACCATCGTTTGATCCGAACACACGCGAGATTTCTTCGTACAGTAATTTCTCTGTTTCGTCTCGATTCGAACCTGGATCGACGATGAAGATCTTTACGCTCGCGGCAGCCATCAACGAAGGCGTGTACAATCCGAATGAGCTGTATGAATCCGGTTCATACAAATATGGCAAGACGGTCTTCAATGATTACAACATTACGGGATGGGGTACCATTCCTATGGTAGAAGGCGTCTGGCATTCGTCGAACGTAGCATTCTCGATTTTAGCGAACGAACGACTTGGTCTCAGTCGATATGAAGATTACTTTAAAGCTTTCAAGTTTGATCAGCGGACAGGAATCGATTTGCCTGGAGAGGTCAATAGTCAATTCGATTTCGAAAGTCCGATGAACGTCTTGATTACGGCATGGGGACAATCGACAGCGGTGACACCGATGCAAATTTTGCAAGCGACATCGGCCATCGCAACGGATGGGACGATGAAGCAACCGCACCTCATCAAGAAAATCGTCAACAGCGAGACCGGCGAAACGATTCGGACGACCAATCCGAAAGAAGTCGGTCAACCGATCACGGCGGAGACAGCCAAAAAGACACGTGAAGCGCTCGACGGTGTCGTCAATAGCGATGTGGGAACCGGGCAACTGTATGCATTAGACAACTATCGTGTCGTCGGAAAGACCGGTACCGCTCAAATCGCTGAGAACGGAAAATATTTGAGTGGACAGTATATTCACTCATTCGTCGGGATGGCTCCGGAAGACGATCCGGAACTTGTCATGTATATCGCGGTGGACAGACCGAACAGTGACTCGTCTACGACCGGACCACGAATCATGGCGCCACTTTTCAAAGACGTGATGGATGTCGCATTACGTTACCGGAGTGTCGAGCCTGAAAAACAAGAAAAAGCAGTCGAAGCCTCGACGAAGACAACGTCTTCGTATATCGGTCAAAATCGTGAAGAGGCAGTGAACGCATCGACGGAGAATTCCTTCAATCCGATCGTGTTAGGTGATGGAGACGAAGTGATTGCGCAGAGTCCTGTGAAAGGACAATCTTATGTCGTCGGTGAACGATTGTTGCTAAAAACGAGCGAGTCGTTTACGATGCCTACATTAAAAGGTTGGTCGTTGCGTGACGTCAAACGTTTAGCGACCCTTTATCAATTAAATTTAGAAATCGACGGTACCGGATTTGTCACATCGCAATCGATTGGCAAAGGGAAACCGGTCAAAACAGGTGCCTCCTTGAAAGTGAAATTGGAGACACCGTCGAATTAACGCACGAGATGAAGAGGGCTGCGGCTCTCTTTTCCTATGTAAGAGGAGGAAGTTTGTATGGAACAACTGACAGTTCAAAAATTGGCATCATGGTTTGGGATGGATCTACATGACGAGCGTCTCGTCGAACGGGTCGCCACAGATTCGAGAGATGCAAACGAGGCGGGTCTCTTCGTCCCCATCGTCGGGGCGCGAGTCGACGGCCATGACTACATCGAGGCGGCCGTTGAAAAGGGTGCGATTGTCACGTTCTGGGAAGAGGGTCGCCCTCAACCAGACAACCTGGTTGTCATCCCTGTGAAATCGACGGTCGAGGCATTGCAAACAGCAGCAGCCCGATATTTAGAAGAGATTAATCCGCTCGTCGTCGCCATTACGGGCTCGAATGGGAAGACGTCGACAAAAGACATGGTCGCTGTCGTGCTCGAGGAGAAGTTCAAGACGCATAAGACAGCCGGAAATTTCAACTCGGACGTCGGCTTACCACTTACCGTTCTCAGAATGCCGCGAGATACGGAAGTAGCCGTCCTCGAGATGGGGATGAACGGATTCGGTCAAATCGAGACGTTGTCAAAACTTGCTAAGCCGGATGTGGCGTTTGTGACGAATATCGGGGAGTCTCACGGTGAACAAGTCGGCGGGCGGACAGGTATCGCCAAGGCGAAACTTGAGATCAAGGCAGGTCTCAAAGCGAACGGTCGCTTGATCGTCGATGCGGATGAGCCACTTCTTTCTGGTCAAGGCTATCGCGTCGGATACGATGAAACGGCGGATGGGAAAATTGAAGTGATCGAAACGACATTTGACGCATCGATCTTTAAATACAACGGTGACTTGTATGAACTAAAGGTGCTCGGTGCCCATCAGATTCGAAACGCAGCCTATGCAATCGCGTGTGGACTTGCGTTCGGTCTCGATCATGCGATGATTCAACGTGGCCTAGACCGAATCAAGTTGACGTCGATGCGGATGGAAAAACAGATGTTCGGCGAAGCTCACCTCATTAACGATGCCTACAACGCAAGTCCGACGTCGATGATTGCAGCGATTGAGACAGTCAAGTCGCTTGAAGGATTCTCGAAGCGTGTGCTCGTCCTTGGAGATATGTACGAGTTAGGAATGGATGAACAACTGCAACACGAACAAGTCGGTGGCGCGGTGACATCTCCCGTGACCGATTGTATTCTCGTTGGAGACAAGGCAAAATGGATCGCGGATGGGATTCAAGATTCACGAGTGAACGTTAAAATGGTCCCGACGGTTGAGGAAGCGAAGGCGCTCCTTCATCATTATCAACGACCGGATACTGTGGTATTGTTAAAGGCATCTCGAGGACTGGCGCTTGAGCGTCTTGTTCAATAAATAGAGTAGTGAGGTAGCAACATGTTAATTAGTTTAATCGTATTAATCAGTTCATTATTAAGTGTCTTGATCGTGATGCCGCGAGCCATCCCAGCATTGCGTCAATTAAAGTTCGGACAAGAGATTCGTGATGAAGGTCCAGGTTGGCACCAGAAGAAGTCGGGTACACCGACGATGGGTGGGATTGTCATCCTGCTCGCCATCCTCGTCGGATTCATCGTATCCGTCATCTTCGGCGAAGCGGTCGCAGGATTCGGTACCCTTCTATTCGTTACGATGGCATTCGGTGTCATCGGTTTCTTGGATGACTACATCAAAGTCGTCAATAAACGAAACCTCGGATTGACGTCCCTTCAGAAGTTGATCGGTCAAATCGTGGTATCGGTATTGTTTGCATGGTTCTTGTCACTCGGAGGAGACCTCGATACATCAATCTCGATCCCGTTCACGTCGATTTCGTTCGATACTGGATGGTTCTATATCGTCATCGTCATCTTCTGGCTCGTCGGATTCTCAAACGCTGTCAACTTGACGGATGGATTAGACGGACTCGTCTCGTTCTCGGCCATCCCGACGTTCACATTCTTTGGGATTTACGCCCTTACACAAGATGAACTTGGGATTGCTTGGTTCGCGTTTGGGGTCGTCGGTGCCTTGATCGGGTTCCTAGTCTTCAATAAGTATCCGGCTAAAATCTTCATGGGGGACACCGGTTCGCTCGCACTAGGCGGAGCCGTCGCTGGACTCGCTTTGATGTTGAAGCTCGAATTACTTCTCGTCTTCGTCGGCATCATCTTCGTCATCGAGACGTTGAGCGTCATCTTGCAAGTCATCTCGTTTAAAACGACGGGGAAACGACTCTTCAAGATGAGTCCGATCCATCACCACTTCGAAATGGTCGGGTGGTCAGAATGGCGCATCGTACTCACGTTCGGAGGCATCAGTTTAATTACAGCAGGTTTATCATTACTACTCATGTAAAAGGGTGAGACAGATGGAAAAGCAATGGCACGGTAAAAAAGTTCTTGTCCTCGGTGCTGCGAAGAGCGGTATTGCGGCGGCGACATATCTGCATCATGCGGGAGCAGATGTGACGATCAATACGGGGAATATCCCTCCGGAAGACGAACAGGAAAAAATTCAGGCTCTCGGGATTCAATCGGTGTTTAACGAGCATCCCCTCGCTCTGTTGAATGAGACAGAGGTGATTGTCAAAAACCCAGGCATCCCGTATCAGATTCCATTGCTTCAGGAAGCGATGTCTCGTCATATCCCGATCTATACTGAAGTGGAACTTGCTTATTTAGCAACGGAGGCGGAATTTGTTGCCATCACTGGCTCAAATGGGAAAACGACAACCACGACACTCGTCTATGAATTGCTCAAAGGTGGGGAGCGTCCGGTGCATCTTGCGGGAAACATCGGATTCCCTGCGATTGAAGTGGCGTCTCAGGCGAAGGCGGGCGATTTGATTGTGATTGAATTGTCGAGTTTTCAATTGATGGGGATTGAGTCGTTTCATCCTCGCTCGGCGGCACTACTCAATCTATCGGAAGCTCATTTGGACTATCATGGGGATTTTGATGCGTATGCGGATGCAAAAGGAAACTTGTTCCGTCGAATGACGAATGCAGATCAAATCGTCGTGAAAGTGACAGATCCGGAAGTGATGAAACGTGTCCCGGGAGAGATTGAACCGACTACGTTCAGCTTTGACCGGGGTGACGCTTCTGTCGTCGATGGATGGGTCACGGTTCGTGGTGAAAAAATCATGCCGGTAAATGAGTTGGCATTAGGCGGGGCGCACAACGTGGAAAATGTATTGGCTGCACTACTCTTAGTGGAACCATTCGCTATTCCACGTACGCATATCGAACGTGTGTTACGAAACTTCGGTGGCGTCGCGCATCGGACCGAGAGTCTCGGTGATGTGCTCGGACGTGCCGTCTACAATGATTCGAAAGCGACGAACAACGTGGCGGCGGAAGCTGCGTTACGTGGATTTGACGCCCCAATCGTCTGGCTTTGTGGTGGTCTCGAGCGTGGTGCGGACTTATCTTCGCTCGCCCCGGCTCTCTCAAACGTAAAAGCTGTCATCGCGTATGGTGAGACGAAAGAGCGTTTTAAAGAGCTCGGCGAGTCCCGACAGATTCCATCTTTCACCGTCGAGACGTTGGCAGACGCCGTTCCGCTCGCGTTTGAGCAATCCGAGACGGGAGACGTCATCTTACTCTCACCCGCTTGTGCTAGCTGGGATCAATTTAAAACGTTTGAAGAACGAGGCGAGCAGTTCGTTCAACTCGTCCGTTCATATGAGGAGGCGAACCGATGAAAATCATGATTTCTGGTGGTGGTACCGGTGGTCATATTTATCCGGCACTCGCATTGATTGAAACGCTAAAAAAACGTCACCCGGATTTACAGGTACAATACATCGGGACGGAGAATGGGTTAGAAGCTGATCTCGTACCGCGAGCCGGTGTCCCGTTCAAGTCGATTCAAATCGCAGGTCTGAAGCGTTCCCTTTCACTCGAGAACGTGAAGACAGCCTACTGGTTTTTGAAAGCCGTTCGGGCATTGAAAAAAGACATGGCGGCGTTTAAGCCGGACGTCGTGATTGGGACGGGTGGTTTCGTATCCGGCCCCGTCGTCTATACGGCACAACAGCTTGGGATCCCCACGATTCTGCATGAACAAAACAGTATCCCGGGATTAACTAACAAATTCTTATCGAAGAAAGCCGATCGGGTTGCCCTCTCGTTCAAAGGCTCAGATGTCCATTTCCCGGGTGCGAACGTTCGCTTGATTGGAAACCCGCGTGGTAGCGAAGTCTTGCAAACGGAAGTCGATGAGGCGTCCGTCCGCGAACAGTATCGTTTAGATGACCGTCCGATCGTCTTGGTGTATGGTGGGAGCCGCGGAGCCGAGGCAATCAACCGAGCGGTCGTGGAAGCGATCCCGTCGCTCTCAGAATTGCCAATCAACGTCCTTTACGTCACGGGGAAAGTGCATTTCGATGCGGTGTCGAAACAGGCGCCATCTTCTGATAATGTACACATCCATCCATACGTGTACGATATGCCATCTTTACTCGCCTGTACGTCACTCGTCATCTCACGAGCTGGCGCTTCGACGATTTCAGAATTGACCGCCATTGGTTTACCGAGCATTTTGGTACCTAGTCCGTACGTGACAGCTGACCATCAAACGAAAAATGCTTCGGCCCTCGTCGAGAACGGGGCGGCCATCCTTTTGAAAGAAGAGGCGTTGACGGGTGTTACGCTCGTAGAAGCGATTCGTCAAGCACTCGAACAGCGTGATGAGATGGCGAACGCATCGCGTGCACTCGGTTTCCCGGACGCGTCAGATGCATTGGCCGACCTGGTAGAAGAAGTCATTCAATAAAGGAGTAGAACCCGATGGAACCAAGCCAACAAACGGTACGTAGTCTCGAAGACCGTATTCCATACATGAAAAAACAACGGCGTAAAAAAGCGAACCGTCGGATGTTCTCTGTACTCTCACTGTTTGGAATTCTCATCCTACTCGTGGTCTACATGCAGACTTCGATGTCGAACGTGAAAGAAGTGAAGGTATCGGGTCTTTACTGGTTAGAAGAAACGTACGTGTTTCAGGACATGAAGCTCGATTCATCGACGAAGTTTGTCAGTCTGTCCCCAAACAAGATGAGTGAACAGATGGAAAAGTTGCCTGGTGTCAAACGGGTAGAAATCGATCGTTCTTGGTATAACAAGGTTCAAATCACCGTGACAGAAGAGAAAATGATCGCTTATGCGAAAGCGGAAAAAGGAGATGTCGTCGTGTTAGCCGACGGTTCACTCCATCCGACCGGAGCCATCACCGATCCGCAAAAGCTAAAGGACGGACCACTCTTACGAGAGTTCAACACAGAAGAAGAACTCGAAAAGATCGCAAGTGAACTCGAGCGGGTCGATGATGCGACACGGGCTCGTATGTCAGAAGTGATTTTATCGAAACGAAAAGATGAGCCGACGCGATACGAGATTTTTATGAACGATGGCAACACGTTACTCACACCGACATTGAAGTTAAGCGAGACCGTATCAAAGTATGGAGAAATTTATGAAAACATCCCGAAAGGTGAGCGTGGGACAGTCGTCATGGATGGTGGTTTTTATTTTGTTCCATACAAGAAAACGAATGAATAATCAGTTATATTACAGTCCTTAGACACATAAGGGCTGTTTTTTTGTCGTTTGTAAACGAATTGATAACGCGAAACCGCTTAAATTGTAGGATTCTACCTTTTCTCACTATCTTATTTGTTGTAAACTTAGACGTGAGATATCTTGTCGAAACCAACAATTTTTTTGGATATCTGTATATGTGTCAAGCAATTGGAACAGAAAAATTATAGAGCGGAGGTGTTTCCCTTTTGGAAGCGAATGGTTATGTGGCCGCATTAGATATTGGAACGTCAGAGATTAAGCTCGTCGTCGGTGAATTGCTCGGCGGAACGCTTAATATTTTGGCAGAAGGGTGTGCACCGTCTGCGGGTGTAAAACGTGGCGCTGTCGTAGACATCGATAAAACAGTCCAAGCGATCAAACAGGCCGTTGAGCATGCTGAGACATCGCTAGGTGATCAAATTCGATCAGTATACGTTGCCATCGAAGGGGAGCATATCCAAATTGCCCCATGTCATGGAATTGCATCCGTGAAGCGAGAAGATCAAGAAATTACCGACGCAGACGTGATGGAAGTCATCAACTCGGCACAAGTGATGCGATTACCGGACGAGATGAGTGTCATCGATGTGATCCCATCTTCATTCACGGTTGATCAGCAAACCGGCGTTGTCGATCCACGGGGCATGTTAGGCTATCGACTTGAGATGCACGGGAAAATGGTGACCGGGTCGAAGACCATTTTACATAGTATTCGTCGTTCGATTGAACGGGCAGGATTACAACTCGAAGGTTTTATTCTAGGAAACCTTGCCCTCGGTATGAGCGCAGCTTCTGTAGATGAAATCGATTTAGGAATCGGGCTTGTCGATGTCGGACATGAAAAGACGACGGTCTCCGTATTTTATCGGGGAGATCTCGTCTACTCGTATATCCTCCCGGTCGGTGGAGATCATATGACGAGAGACTTGGTCTATAAACTCAATTGTAAATATCAAGACGCCAAAGTGGCGAAAGAAGAATATGGTCTCGCTCTTGAAGAAATGGCTGATGAGACAGAAGGTTTCTCCTACACGAACATCAATGGGGAAGTGGCGTTCGAACCACAGTCAGAAATTAGCTACGTTTTAGAAGCGAGAATAGAGGAAATGTTTACCCTTATGTTGAATAAGGTTCAAAAAGTAGGTGTTCCGATGCTGAATGGCGGATACTTACTTTGCGGTGGGGCAGCTGCTCTACCTGGTATTCAGGAGTTGGCGACTCGTATTATGGGCCAAAAGACGAGATTGTATCAACCATCGTCGATTGGTGTCAGACATCCAAAATACGCGACAGCCGTCGGCGTGTTGAAATATGTCTTGATGAGTGATCATCACGTTTCGAAATCTCAGCTTGAAAAACCGGAAGTTCGCCAGGAAACACTTCACAAGAAGCCGGAAGCGACCGATATTCATGTAGGAGAGAACGAATACGAGAGCGATCAAGAGTCGAAAAAAGGGTTTAGTCGTTTGATGGAAAAATTATTTGGCGTTTAAGCTGACGATGTAATACAACTTGGAAAATACGTAGGGGGATACCTGAATGATGTACTTTGATGAGGCGATTGACGCCGTAGCGAAAATTAAAGTAATTGGAGTCGGTGGCGGCGGGTCAAACGCCGTTAACCGCATGATTGAACATGGGGTACAAGGAGTCGAGTTCATCGCAGTCAACACGGATGCACAAGCGTTGAACATGTCGAAAGCCGACGTGAAGCTTCAGCTTGGTGCAAAATTGACACGTGGTCTCGGTGCAGGTGCGAACCCGGATATCGGTAAAAAAGCGGCTGAAGAAAGCCGCGAACAGTTGATTGAAGCACTTGACGGTGCGGACATGGTGTTCGTCACGGCTGGGATGGGTGGCGGAACCGGAACAGGTGCCGCTCCAGTCATCGCCGAGATTTCAAAAGAAATCGGCGCACTCACGGTCGGTGTCGTGACGAAACCGTTCATGTTCGAAGGACGGAAGCGTATGCAACACGCACAGCACGGCATTCAAGCGTTCAAAGAAAAAGTAGATACCCTCATTGTGATTCCGAACGATAAGCTCCTTGAAATCGTGGAACGCAACACACCGATGATCGAAGCGTTCCGTGAAGCGGATAACGTCCTCCGTCAAGGTGTACAGGGGATCACGGACTTGATTGCCATCCCGGGTCTCATTAACCTCGACTTCGCGGACGTGAAAACGATCATGACGGAGAAAGGGTCTGCCCTCATGGGTGTCGGTGTCGCGACAGGTGAAAACCGTGCCGTTGAAGCAGCGAAGAAAGCCATTTCGTCACCACTTCTCGAATCTTCAATCGAAGGTGCGAAAGGTGTCTTGATGAACATCACTGGTGGACTTAGCCTCAGCTTGTTCGAAGTGACAGAGGCGGCTCAAATCGTTCAAAGTGCGGCCGATGAAGAAGTGAACTTGATCTTCGGTTCGGTCATCAACGAAAACTTGAACGATGAGATCATCGTCACCGTGATTGCAACTGAATTCGCTGAAGAAGCACAAGGGACGAACCCGTTCCTTCAGCAGCCGAAAAAACAGCCTGAGGTTGAGAACAAGGAACCCCAACCAAAAGCAAATGAAGCGGCTCAACAAGACGAAGGGAACTTCCATCGCCCAGTGTATGGAGGAGACGTCCCAGACGAGACGATCAACATCCCTGCGTTTGTGAGACAACGCCGTAACTAAACAACTAGGGGTGCCGGTACTCGGCATCCCTTTTTCTAAAAGGAGAGACCGATGCAACTGCTACATACTTGGGAAACCGAAACAACCCGTTATCATGCTTACGTGACGACACGAATAGATGGACACAATGCGGGAAACATCGGACTGCACGTGGGCGATGAAATCGACCGCGTCGTCGAAAATCGGCAACAGTTCTTTCAACAAGCCGGGCTCGCGTTAGAGGACTCCGTGTGGGCGGATCAAGTGCACGGCACAGCGGTCCAGGTCGTCGATTCGTCGGACAAAGGTAAGGGTGCGTTCCGATATGAAGAGGCGATCCCGAAAACAGACGGTCTTCTCACGACCGAAGACGCGTTACCGTTAGCCCTCGTCTTTGCTGACTGTGTACCGCTCTTCTTCTGTGCGAAAAATCATGGGGTCATCGGCATCGCTCATGCCGGGTGGAAGGGGACGGTCGGAAACATCGTCAAGACTATGATGCAGACGTTTGCTGAGAAAGGAATCGAGGCGACCGATGTGGACATGCTCGTCGGTCCGTCCATCTCAGGAGATGACTACGAGGTCGATGGTCGTGTCCTGCAGGCCGTCAAGGACGTTTCGCCGATTGCATATGAACGGGCAGTGCGAAACGAGTCGAGAGAGCACGCCCTCTTGTCCCTTCAAACCGTCAATGAAGTATTGGCAAAAGAACATGACACTGCGGTCATGCAATCGAATTTAACGACTGGCGCGGACAGCCCGTTTTTCTCCTATCGAGACGGAGAGACGAAACGTCGGTTTGCGGCAGTCATCGTCAAGGAGCGAAAATCGTGAGTATTTCAGATAATGTAAAACAAGTTCAATCCATCATTTCATCACACGTTCAAGAAGTTGAGCCGACACTCATCGCCGTCACGAAATCCGTAGGCGTAGATGTGGCCAACGCTCTTTACGCAGAAGGAATTCGTGATTTCGGAGAAAACCGTCCGGATTCACTGCTCGAGAAAGTTGAAGGGATGCCGAAGGATGTCAGATTTCATTTTATCGGTACGTTACAAACACGAAAAGTGAGACAAATCATTGATTACGTCGCGGCCATCCACTCTCTTGACCGGTTGTCTCTCGCAGCAGAGATTGACAAGCGCGCGAGCCGAACCATCGATTGTTTCGTTCAAGTGAACACGTCAGGAGAAGATTCAAAACATGGTCTCGAAATAGAGGAAGTCGTGCCCTTCATCGAGAACTGTAAACAGTATCCTCATATTCGAATCATCGGGTTGATGACGATGGCACCATTCACTGAAGAAGAGTCAACACTTCGTGAAACGTTCCGCCGTCTCCGTCATCTACGTGATGAAGTGAAGGCAAATGCGTATGAACACGCACCATGCACGGAGCTGTCGATGGGGATGTCAAACGATTATCCAATCGCGATTGAAGAAGGCGCATCGTTTGTTCGTATTGGTACCGTACTTGTGCAATAATATATCTTAAGGAGGAATCCGTTATGTCAATCAAAAACAAAATGAAAGATTTCTTTGGACTCGAAGAAGATCCGAACAGCACATATGAAGAAGAAGAGTATACTGTCGCAAATGCAGCAGCTCCTTCTACAACCGAAACATCTGTCGTCAGACAGGATGATCGTCCAAAATCAGCGAATAATCTCGTGGCATTAAATACTAAAAAGAAAGACCGTTCAAAAGTCGTATTGGCTGAGCCGCGTGTGTTCGCTGAGGCGCAAGACATTAGCGATCATTTGAAAGAAAACCGTGCTGTCATCGTCAACCTTCAGCGCATGTCAAAAGAGCAATCGCGTCAAGTCGTCAACTTCCTCTCAGGTGTCGTATACGCCCTTGAGGGATCGATGACTTCGATTGGACATAACACGATTCTGTGTACTCCGAACAACGTCGAATTGACTGGTTCAATCTCAAACTTGATATCGGAGGATGAACTTCACAGTAAAGGGTGGTAACTGAATGGAAAACGTAATCCCTGCCTTAGGCAACACGTTGAGCGATCTACTTGGTATCTATAGTTGGGTCCTCATCGGCTATATTTTATTATCATGGTTCCCGAACGCACGCGAATCTAAATTTGGTCAAATCTTATCGTTTTTGTGTGAACCGTTCTTGGCGCCGTTTCGCCGGATCATCCCACCGATTGGTGGGATGCTTGATATCTCCCCAATCGTTGCGCTGTTCGTGCTTCGTATGGCCCAAGCCGGAATCGCTGCGATCTTTGGGTGACGTATGAGCGTCTATGACCATTATCGACCAAGTGAACGCGCGTTCGTTGAACAAGTGCTCGACTGGGTACAACAAGTGGAGAATAGCTATGTGTTGAAATTGACGGATTTTCTAGATCCACGTGAACAGCAAATCGTCAAACAACTCGTCGGGAAACAACTTGTCATTCATGATGATGGCGGATTTGAAGGCGCGGAACGACGTCGTCTGATTTTAGCGCCGGATTACTATGAACTCAATCCAGATGATTTTGAGATTGAGATCCGTCGAATCGAGTACCCAACAAAATTCGTGGACTTGACGCATCGACAAGTGACAGGGACATTGCTGAACGCTGGACTGAAACGTCAAAAGTTCGGAGATGTCGTTCTTGACGATGAGATTGTACAATTTGCGACGACGCGTGAAGCGGTCGGGTTCATTGAAATGAATCTTGAACGTGTCGGAAAAGCGAGAGTTCGCATTTCTTCCGTGCCAAAAGACGAGGTTCTTGTCGTCCCTGCGACCGAATGGATCGAAGGGTTCGGCATCGTCTCTTCCTTACGATTTGATACGGTCGCAAGCGAGGTGCTTAACATCTCTCGGCAAAAAGCGCAGGCGCTCGTCAAACATGGCGACTGTAAAGTGAATCATAAAGTCATTGAAGACGCGAGCTTCATCCTTGAACCGGATGATCTTTTATCCGTCCGTGGATATGGTCGCATCAAATTGATGGAGATTCTCGGATCGACCAAACGTGAAAAAATTAAAATCCAGTATGGCACCATACGTTGAAATTAGGAGGAAAGTCGAATGGCGTTGACACCGATTGATATTCATAATAAAGAATTCTCTTCCCGTTTTCGTGGGTACGACATCGATGAGGTCAATGAATTTTTAGATCAAATCATTAAAGAGTTCGAACTATTGATTCGTGAGAATCGACGGTATGAAGAACTTGTCAACGATATGCAAGCCCGCATTGACTACTTCTCCTCGATGGAAGATACGTTGAACAAATCGATTATCGTCGCGCAGGAAGCGGCGGAAGAAGTGAAGAACAATGCTCAAAAAGAAGCGAGTCTCATCTTGAAACAAGCGGAACGTGAAGCGTTCGCTCGTGAAGAGGAAGCGGCGCGCAAAGAGCAACTTGCTGAACGAGAAGTCGTTCAAATGCTCAAGAAAGTCGAGTTGTATCGGACACGCTTCCGCGTCCTCGTCGATGCGCAAATGGAACTTCTCAACAGTACGGAATGGGAAACGATTGTCGGGGAACCGCCTGTGCAGACGGTTCTTGACGATAGAACAGAACTTGCGTATAATGACGACGAAGTCACAAGTAATGAAGAACAACACGGATAAATGATCAACACGTTGAGTAGGACGCGTCGATCGAGTCATACCTACGAAGCGACTTAGGGACGGTGAGAGCCTAGGAGAAAGACTTGAATCGGTATCCCCTATGAGTCGTCACGCTGAACTGAAGTAAGCGTGACCGCCTGACCTCGTTATCGGTTACCGAGAGCGGTCTCATGATGATGAGACTAGTAGGGTGGTACCGCGAGTCAACCAACTCGTCCCTATCAGGGATGGGTTGGTTTTTTTTGTTTTCTAAAAAATGTTGATGGAGGAGTTTCGATGAACTACAAAGACACGCTATTAATGCCAAACACAGAATTCGCGATGCGTGGGAATTTACCAAAGCGCGAGCCAGCGATGCAAACAGAATGGGAAGATATGGACCTTTACAACAAGGTACAAGAAAAAAATGCTGGGAAACCACAATATATCTTACATGATGGACCTCCATATGCGAACGGTGACATCCACATGGGACACGCGATGAACAAAGTATTGAAAGACATCATCGTTCGTTTCAAAGGGATGAACGGCTATCAGTCTCCAATGATTCCAGGATGGGACACGCACGGTCTTCCAATCGAGAACGCCCTTCAAAAAGCAGGCGTCAATCGTAAGGAAATGACAGTCGCGGAATTCCGTGAAAAGTGTGCAGAGTATGCGATGGAGCAAGTGAACTCGCAACGCGAACAATTCAAACGTCTCGGTCTTCTCGCAGACTTTGAGAACCCATACATCACGCTCCTTCCTGAATACGAAGCGGCACAGATTCGTTTGTTCGGGTCGATGGCTGAGAAGGGTTATATCTACAAAGGGAAAAAACCGGTTTACTGGTCACCATCTTCCGAGTCGGCACTCGCGGAAGCAGAGATTGAATATTACGATAAAAAATCACCGGCTATCTACGTGGCGTTCCGTGTCGTGGACGGTAAAGATACGTTGACGTCAGACGATCACTTCGTCATCTGGACGACGACGCCTTGGACAATCCCGGCGAACCTTGGAATCGCGGTAAGTGACGAGTTGACTTACACGCGTATCGAACATGAAGGAAAAGGCTATATCGTCGCGGAAACGCTCGTTGAAGAAGTGACGGCAGCACTCGGATGGACGGATTACACAGTGAGTGGGTCTTGGAACGGACGTGACTTCGAGTACATGACGGCCCAACATCCATTGTATGACCGGACGTCACTCGTCATCCTTGGCGACCACGTCACTGCGGATGCGACTGGACTCGTACACACAGCACCTGGACACGGGGAAGACGACTATCGCGTCGGACAGGCTTACGGATTAGACGTCCTTTGCCCGGTGGATGACCGTGGCTATATGACAGACGAAGCCCCTGGTTTCGAAGGTCTCTTCTACGAAGATGCGAACAAACAAATTGGTTTGAAGCTTGAAGAGAACGGCTACTTGCTCAACTTGAAGTTCATCAAACACTCGTACCCGCATGACTGGCGTACGAAGAAGCCGGTCATCTTCCGTGCGACACCACAATGGTTCGCGTCCATCAAAGATTTCCGTGAAGACATGCTCCGTGAGATTGAGGAAGTGAACTGGGTCCCTGAATGGGGAATGACACGTCTCTACAACATGGTCCGTGACCGTGGAGATTGGGTCATCAGCCGTCAGCGTGCCTGGGGAGTTCCAATCCCAATCTTCTATGCGGAAGATGGAACGGAAATCATCACGAACGAGACAATCGACCACATCGCCAACTTATTCCGTGAGCACGGTTCAAACGTTTGGTATGAGCGTGAAGCGAAAGATCTTCTCCCTGCAGGGTTCACTCACCCTAACAGTCCGAACGGTGAATTCCGTAAAGAGCTCGACATCATGGACGTCTGGTTCGATTCAGGTTCTTCACACGCTGGTGTATTAGAAGAACGCGAAAACCTTCGTCGTCCGGCAGACCTTTACCTTGAAGGATCGGACCAATATCGTGGTTGGTTCAACTCGTCACTCTCGACGGCCGTTGCGACGACTGGGAAAGCACCGTACCGGAATGTCTTGAGTCACGGATTCGTCCTCGATGGGGACGGACGCAAAATGTCGAAATCGCTCGGTAACACGATTGCACCGAACGATCTTGTGAAGCAGTATGGCGCAGAAATCGTACGCCTTTGGGTCGCATCCGTCGATTACCAGTCGGACGTACGTGCGTCACACGATAACTTCAAACAGGTGTCAGAAGTTTACCGGAAGATGCGTAACACGATTCGCTTCTTACTCGGGAACTTGAACGGGTTCGAGCCATCGATGCGTGTCGCATTCGACGATATGCCGGAAGCGGACCGCTTCATGGCGACGAAGCTCAAACAATTGCAGACAAAAGTTGTCAAAGCATATGATGAGTTTGACTTTATGGCCGTGTATCACCTCGTTCATAACTTCTGTGTCAACGAGTTGTCATCGTTCTACCTCGACTTCACAAAAGATATCCTATATATCGAACGTGAAGACGATCTCCGTCGTCGTGCCGTTCAGACTGTCATGTACGATGCCGTCGTCCTCTTGACGAAACTATTGGCTCCAATCCTTCCACACACTGCCGATGAGGCATGGAAAGAAGTGCCTGGAAAGTCAGAAGCAAGCATCTTCTTGACGGATTTAGAAGAAGTGAGCGCGCTCACAGGAGACGAAACGGCATTACTCGAGAAGTGGTCGAAATTCCTCGTCTTCCGTGACGATGTCCTCAAAGCGATTGAAATCGCACGTGGCGAGAAGTTGATCGGGAAACCGCTCGAGGCGAAGTTGATTCTCGCACCAAAAGCAGAGACTGCCGACTTGTTGAACACGATCGACAACGTCAGCCAACTGCTTCAAGTATCGCAAGTGGAGTGGGCTGAGACGGCAGACGTCGATTATGCGACGACGAAAATCACAGTCATGAAAGCAGATGGAGCCGCTTGTGCACGTTGTTGGACATACTCGACAGAGCTTGGACAAAACGAAGAGCATCCAGAGCTTTGCCCGCGCTGTGCATCAGTAATCGGTTAAGACGAACCGGAGTGGCGTCCCCACTCCGGTTTCTTAACGGCTTGAAAGGAGACGCATATGAAACGATATTATGGATTGGCGCTCATCTTGATTTTGATCGATCAACTCACAAAATGGGTGGTCGTTCAGACGATGACAATTGGTCAATCGATTGAAGTCATCCCGAACTTGTTATATTGGACGTCCTACCGCAACAAAGGAGCGGCTTGGGGGATGTTAGAAGGACAGATGGCGTTCTTCTTTATCATCACCATCCTCGTCGTTGCCGGACTCGTTTACTTCTTGCACAAAGAAGTGAACGGCTATCAGCTCCTCGGATATAGTGTCGGATTACTGTTAGCCGGTGCCATCGGTAACTTTATCGATCGCTTGTTCCGGAGCGAAGTCGTCGACTTTGTCGATACGTATCCGTTCGGATACAACTTCCCAATCTTTAACGTGGCTGATATGGCACTCACATTCGGTGTCATCTTGATGGTCATCGGGATTTTATTTGAAGAAAAATTACACAAAGAAAGGGGACAATCGTAATGGAATCGTATACTTTTGTCGCCGATGAAAAGGCAAGGATTGATAAGTGGGTCAGTGACCGTGGTGAATGGTCACGCTCGCAAGTACAGGAATGGATCAAGACGGGGGCCCTCCTCGTCAACGGTAGTGCCGTGAAAGCGAACTACAAGCTTCAAGTGGGGGATGAAGTAGAAGTGAATGTGCCGGAAGCGGTCGAACTCGAAGTGTTGCCTGAAGACATTCCGCTCGAGATCGTCTTTGAAGATGAAGACGTCATCGTCGTCAACAAGGCACGCGGGATGGTCGTTCACCCTGCAGCCGGTCACACGTCAGGGACGCTCGTCAATGCGCTACTTTATCATTGCGATGACCTCTCGGGCATCAACGGAGTCAAACGTCCCGGAATCGTCCATCGGATTGATAAGGACACGACGGGTCTTCTCATGGTCGCTAAAAATGACTTGGCTCATGAGTCGCTCGCGAGCCAGTTGAAAGACAAGACCATCAAACGGGAGTATATCGCGCTCGTCCATGGTGAACTCGTTCACGAACTCGGAACGATTGAAGCTCCGATCGGTCGTGATACGAATGATCGTCAGCGTATGACCGTGACGGACCGGAACGCAAAAGAAGCCGTGACACACTTCCGTTTACTCGAACGTTATAAAGACTTCACGCTCGTGGAGTGTAAATTAGAAACGGGACGCACGCACCAGATCCGTGTACACATGCGTTATATCGGTCATCCGCTCGCCGGTGACCCGAAATATGGTCCACGCCGCACGATTGATTTAGGCGGTCAAGCGCTCCATGCGGCAACGCTCGGGTTCCACCATCCACGTACGAAAGAATGGATGGAGTTTGAGGCCCCATTACCAGAAGACTTCAATGCGGAACTCGCAAAATTGGATAAAATCGAGAAAACTCGTTGACTTCTGTCACATTCCGATTTATAGTCTAGGAAGCATAACACCTTTAAACCCAGTCCAGAGAGGCTGTGAAAGGATTGTGACCGCGGTCACATGTACGTCAATTCAACCCCGGCAGTCGTATGCCGTTTTTGATGAAGACTCCCTTTCCAGCCGGATGAGGGAGTCTTCTTTTTTACTGAAGTTTGGAAGGAGGAATCACGTGAAACAATCAGTCATTTTAGATGAGTCAGCCATCCGTCGTGCCTTGACCCGAATCGCACACGAGATTATCGAGCGAAACAAAGGAATCGATGACGTCGTCCTCGTCGGAATCAAGACGAGAGGCGAGACGCTCGCTGACCGACTCGCTCGCCGAATCGAGGAGATTGAAGGCAAGCCGGTCGCACTCGGCAATCTCGATATCACGCTTTACCGGGATGACTTATCGAAGAAGTCGTTAGACCCTGAAGTCAAAGCGACAGAGCTACCCCATGATATCAATGGAAAGACGGTCGTCCTCGTCGACGACGTCCTCTATACCGGTCGAACAGTTCGTGCCGCAATGGACGCGCTTGTCGACCATGGTCGTCCGGATTATATCCAACTCGCTGTCTTGATTGACCGAGGCCATCGGGAACTCCCGATTCGACCAGATTTTATCGGTAAGAACGTTCCGACGTCCAAGTCCGAGCAAGTCGTTGTCCGACTCAGTGAAGTCGACACGGCGGATGAAGTCACGATCCATCAGCAATAAACGCATACCTTTAAGGTGGTCCAGAGAGGCCAGGAAGGAGAATTCAAAATGAAACAACCTGTTCTACACATCCACGAGCGTCCAGCTCACTTTCCACAATGGCTATTATTCAGCCTTCAACACGTCTTCGCCATGTTCGGAGCGACGATTTTAGTCCCGATTTTGACAGGATTAAATACATCGGTCGCCCTCGTCGCTTCCGGCGTGGCCACGCTCTCATTCTTAGCGATTACACGCTTCAAAGTCCCAACATACTTAGGTTCAAGTTTTGCCTACATCGCCCCGATTATAGCGGTCAGCCAGCAATGGGGTGTCGAAGCCGCACTCTTCGGCGGAATCGTCGCCGGGTCTGTATACGGGGTCGTTTCCTTGATCATCTATAAAACGGGCGTCAACTGGTTGCTCCGATTGCTCCCACCCGTCGTCGTCGGACCGGTCATCATGGTCATCGGACTCTCGCTCGCACCGGTCGCCATCGACATGTCGATGAATCAAGACGGTGCCTATAACGGAACGTTCATGACGACTGCCCTGCTTACACTTGGAATCACGATGCTCGCCATGACGAAGCTGAAAGGTGTCTGGGGTGCCGTCCCGATCCTCTTTGGAATCGTTGGAGGATACGCAGTCGCAGCCGCATTCGGCATCATCGATTACTCACCGATTCAACAAGCCAGCCTGTTCCAACTTCCTGACTTCACGATGGTGTTCGTCGACTACATGCCGATGTGGCAAGTCGGGGCCCTTCTCGCCATCGTTCCGGTCGCGCTCGTCACAATGACGGAGCACATCGGAGATCAAATGGTCACGTCGAAAATCATCGGACGAGAGACGATGAAAGACCCAGGTCTCCATCGCACGCTACTCGGAGACGGAGTAGGAAAAGCCGTTGCCTCTGCACTCGGTGGACCACCATGTACGACTTACGGTGAGAACAACGGCGTCATGGCCATCACACGAGTCTACAGTGTCTACGTCATCGCCGGCGCAGCACTCATGGCCATCAGCTTCGGATTCCTCGGTCACATTGAAGCGTTCATCTCGACCATCCCGAACCCGGTCAAAGGTGGAATCTCGATCCTCTTGTTCGGTGTCATCGCGTCGAACGGATTACGGACGATGGTGGAGAGCAAAGTCGACTTGGCAGAAAAGCGCAACTTGATCATCTCATCGGTCATCCTCGTCATCGGACTCGGTGGTGCGATGGTTCAAATCGGGAGCTTCCCGGTACAAGGCATGGCGCTTGCGACGGTCGTCGGTATTTTGTTAAACGCCATCTTACCGCATGAAGAAGACGATACAGCAGTCGAAGTCAACACAACTGAAGAAACGAAACAAGCAAGTAACTTTTAATTCGATCCCGTGAGGTCGGCAAAGTGAAGGCTCGTTTATTTGGGTGTACCCTGCCCAGATAAAGGCGTCCCTTCACATCGGTGAAGAGGCGCCTTTTCTCTTTGCCTCTAATAAAAGGAGGAGACGAACATGAATACGATGCAAACAAACGTGAAACCGGTCAAACACTTCGTCAGTTTGGGCACACTTTCCCTTGAGGAGATCATGGGCATGATTGAAGAATCATTGCGCTACAAGCAAGGTGACCTCCCCCCACTATTTGATGGGAAAACGGTCGCAAACCTGTTCTTTGAAAACTCGACGCGTACGAAAAATTCGTTTCAAATGGCCGAGCGCCACTTGAACATGCAAGAGATTCCGTTCGATGTGACGACGTCATCGGTCACGAAAGGGGAGACGCTCTACGATACGTGTAAAACGCTCGAAGCCATCGGCGTGGACGCGCTCGTCATTCGACATCCGGAAGCGGGCTATTATCACGAACTTGTGGAGAAGTTGAATATCCCGGTGTTGAACGGAGGGGACGGGAGCGGGGAACATCCATCCCAATCATTGCTCGATCTCGTCACCATCTTTGAAGAGTTCGGAACGTTCCAAGGATTGAACGTCGCCATCTGTGGTGACCTCGTCCATAGTCGGGTCGCCCGCTCGAACGCAAGCGTCTTGAAGCGCCTCGGAGCAAACGTGGTCGGTTGTAGTCCTGCCTCTTGGTGGGATGACTCGATGGGGCTAGAGCGAAAAGAACTCGATGACATCCTAGGCGAATGTGACGTCATCATGTTGCTCCGTGTACAACACGAGCGCCATATCATGGGAGACGTCTTCTCGAAAGAAGCGTATCACACACAGTTCGGTTTGACGGTCGAACGCGTCGAGCGAATGAAAGCAGGCGCCATCATCATGCACCCGGCTCCGGTCAATCGGGATGTAGAGATTGCTGGAAGTCTGATCGAACATGAACGGTCACGCATCTTCCCACAAATGAAGAATGGGGTGTACGCCCGGATGAGCATCTTAAATCGAGCATTAGGAGGACAACAATGATACTTCAAAACGCGACATGGTATGACAAGGGAACGAAACGCACGACAAACATTCACGTGAAAGACGGAAAGATCGAATCACTCGACTATAAAGGGAAGACCACGGGACAAGAAATGCTCGATGCGACAGGTTATCTGCTCGCACCAGGACTCGTCGATGTCCACGTCCACTTGCGTGAACCAGGTGGCGAGGCGAAAGAGACGATTCGAACGGGAACGATGGCTGCCGCGGCGGGCGGGTTCACGACCATCTGCTCGATGCCGAACACGAGACCGGTTCCAGACGATCGCGAAACAATGGACGTCCTCCTTCAAAAAATCGAACAAGATGCGGTCGTACGTGTGTTACCTTACGCCGCTATCACGAAACGACAGCTCGGTGAAGAACAGGTCGACATGGAATCGCTCGCAGATGCCTTCGCCTTTACGGATGACGGTGTTGGTGTCCAATCGGCGGCGATGATGCGACAAGCCATGCGTGAAGCGAAACGATTGAACAAAGCAGTCGTCGCCCACTGTGAGGACAATACGTTGAAGGCCGGATCGGTCCACGAGGGCAAATTCAGTGAGGCGCATGGCATTCAAGGAATTCCGAGCCTTGCAGAGAGCATCCATATCGCTCGCGACGTTTTGATTGCTGAAGAGACAGGGTGTCATTATCATGTCTGTCACGTCTCATCCCGCCAATCGGTTCGTGTCATTCGGGATGCGAAACGAGCCGGCATTCACGTGACTGCAGAAGTGACGCCGCATCATCTCGTCTTGAGTGAGGATGATATTCCAGGACTCGATGCAAACTTCAAGATGAATCCACCGCTACGAAGCGAGGATGATCGACAGGCCCTCCTTGAGGGATTGTTTGACGGAACGATTGACATGATCGCAACGGATCATGCCCCCCATACAGTAGAAGAAAAGGCACAAGGGATAGAGCGGGCTCCGTTTGGGATTACCGGTTTCGAGACGGCCCTTCCACTTCTCTACACGACATTCGTGAAGACGGGCATCATGGAAGAGCGTCAGTTGCTCGACTGGATGACGAAACGTCCGAGCGACGTATTCGGTTTATCAAGAGGGGAACTGAAAGTTGGGGCGGATGCGGACCTGATTCTCATCGATACGGAAACGTCTCGGACGGTCGATCCTACGACATTTTATTCAAAAGGAAAGAATACACCGTTCGCAGGGGAAAAGCTTGTCGGATGGCCGGTCATGACGATGGTCGGTGGCGAAATTGTATATAAGGGGCGATTTGATGAAACGAACATTATGGCTTGAAGATGGAATGAAATTTGTCGGTAAAGGATTCGGGGCACCGGCTGATACGATGGGGGAAGTCGTCTTCCAGACAGGGATGACAGGATACCAAGAAATCTTATCGGATCCATCATACTGCGACCAAATGATTGTATTGACGAACCCATTGATCGGGAACTATGGCGTCAATCGTGAGGATTTTGAAACGACAATTCCGATGGCAAAAGCGTTGATTGTAAAAGAAGCATGCGATACGCCTTCGAACTTCCGTTCAACGGCGACACTCGATGCGACACTCACCCGCTTCGGCATTCCGGGGCTCTCGGATATCGATACACGGATGTTGACACGTCATTTACGAGCGAAAGGGGTCATGCGCGGTGTCCTCATCGATGGAGAGTTGACGTGGGACGAGGTACGGATCCGCTTTGATGAAGAATCGCCGAACGATCAAGTCGCACGCGTATCGACGAAGCGGACTTATGTGAGTACGGGAACCGGCCCTCGCATCGCTTTGATCGACTTCGGGGCGAAACTTGGAATCATGCGCGAGTTGATGAAACGAGATTGTGAGGTCGTCGTCTTTCCGCACGATGTGACGGCAGAGGACGTATTACGGTATGAGCCGGACGGTATCATGTTGTCAAATGGACCAGGAGATCCGAAAGACGTTCCGACCGCACTGCCGCTCATCGAGCAACTGATGCCGACGACACCGATGTTCGGAATTTGTCTCGGTCACCAGCTGATTGCTCTCGCAAACGGTGCAAACACCTTCAAGCTTCCGTTCGGACATCGTGGCGCGAATCATCCGGTGCTCGAGCTTGAGACTGGTGCCGTGACCATCACTTCTCAAAACCATGGATATGCGGTTGAGGAAACGTCACTGCTCGATACACCGCTCATCGTCACACACCGTGCGGTCAATGACGGAACGATCGAAGGGGTAAGACATCTCCATCACCCGACCTTCTCAGTACAGTATCATCCGGAGGCAGCACCAGGACCGTTCGACGCCAACGACTTATTTGACCGATTCATGCAACTCGTACAAGAAAACAAACAGAAAGTGGGAATTTGACATGCCAAAACGACCAGATATTCAGAAAATCCTCGTAATCGGATCAGGACCGATTGTAATCGGACAAGCAGCGGAGTTTGATTATGCTGGTACACAGGCATGTCTTGCCTTGAAAGAAGAAGGCTACGAAGTCATCCTCGTCAACTCGAATCCGGCCACCATCATGACGGATCCGACGACGGCGGACCGTGTCTATATCGAACCGCTCGAACCAGAATTCGTCGAGCGAATCATCCGGCAGGAACGTCCGGATGCACTCCTTGCCACGCTTGGCGGGCAGACAGGTTTGAACTTGGCTTTTGAACTCGACAAGCGGGGCGTCTTGCGAGATTGTGGCGTGGAGCTACTCGGGACGAAACTGTCTGCAATCGTTCAAGCGGAAGACCGGGAACAGTTCCGTAACTTGATGTTCGAACTTGGTCACGGCGTACCTGAAAGTGAGATCGTCCATACGCTCGAGTCTGCTTGGGGATTTGCGGAACGGATCGGGTACCCGATCATCATCCGACCTGCGTACACGCTCGGGGGAACCGGTGGCGGGATTGCCCATGACCGGGAGTCGTTCGAGCAAATCGTTGAATCTGGATTAAAGGCGAGTCCTGTGACGCAAGTCTTGCTCGAGAAATCGATTGCCGGGATGAAAGAAGTCGAGTTCGAGGTCATGCGTGACTCGAGTGACCAAGCCATCATCGTCTGTGCGATGGAAAACTTTGATCCGGTCGGAGTCCACACCGGTGACTCCATCGTATTCGCCCCTACGCAGACGCTGTCAGATCGGGATTATCAGATGCTTCGTAGCGTCTCTCTCGATATCATTCGGGCACTCGGGATCGAGGGTGGATGTAACATCCAATTCGCACTCGACCCAGACAGTTTCACGTACTACGTCATCGAAGTGAATCCACGTGTTTCACGGAGTTCAGCGCTCGCATCAAAAGCGACAGGCTATCCGATTGCCAAGCTGGCTGCGAAAGTCGCTGTCGGTTACAAGTTGTCAGAATTAAAAAACCCGGTCACCGAGACGAGCTACGCCTCGTTCGAACCGGCGCTCGATTACGTCGTCGCCAAAATCCCACGCTTCGCCTTCGATAAGTTTGAGTCCGCGGATCGCCGCTTAGGCACACAAATGAAGGCGACGGGTGAGGTCATGGCCATCGGTCGGAATTTAGAAGAGGCTTTGCTAAAAGCCGTTCGCTCGCTCGAGCTGGGGATGGAAGAACTTCACCTTCCACAACTTTCTGCATTAGACACAGAACAGCTCGAGCATGGACTCATTCATCCGACAGACGAGCGTCTGTTCATCGTCTATGAGGCCCTTCGTCGCGGATACTCGGTAGAAACGCTACACCAACTGACAAAAATCGATCGATTCTACTTACAGAAATTAAACCGGATCTGGCAAGCTGAGCAACAACTGATTAAGGAACCGTTGACATCAGAACGTCTGCTGGATGTGAAACGTCTAGGGTTCAGTGATGTGGCAATCGCGCGTATGCTGTCGATGGATACGGAAGCGGTTCGTACGAAACGGAAAGAATGGAACATTCGTCCCGTCTATAAGATGGTCGATACGTGCGCAGCCGAGTTCGCATCGGAGACACCGTACTTCTACGGGACGTATGAAGTGGAGAACGAAGCGGTGAAGACAGACCGGGAGTCCATCCTCGTCCTCGGATCAGGTCCGATTCGAATCGGACAAGGTGTCGAGTTCGACTATGCGACCGTCCACTCGATCGATACGATTCGCGATGCAGGATACGAAGCCATCATCATCAACAACAACCCGGAAACGGTCTCGACGGACTTCTCCATCTCCGATCGGTTGTACTTCGAGCCGTTGACAACAGAAGACGTGTTGGAGGTCATCGAGAACGAGAACCCGCTAGGTGTCATCGTCCAATTCGGTGGACAGACTGCCATCAACTTGGCGGCATCGCTAGAAGCGAACGGCGTGAAAATTCTTGGGACGACCCTCGAAGATATCGACCGTGCCGAAGACCGGAAGGCGTTCGAAGCCACATTGTCAGCGGAACGATTGGCTCAACCACCAGGAAAGACGGCGACAAATGTGGAAGAGGCCGTCGCTTGTGCGAACGAACTCGGCTATCCGGTACTCGTCCGACCATCGTACGTGCTCGGGGGACGAGCGATGGAAATCGTATATGAACAGTCTGAGCTTGAGCGGTACATGCGACATGCGGTCATCGCCTCAAAAGATCGACCGGTTCTCATCGATCGCTATTTAACGGGGATTGAGATTGAAGTCGATGCCATCTGTGACGGGACGGACGTCTATATCCCGGGGATCATGGAGCATATCGAACGTGCCGGCGTACATTCGGGTGATTCGATTGCCGTCTATCCGCCGCAACGACTCAGTGAAGAACTGAAACAAAAAGTCGTCGATTATACGATTAAGTTGGCGAAAGCGTTCCGCATCAAAGGTCTGCTCAACATCCAGTTCGTCTATGCGGATGACTTGTATGTCATCGAGGTGAACCCACGTGCGAGCCGGACGGTCCCATTCATCTCGAAAGTGACGGGGTTACCGGTCGCACGAATTGCTACGCAAACGATTCTTGGGACGAGTTTAAAAGAACTCGGTCTTGGGACAGGCATTCATCCTGAGTCGGACAGTATCTCGGTCAAAGTACCGGTCTTCTCGTTCGCGAAATTGAAAGAAGTAGACCCATCGCTCGGACCTGAGATGAAGTCGACAGGGGAGGTCATGGCGACAGATCGCACGCTCGAAAAAGCGCTCTATAAAGGGCTCGTCGCAGCAGGGATGAACATCGCCTTGAAAGGGAACGTGCTCATGACGATTGCCGACCATGACAAGGATGAGGCCATCGCCTTGGCGAAACGTTTCGACCGCCTCGGTTTCCGACTCATGGCAACGAGTGGGACGGCTGATTGTCTCGAAGCGGAACAGATGCGTGTTCGTCGAGTCGGGAAAATTCAAGAAGACGGTGAGACGATGCTCAGTGTGATCGAGCGAGGAGACGTCGACTTGATCATCAATACAACGAGTCGCGATGCACTCGTCACGAAAGACGGGTTCTTGATTCGAAGAACGGCCGCCGAGCAGGGCACGCTTTGCCTTACCTCGCTCGATACAGTCGAAGCGTTGTTACAAGTCATTGAAAGCCTGTCGTTCCAAACGGTCAGCATCCCGGCATTCACAACGTTCGGGGTGATGGTATGAGACATGACGTGACGATTGTCAGCAATCGACAAATCGCCAAAGCGACGATGGAAATGAAAGTCCGTTGCCCTGGGGTGGAGGTCGCCCCTGGGACGTTCTTTCACATCAAGACGTCCGGTCTGTTACGTCGGCCGTTATCGGTGGCGAACGTCGAGGGGGACGAAATCACCTTCTTATACAAAGTGATTGGGGAAGGGACAACTGAGCTGGCAGGGAAACGAGTGGGGGACACGCTAGACGTCCTTGGTCCGCTCGGGAACGGTTTTCCCCTAGCGCAACATGGAAAGCGAGTCGTCCTGGTCGGAGGTGGGATTGGGGTCCCACCGCTTTACTACGTCAGACGCCGACTCCATGAGATGGGCATTGAAACGATTGCGATTCTCGGGTTTGATTCAAAAGAAAGCGTCTTTTATGAAGATGCTTTTCGTGAACTTGGTAAGACAATCATCACGACAGTAGACGGTACTCACGGGGAGCTTGGCTTCGTCACCGGCCCCCTCGCACGCATCCAAGCCGATGTGTTGTTCAGCTGTGGTCCGGAAGCGATGTTAAAGGCAGTTGCCACTTCGCCCATTCCTGAACGATATCTCTCAATCGAGAATCGGATGGGTTGTGGCATCGGTGCTTGTTTTGCCTGTGTCTGTCAAGCACCGGGGGGCTATGTGAAAGTCTGTAGTGACGGTCCGGTATTCAATGCGGAAGAGGTGCTGTTATGAGATTGAATGTCGAGTTACCAGGTCTTCGTTTAAAAAACCCAATTATTCCGGCTTCCGGATGTTTCGGATTTGGAGAGGAATTCGCGAAACTGTATGACCTCTCCATCTTAGGAGGCATCATGATCAAAGCAGCGACGGAGGAATCGAGATTCGGAAATCCGACCCCACGTGTCGCCGAGACGGCACAGGGCATGCTCAACGCGATCGGACTTCAAAATCCAGGTGTCGATGCGATCATCGAAGAAAAATTACCATTCCTCTCAACGTTCGACACGGAGATCATCGCCAACGTTGCCGGTTCGACGCCAGATGAATACGTGGAAGTCGCCCGTCGAATCAGCGCCGACCCGACGATTAAAGCCATCGAATTGAACATCTCATGCCCGAACGTGAAATGTGGGGGCATGCAGTTCGGGACGGACCCGGTGATGGCCGCAGAACTCACGCGACTCGTCAAAGCGGCTTCGAGTAAGCCGGTCTATGTCAAACTGTCTCCGAACGTCACGTCGATCACGGACATGGCGCGAGCTGTCGAGGCGGCCGGCGCGGACGGCTTGACGATGATCAACACACTCGTAGGGATGCGAATCAATATCGAGACAGGTCGACCGATTTTAGCGAACCGAATCGGTGGGTTATCCGGTCCGGCCATCAAACCGGTAGCGGTCCGGATGGTGTATGAAGTCGCACAAGCGGTCGACATTCCTATCATCGCCATGGGCGGGGTTCGGACGGTCGACGATGTGCTCGAGTTTATTTACGCGGGGGCTTCTGCCGTTGCCGTCGGGACGGCGAACTTTGAAAATCCATACGTCTGTCAGGAAATCATTGAAGCGTTACCGGCACGACTTGATTCACTCGGAATCGAACATATTTTGGATGTGAGGGGGAAGGCCTATGCGCAACTTGTATCTCGCCCTTGACGTGGAAATGCGGGACGAAGCGTTTCATTTGTTGAAACGATTTTCAAACCGACCGGCTGTTAAAGTCGGGATGGAACTCTTTTATCGGGAAGGCGCACGCTTTGTCGAAGAATTGGTCGACGGGGGTTATCCGGTCTTTCTCGATGTGAAAGTACACGATATCCCGGAGACGGCACGCCGTACGATGCGACAAATCGGAAAACTCGGGGTGGCTGTGACGAATGTCCACACATTAGGTGGCGAAAAGATGATGCGCTATGCGTTAGACGGGTTACGCCAAGAGAATGATACGACTCGATTGATTGGGGTCACACAGTTGACGTCGACAGATGAGCGAATGATGCAGACAGAGCTCGGGATTGCCGGACGACTCGATCAAGCCGTTCTCAGACAAGCGACACTCGCGAAACAGGCGGGACTTGACGGAGTGGTCGCATCCGTCCAGGAAGCGAAAGCGATTCATCAGAAACTCGGGGACACGTTCATGACGGTCACACCGGGCATCCGACTCGGTGCAACCGAGGATGATCAAGTCCGTATCGCGACGCCGTATGAAGCGAGACTGGCGGGTGTTCACTCAATCGTCGTCGGTCGACCGATTACACGTGCGACTGATCCGATGGCCATGTACGACCAATTTATGAAGGAATGGGGACAAATGAATGAAACAAATCGCTGAGGCACTTTTACAGATTGAAGCCGTCACACTATCACCGACTGAGCCGTATACATGGTCGAGCGGATTGAAGAGTCCAATCTACTGCGACAATCGACTTACACTCAGTTTTCCGAATGTGCGTCAAGTCATTGTCGATGGATTGGTGAAGTCAGTGAATCCGACTGAAGTCGATGTGATTGCAGGGACGGCCACGGCAGGTATCCCTCACGGGGCGTTGCTCGCTGACCGACTCGGTCTCCCGTTCATTTATATCCGGTCGAGTGCAAAAGGGCATGGGAAAGGTAATCAAATTGAAGGGAAACTCGAGGCAGGCGCTCGAGTGCTCGTCATCGAGGATTTATTGTCGACCGGGATGTCAAGTATCGATGCGGCGAAGGCGATTCGTCAGGCGGGTGGTGACGTCATTGGGATTCAAGCCATCTTCTCGTACGGATTACCGGTTCTTCAGAAGAATCTAAGCGATGCAGATCTGACGGCAACATCGTTGACAACGTTCTCAGAATTGATTGAAGTGGCAGAGAGTACGGGCGTTCTAAACCGTTCGGAGCTCGATTCGCTTCGCGACTGGCAAGAAGATCCTCGTGCCTGGAGCGACCTCGTCACCTCTTAAGAATCCACCTTCGGGCGGATTCTTTTTCGATTCGGCATATGTCATACTTCATGGTAAAATAACGGAAGTGATTCGAAAAGGAGAGGCATATGGCGTATTCAAGAAGCAAAGAGAAGACATGGAACGCACGATTTCGTGCAATTCCAAAACATCGTAAAGTCGCCTTCGGTCTCGTCTTGATAATCATTCCAGCGCTCTTTTTAGTGAATTTATTTGTGTTCAGCCATTTATTAGCGCTAGGAGACCAGTATGAAGACCGATATCAAATGAAGAAATTGCGACTCGAAACATACCATGGGAATGTGGAATTCGTTCGTAGTCCAAATGAAAAGGTACAGATTGAAGTGATGCAGACTAATTCGAAAGAACGCCGCATCAAAGTCAAGTCAGTCGGGGATACCATCTACGTCGTCGAGCGATATGGATGGTTCAGCTATTTCGGAAGTCGAGCGAGTGATGAACCGTCGCGCTATAAGATTAAAGTCGCTTTGCCGAGCTCGATGACATCGGTTCATCTAGGAGCGGAGCAGGTGACAGGACAAGGGTTGAATGCGAAGACGATTGTCATGGATGTGAATGCCGTCAATTTGAAACAGATTGATAGTGATCGTCTACGGATTGAATCGAAAAGCGATACGACCATCGAATCGGTACGACTTGTGAACGGTGACATTCGCTCTTATCGTCATGCGACCGTCAGCGATGTTGTCGTCAATCAAGCGATGACCATCCAGACGGAAGCCGGGACGCTCAGTTACGCGCCGAAACATGCGACAGGACAAGTGAACGTGACGACGACCGGAAAAGTCTCGAGTAGCGACCGTTACGAAGAAGTCGAACCGGGTGTGTATCAATTGTCGACATCGAATCGACCGGTGGTGGAACTGATTTCTGAGACAGGAAAGGTCGAACTCAAATGAATGGGCAACGATACATCCCGAAAATCGGGTTACGTACGTTAAAAACTGGAATTGCCGTCGCCATCACCGTCGCCATCTCGTGGTATATCTTCGGGATTTATTCAGGGATGGGAGCCATCGCAGCAGTTGTGGCGATGCAACCGACCGTCAAGCGATCGTCTAAAATCGTATTCAGTCGCATATTCGGAACGGTCGTCGGTCTTATGTGCGGGCTCTTCATCGTCTATTTGTTCGGTGTCAATCCCCTCTCGATTGGATTAGCCGTCATCGTTTCGCTCACGCTTAACACGACGTTCGATAAAACCCACATGTCGACGTATGCGGCATTTGCCATCGTCATGATGCTCGAAAGTCCTACATCGGACTTTTTCCATTATGCGTGGACCCGTTCTCTATTAACGGCGGTTGGTGTATTCGTTTCACTCGGTGTCAATTACGCGTTCATGCCTCCTCGTTATGAGGACCGGTTATTGAACGAGGTACGTAAGACTTCTTCTTACTTGTTCCATCACTGGCGAGAGCTCGTCGGTTCCCCGGCAGAGCTGCTCGAGACGCGAGCCCGCATCCTTGGCCATCAAGAGCTTCATATGATGCTCCAAGAGGATATGAAAGTGACGAACGTCAAATTGAAGCATATGACAATCAAACAGTACCGATTGTTGATTCACCTTGAAGACAAGCTGGTCTTGTTGCTAGAGAGTCTCGCCGAGCATCGAGAAGCTTTCCTTTTGATGAGCGAGGAAGAGCGTCAGGCATTTGAGTCAGAATTTTTATATTTACTAGCGCATCATCACGACATTCTCTATACATGTGACAAGCCCTATTCGCTCTTCAAACTTCCACATGAAGATTTATCCGTTTCAGAAATTTTATACGGGCATTTGCTCGACTATCATGAACAGCTCGAGGCGTTCAAGCATGATCCGAAAACGTGAACCCTCTACACGTAGAAGACCCGCCATGATCATGACGGGTCCAGCTTGTTGACAAATAACATGTTCGAACTCGTCCTTCCGGCGCCCACGCTTTCCGCAGGCAATCCCGGAGCCGCATCGCGACCTAGGTCGCTGCTGGGTCTCCGTCGGATTGCTTGCCTCTAGGAAAGCGAGCCGTGTCCGGGTTGGGCATATAAAAGACATTAGACCTATACTTTGTCTATAGTCTGGACCCGCCATCACGATGGCGGGTCTTCATGTTCACGATTGTTTCAATGACTTCATCAATTGCTCATCCGGAGTCACGTAGACGGTCTGTTGATCTGTATAGATGACAAATCCCGGTTTCGCACCGCTCGGTTTTTTCACGAAACGGGCGCGTGTGTAATCGACAGGCACGCCACTTGATGCGCGTGCTTTCGAGAAGTAGGCGGCGACTGATGCGGCTTCTAGTAATGTCGTCTCGTCTGGTTCCGTCGAGCGGATAATCACGTGAGACCCAGGAATATCTTTGACATGAAGCCAAATCTCATCACGTCGTGCGAACTTGAACGTCAGATGGTCGTTTTGCGTATTGTTCTTCCCGACAAAGAATTCTGTTCCGGTCGAGGACGTGTACGCTTCAAGCGAAATTTTCGGATTTGCTTTTTTCTTTTGACGTTTTTGACGGATGTAGCCTTCTTCTGCAAGCTCCTCGCGAATCTCAAGAAGATCGGACGGGGAAGCGACGTCGAGTTGGGCGATGAGCGTCTCTAAATATTCGATTTCTGCATCGTTCAAATCCATCTGTTTCTTCACTTCGACTTTGGCTACTTTTAGTTTGTTGTATTTCTTATAGTATTGCTGCGCATTCTCATTCGGTGTTTTGAGTGGGTCGAGCGGAATGGAGAGGATTGCACCGTTCTCGTCATAATAATCGACGACTTCGGCGACGCGCATCCCTTTCTCGAGTTGGAATAAATAAGTCGTCAACAACTCGCCGTATTTTTGTAACTCATCTGCCCGTTCTGTCGCTTTCAAATCATCCAAAAGGCGGCGGCGTTTTAATTGATTCTTTTCGAGTTCTGATTTCAAGAGCCGTTCCACATCGTGTGCTTGTTGTCTCACACGGTCACGGTTCGCTTTTTCATAGTAGAAACGGTCGAGCACTTCTTTACTCGATTCATACGTTTCCTCGGATTCGATGTCCCCGGCTGTCAACGCGATCGGAGCGAACCGTTCTTTGCCGTTCGCAAGTTGTTGGAAAACGTAGGGTCCATCGAGTTGACGAAGAACGTTCTCAAACGCTTGTTGTAAGGAGTCGCGATTCGGCGTTTTTGCGAGATGAACAACTTCCTGTGCGATTTGCGGACTGACGCCGGCGAACGTGGCGACAATCTGTTTATCGAGCTTGCCGGCGTTCCAATCGATTCGTTTCAATCCTTCTGTCATCTCCGTCAATGGGTCGAACTTGTGTTGTTCCGGCGGAAGGAGATAGTCACTACCCGGCATGATGGTCCGATACGTGTTTTGGGAAGGCGGGAGATGCTTGATGGCATCTAATATTTTGCCTTCTTCTGTCGTCAAGACGATGTTCGAGTGGCGTCCCATCAATTCGATGTATACTTTCTTCAATTCTTCATCGCCGAGCTCGTTACGAGAGCGGACCGAAATGACGATGACACGGTCTCGGCCGATTTGTTCGACCGCCGTGATGAATCCACCTTCCACATGTTTGCGAAGCATCATGCAAAACATCGGCGGTTCTTGCGGGTTTTTTATCGGTGTATCCGTCAATTGAAGACGGGCATACATCGCGTTTGCTGATATCAAAAGTTGCGCGTTCTGACGATTCGAGCGAATTTGAAGCATCAAATCGAGCGAATACGGTTGATGTACCTTGTTGATTCGCCCTCCGACGAGCGATTGTAATTCTTGTACGACACGATATGTCATTAATCCATCATAAGCCAATGATCTCATCACCTTTGTTCATTTTCTGTCTCTACGTTATCAGAAAAACAGAAAATATGGTACGATGGAGTAGGAAATCCGAACTTCTTCTTGCCGGGACAATTGATTGACTGCTATTATAATTAAATGTGATGTTAGAAGATGGAGGGCTTGCAGTGAATTTTAAAGAACGGGGATTATTAATCGTTTTGTCTGGACCGAGCGGTGTCGGAAAAGGGACCGTTTGCCGTGCTCTTCGCGAGGAAGAGGACAACAACCTTCAATATTCGGTGTCGGCGACGACCCGAAAACCACGTGAAGGGGAAGTTGAAGGGGTGCATTACTTCTTCAAATCGAGAGAAGAGTTCGAACGGATGATCGAACAAAAAGAACTGCTTGAACATGCCGAATTTGTCGGTAACTATTACGGGACGCCTGTAGAGTGGGTGCGTGAAACGCTCGAAAGCGGCCAAGATGTCATTCTTGAAATTGAGGTGCAAGGGGCGTTCCAAGTGAAGGAACTTCTCCCAGAAGCCGTCTTTTTATTCTTGGCACCACCAAGTCTTCAAGAACTTCGCAATCGTCTCATCGGACGAGGCACGGAGTCAGAAGAAGTCATTAAGCAACGCCTGCTCGTCGCGCGTGAAGAAATCGAGTTGATGGACGCCTACGACTATGTCGTCACGAACGACGAGGTCGACAAAGCCATCGATCGAATTAAAGCGATCGTGACAGCCGAGCATTGTAAACGTGAACGTGTTGCGTCACTCTATAAAAAAGCCATGATGGAGGTCATTTAATGTTATACCCTTCGATTGATGCCTTACAACGTACTATCCCGTCAAAATACACGATCGTTACGGTCGCTGCAAAACGGGCGCGTCAGATTCAAGATGGAAAAGCACCGAAAGTCGCCGAGCCAAAATCATATAAGCCGGTCGGTCAAGCGTTAGAAGAACTATTTTCGGGTGATACGACAATCATCGTGAACGAAAAAAACAACGGATGAAGTGTGACCCAAGTCGTTTGCGACTTGGGTCTCATTGTCTATAAGGGGGAGTTTGGGAATGGTGAAGGATCGTACTATTTTGTTATGTGTGAGTGGTGGCATCGCCGCCTACAAGGCGTGTGCGCTCACATCGAAATTAGTTCAAGCCGGAGCGAATGTTCGCGTCGCGATGACGAAATCGGCGGAACAATTCGTAGGTCAGGCGACCTTCCAGGCGCTCAGTCGCAACCCGGTCTATACGGACGTGTTCGAAGAGCATGACCCGACAAAGATTGCTCATATCGACGTCGTCGACTCGAGCGATTTGATTGTCGTGGCCCCGGCGACGGCAAATACGATCGCAAAATTGGCGAACGGGATTGCGGATGACTTCATGACAACATCCATTTTGGCTGCGAAGTGCCCGGTCATCATCTCACCGGCGATGAATGTGAACATGCTCGAACATCCTGCCACACAGCGGAACATCGAGACGCTAAAATCATACGGCTATCAGTTGATTGAACCCGGTGTCGGCAACTTGGCTTGCGGATGGATTGGCGGGGGACGTCTGCCTGAACCGGAAGACTTAGTTCGCATCATCGAGAGCCAATTCGTCCCGAAACTATATCTTGGAAAAGATGTCTTGATCACGGCTGGCCCGACTGTCGAACGCATCGATCCCGTCCGTTACTTATCCAATGATTCGTCAGGGAAAATGGGCGTCGCACTCGCTGAGGTGGCTCGGGACATGGGTGCCCGTGTCACGCTCGTCCACGGGCCGCTCCAAGTTCCTGTCCCGGAAGGCGTGACAGCGGTTCCCGTCAAGTCAAGTGAGGAGATGCTGCGCGAAGTGACAAGCCGTTTTGAGAATTCAGACCTCGTCGTGAAATCAGCGGCAGTTGCGGATTATCGTCCAAAAACGATTCATTCGGAAAAACATAAAAAAGTCCACGGTCCACTTACGATTGAACTTGAAGAAACGACAGACATTTTAAAATCACTCGGTGAGAAGAAGACCCATCAAGTGTTGGTCGGGTTTGCTGCTGAGACGGAACGACTCGAGGAGCACGCGGCAGCTAAGCTGAAGCGAAAAAACGTCGATTACCTTGTGGCGAACGATGTGTCTGGCAGTGACGTCGGATTCGGGGCGGACGACAATGAAGTCGTCTTGTTCCAAGCTGACGGGACGTCACTTAGACTTCCAAAACAATCGAAGAAAGCGTTGGCGTTCGAGTTGCTCACACATTTTAAGGAAGCGGTCCAATGATTGCACATGTACATGTCGATGCACCGGTGATCACGATTGACCGTCCGTTTGATTATGAAGTACCTGAACAATTTGAAGCTTTGATTGAACCGGGCATGCGCGTCTCCGTCCCATTCGGCTCACGACGTCTCCTCGGAATCGTTGTTGGTACGTCAGATGGGACGAGGGAAGGATTGAAACCGTTAGAAGCGCTGTTAGATGAGGAATCTTCACTCACTGACGAACTGCTCGCTTTATCCATCCATGTGAAAGAGACGACACTTTGCTTTCGTTCATCCGCCCTGCTTGCGATGCTTCCGGCCGCGCTCAAGGTCAGTTATGACAAAGAAATCAAAGAAGGACAAGTCCCTGATGGGGTCCGTCTCGGAACGCATTTATCGGAGTATCCGAAAGAAGTTCAGTCAGTCATTCTTGGACTCGCTAAAAAAGGGGAGCTGATCTTAGCGCCCGTCTTAAAAGAAAAGAAGACTGTTAAGACCGACGTCGTCGTCGAGCTCCTCGATGCAACGGTCGTGCCAAAACGTGCGAAAAAGCAACTTGAAGCGGTCAACCTACTAAAGGAGACCCCACGCATGTATTGGTCGGCACTACGTCAAATTGGTCTGACTCGCCCACAACTGCAAAAACTTGCCGACCTCGGAGCGGTTCGATTGACCGAGGTCGAGTTGAACCGTGACCCGTACGCGACGATCGAGCAAGTCGAGGAATCGGTTCAATTGAACGACAGTCAGGCAAGTGCCGTCTTGGCCATACAGGAGGCTGAAGCAGGTGAGACGTTACTCGTCCACGGTGTGACGGGGAGTGGGAAGACCGAAGTCTATTTAGAATCAATCGGACAAGTCATCGATGAAGGCAAGCAGGCCATCTTACTCGTTCCTGAAATCAGTTTGACCCCGATGATGGTCAAACGCTTCAAGCGTCGTTTCGGCGATCGGGTCGCCGTGTTGCACAGTGCTCTGTCTAAAGGTGAGAAGTACGACGAGTGGCGTAAGATTAAACGGAATGAAGTCGACGTCGTCGTCGGTGCCCGTTCTGCCATCTTTGCCCCGCTCGACCGACTCGGTCTGATCATCTTAGATGAAGAGCACGAGACGACGTACAAGCAAGAAGAGAACCCGCGCTATCATGCGCGCGATGTTGCCATCTGGCGGGCTCGTTATCACGGTTGTCCTGTCGTGTTAGGCAGTGCGACCCCGTCACTTGAATCGTATGCCCGGGCACAAAAAGGCGTCTATCGCTATTTGCATTTGAAAGAACGGTATGGCGGTGAGATGCCACCGGTCCATATCATTGACATGCGCCGAGAGTTGGCGAAGGGCAATACGACGATGTTCTCGGAAGAATTGTTCCAAGGGATTCTCGACCGGATCGAGAAAAAAGAGCAGTGCGTCATTTTATTGAACCGTCGTGGATTCACGACGTTCGTCATGTGCCGGGACTGCGGGGAAGGCATGACATGTCCGCATTGTGCCGTCAATTTGACATATCATCAATATGGAGATCGGTTGAAGTGTCACTACTGCGGTTACGAGGTCGGTATGCCTTCGACGTGTCCATCCTGCAATAGTAAGAAAATCAAACAGTTCGGGTCGGGCACACAAAAAATCGAGACGGAACTGTTGAACCGGATTCCAGAAGCGCGCATCATCCGAATGGACCAGGATACGACGTCTCGAAAAGGTTCACATGAGCAGTTGTTGCGTCGTTTCGAAGAAGGGGAGGCCGACATCTTACTTGGCACGCAGATGATTGCCAAGGGGCTCGACTTCCCAAACGTCACCCTCGTCGGGGTACTCGCGGCGGATGCGACACTCGGGATGCCTGACTTTCGGGCGACCGAACGCACCTTCCAACTTGTCACGCAAGTGGCAGGAAGAGCCGGGCGCGGAAAACTTCCGGGTGAGGCGTTCGTCCAAACGTATAACCCGGACCATTATGTGATCGAGACTGCGAGTGAACATGATTATGAGACATTTTTCGCCAAAGAGATGGGACTCAGACAAGTCGGAAATCATCCTCCTTACTGGTTTTTAACGCTCGTCACGTTTTCGGCGGAAAATCCCCTTGTCGCCAAGGCCGAGGCAGAATTGTTCGCATCAGACTTTTTACAAGCACACGTGGAGAATAGTCGCTTGAATGGACCGATGCCGGCACCGTTATCGAAATTGAAGAACGCCTATCGTTATCAAGTATTCATTAAAACGAAACAACCCGATACGCTTTACGCCGAGCTGGCACGATTACAGCAAGCGAGAGCCAAAGCAATCAGCAAGAAAGAATATCAAATGAGTATCGATGTGAACCCATACGTATTCATGTGAGGTGGAGAGACATGTATAAAGTAGTAGAAGTACCTAATGACATTTTGCGCGTAACGTGCGAACCGGTGACAAAGTTTGATAAAAAATTGCGTCAGACTGTCGACCGATTGTTTGATACGATGTATGAGTATGACGGAGTTGGTGTCGCGGCACCGCAAGTCAATTTGAACCAGCGGCTCGCGGTCGTCCATACCGATGATGAGACGGGACCGCTCGTCTTGATCAACCCAGAAATCATTGAAACATCCGGTCGAGAAGTTGGACTAGAGGGATGTTTGAGCATCCCAGGCGAATTCGGATTCGTGGAACGACACGAGTCGATCGTCGTCAAGAATCAAGATTTGAAAGGGCGGACACATACGATTCAAGCGAGCGGCTTTTTCGCTCGTGCGATTCAACATGAGATGGATCATTTGGATGGCGTCTTGTTCACAGACAAGCTCGCCGTCCCGAACCCTGGAAAAGACAAACGCATCGTCTTCATGGGGACACCGACGTTCGCCGTATCGGTACTTGAGCGACTGCTTGAAGAAGGATACAATGTCGTAGGTGTCGTATCGCAACCGGATAAACCGGTCGGGCGAAAACGTGAACTTAAGCCGACTCCAGTAAAAGAGTGTGCGCTTCGTCACGGTATTCCCGTGTTGCAGCCTGAAAAAGTGCGCACAGACTATGCAGAAATTTTAGAGCTGAAGCCTGATTTGATTGTGACGGCGGCGTACGGACAAATCGTGCCGACCGCCTTACTAGAAGCCCCGCCTCACGGAGCCATCAACGTACATGCCTCCCTCCTTCCGAAATATCGCGGAGGTGCCCCGATCCATCAAGCCATTCTTGATGGGGAGTCGGAGACAGGTGTGACGATCATGTACATGGTCGACAAGTTAGATGCAGGGGACATGATTGCCAATACCATCGTACCTATTGAAGAGACGGATACAGTCGGGTCTTTATTTGATAAACTGGCTGTAGCAGGAAGCGATCTTCTGATCCGTACGCTTCCGGCCTTCTTGGAAGGGTGGATTGAGGCGGTGCCTCAAGACGAGCGAGACGTGACGTTTGCTCCGAACATCAGCCGTGAGCGTGAACAGATAGATTGGACGAAGCATGGCGAGTCCATCTACAACCATATTCGAGGAATGAATCCATTCCCGACGGCCTATACAACGCTTGAAGGCGAACGAGTGAAATTGTTCATGGGAGAAAAAACGACAGGAACGGGACAGTCGGGAGAAGTCATTCGTCTGGAAGAAGACGGATTTGTCGTGGCGACAGGGAACGACGTCGCAATCAAAGTGACCGATTTGCAACCCGCAGGTAAGAAACGGATGGATGGTGCAACTTTCATGCGAGGCGCCGGACAAAAGCTACGGATTGGCGACCGATTAGGAGGAACTCATGAACGTACGTGAAGCAGCGCTTGATACGCTGATGAAAATTGAACAAGGCGGCGCGTATTCGACGATTGCCGTCAATGATACATTGAAACAAAAAAAAGTTGCCCTAAAAGATGTCGGTCTCTATACCGAACTCGTATATGGGACGCTCAGTCGCAAAGGGACGCTCGATTATATTTTGAAAGACCGCATCCGTTCGCCGAAGAAGCTAGACAAGTTTGTCCTCCCGCTTCTTCGGATGAGCGTTTATCAACTCTTCTATCTTGATAAAGTACCCGACCGGGCCGTCCTACACGAGGCGGTCGAAATCGCGAAAAAACGAGGTCATCACCTCGGAACGAGCAAATTCGTAAACGGGGTGTTACGAAATGTGCTTCGGGAAGGGTTTCCGGACTTTAGTGGCTTGACCGATGCAGAACGAATCGCCATCGAGCACAGTCATCCGGAATGGCTCGTATCAGATTGGATTGAGTTATATGGTGTGGAAACGGCAGAAGCGATTTGCCGATTAAACAATGAACCTGCTCCTGTTACGATTCGGGTCAACCGAAAGCGTATTTCAGTGGATGAGATGATGAACCGGTTGGCTGACGCTGGCGTCATGACGTCACGTTCTGAACTATCTGCTGATGGACTTGTCGTAGAGTCTGGCAATGTTCATGCGACCCCGTTTATCGAGGAAGGTCTTCTATCGATTCAAGATGAGAGCTCCATGATTGTCGCGGATGCACTCAACGTGTCGAAAGACGATGTCATCCTAGACGCATGTGCCGCGCCAGGCGGCAAGGCGATGCATACGGCAGAGCGAATGCAAGGTGGATCGCTCACCGCGCTTGACCTTCATCCACATAAAGCAAAATTGATTGATCAACAAGCCAAACGTCTACACATCAATGGAGTGACCGCACTTGCCCTTGATGCTCGTTTAGCAGGTGAACGGTTTGAAGAAGAAAGCTTTGACCGGATTCTTTTAGATGTCCCTTGTTCGGGCCTTGGCGTCATTCGTCGAAAGCCGGATATTAAATGGACGAAGGACAAAACTCAACTCGAAAACTTACCAAAGATACAAAGACAAATCATTGATGCCGTATTGCCACTGCTCAAACCAGGTGGTACGCTAGTTTACTCGACATGTACAATCGACCCGTCTGAAAATGAGACGCAGGCTGACTACATGTTGTCGAAAGGGTTGATGTGGGACGAAACGCTCAAAGGTCGTCTCCCACAATCTGTTCGTCCGATGATGGAATCGGACCGTGCTGAACTAAAATTATTACCGACGACATTCGGGACCGACGGCTTCTATATCGCCGCATTTAAGAAAGAGGTATAAAACATGAATCCAAAAGCAGTAGAAAAGAATCCACTCGTAGGCGCAAAACCGTCACTCTATTCGTTGACGTTTCCAGAACTTGAGGCATGGGTGATCGAGGCAGGAGAAAAGGCATTCCGTGCGAAACAATTATATGATTGGATGTATGTCAAACGGGTCACGACTTTTGATGATATGACCAACGTTCCGAAAGCGCTTCGCGACAAATTAGAGGCATCGTTCCAATTGACGACGTTAAAAGAATTGGTCAAGCAGGAATCCCAAGACGGTACAATCAAGTTCTTGTTTGAACTTCAGGACGGGTACTCAATTGAAACGGTACTCATGCGTCACGAATACGGAAACTCGATTTGTGTCACGACACAAGTCGGTTGCCGGATCGGATGTACGTTCTGTGCCTCGACACTCGGCGGCTTGAAACGAAACTTAGAAGCCGGGGAAATCACAGCTCAAGTGCTCGACGTACAACGTGCATTAGACGCGACAGGAGAGCGCGTCGACTCTATCGTCGTCATGGGAATCGGCGAACCGTTCGATAACTACGATGAGTTAATGCGTTTCTTACGTACTGTCAACCATGACAATGGACTCAACATCGGAGCACGACACATCACGGTATCGACGAGTGGGATTGTTCCGAAGATTTACAAGTTTGCCGATGAAGGTATGCGAATCAACTTCGCCATTTCACTTCACGCACCGACGACGGAATTGCGTACCAAGCTCATGCCGATCAACCGTGCCTTTGACTTGGACAAGTTGATGGATGCGGTCCGTTATTACACAGAGAAGAGCGGACGTCGTATCACGTTTGAATATGGACTCTTTGGTGGTGTCAACGACACGGAAGAATATGCCCATCTCTTGGCAGACCTGTTAAAAGGAATCAAATGTCACGTCAACTTGATTCCCGTCAACCATGTACTCGAACGTGACTATGTACGGACACCGCGAGCTCAAATCTTTGCCTTCGAAAAAGTGCTCAAAGACCGCAATGTGAACGTGACAATCCGTCGCGAGCAAGGGTCGGACATCGATGCCGCTTGTGGACAGCTTCGAGCGAAGGAGCGCGAACAAGAAACGAGGTAATCAGAAAGATGGAATTAGCATTTCGAACAGATCGTGGACAAGTACGCACACAAAATGAAGATGCAGTTTTAATCTTAGGTGATGCCATAACCGGGATTGCCCTGGTTGCAGACGGAATGGGTGGGCATGCAGCGGGAGAGGTTGCGAGTCAAATCGTGATTGAAGAATTTAGACGGGCGTTCCCGTCTCTCCCGACAACTCCTGTCGAAATCGAACGATGGTTCCGCCACCACATCGATTTGGCGAACGATCAAGTGTTGCAATTTGCGAAGCAGTCCAATCTTGTCATGATGGGAACGACTGTGGCAGCTGTTTGTTGGAATGAAGAGACGGTGGTCATCGTCCATATCGGAGATAGTCGCGTCTATGCGCTCCAGGCGAATGAGTTAAGACGTCTTACGGAGGACCATTCTTACGTCAATGTGCTCAAACAACTCGGTGAATTGACGGAAGAAGAGATGCGGGTTCATCCGAAACGAAATGTCATCACCCGTGCAATCGGTTCAAGCGAACAAGTCGAACCTGACGTGCAAGTGCTCGCTGACCCTGAGTTTGATGTGATTTTAATTTGTACGGATGGATTGACGACACACATGACCGATGTGGCGATTCAACACGTATTACAACAAACGGCATCCGCCGAACAAAAAGCGGAGCAACTCATTGCAGAAGCCAATCAATTGGGAGGGAGCGACAATATTACGGTCGCCCTCGTTCAATTCACAGATAGAAAGAGAGGATGAATCCGATGCGAAGCGGAGAACGAATCAACGATCGTTATCGGATCGAACAACAAATCGGCAGCGGAGGCATGGCAAATGTCTACCGGGCTCATGACGAGATCTTAAACCGAACCGTCGCCATCAAGGTGTTGCGATCTGAATTCTCACATAACGAACAATTTATACGTCGGTTCGAGCGAGAAGCCCATGCGGCTACGAGTCTGAACCATCCAAACATCGTGGCGATCTATGACGTCGGCGATGAAGAAGATTTGTACTATATCGTCATGGAACACGTCGATGGGGTGACGTTAAAACAATACTTGCAAGAGGAATACATATCTGTCGATGAAGCGATACGCATCATGGGACAGATTTGTGATGCGATTGACCATGCCCATGCGAATCGAATCATTCACCGTGATATCAAGCCGCAGAACATGATGATTGATCAGCACGGTAACGTGAAGGTGACTGATTTTGGGATTGCCGTGGCGATGTCGAATGCGACGTTGACGCATACGATGTCTGTGCTGGGCTCGGTCCATTATTTCTCACCTGAGCAAGCACGCGGTAAATTTGCTGATGAAAAGTCAGATATTTATTCGCTCGGTGCCGTACTGTACGAATTGTTGACAGGTCGTGTCCCGTTCATTGGCGAGACACCGGTCGCCGTTGCGCTTCAACATTTGCAAGATGACCCGATTCGACCGATGGACTTGAATCCGAATATTCCACAGGCACTCGAAAACTGCGTCATGCAAGCATTGTCGAAGTCACCAGGTGCCCGTCATGTTTCGGTCGCAGCCTTTAAGAAAGACTGCATGACGGCATTAAGCCGTGAACGCGCCAATGAGCCGAGACGTATTCCGGCCAGTCAGGATGAGTTCGATCAAACGCTCGTCATGACACCGGTCATACCTGAAGAAAAACCAGAGACGCCAGTAACACCGACTCCGGTCACAGCGTCTAGTGAGCAAGAACCTGAAGCGGTGACTCCAGTAAAAAAGAAGAAACGCAAATGGTGGATTTGGATTTTACTCGTGTTGATCCTGATTGGAGGGAGCATTGCGGCATACGTGGTCGCCGATGAAATGTCACGAGCCGTCGTTCCGGATGTCGTTGGAATGAGTATCGGAGATGCCACTTCTGAACTTGAGAATGCCGATTTCGTCGTCGAAGTGACGGAGCGGGCGAGCGATGACGTCGAAGAAGGTGAGGTCATTTCGCAAAACCCACAACAAGGGCGTAAACCAAAAAGAGGCACGACGGTGACCATCGTCGTTTCGGCCGGGAAAGAAACCGTCGAAATGCCGAATGTGGAGGGATTGTCCCAAACAGCAGCTGAACGCATGTTAAAAGATCTGGCATTCAGTGACCTTGAAATCAAAACAGAAGCTTCGGAAACAGTCGCTAGCGGAGATGTGATTTCGCAATCCCTCGACCCAGGCGAGGAAGTCGTTCCTTCAGAAGTGACGGTGACGCTCGTCGTGTCGACAGGAAGCAACAAAGTCGAACTGTCGAATCTCGCGGGATATACGTTTGACGAGGCATCGACTTATGCCGATCAAAACAAGTTAAAAATCGTGAGACGGGATGAGTTTTCGACAAGTGTTCCTAAAGGTCAAATCATCCGTCAACTTCCAACGGCGGGTACGGCAGTCGATCCGGGAACGGAACTTACGGTCATCGTATCGGAAGGGGTTGAACCGACGGACGTCTCCATCGAACGTGAAGTGAGCGTCGAAGTCGAACAACCGGAAAAAGACAAGAAACCGAAAGCCGTGGAGGTCGTGATTCGTACGGTCGATGCGCGTGGTGAAATTGAAGTGTTACGGGATAAAATCACAGAGACGACAACATACTCGTATACGCTCGTCATTGCTCCGGACGAAGTCGGGACCGCAACGATTGAAGTCGATGGTGAGATCGTCCGAACGGATTCAGTCACATATGCACAGGCCAAAGAGGCACAATAAAGAGGTGACGGTGTCGTCACCTCTTTTTTAAGGGAGGTAGTCATATTGAAAGGAACGATTATTCGTTTACAAGGCGGGTTTTATGATGTGATGACCGAGTCGAATCAAGAGATTCGGTGTCGGGCGAGAGGAAATTTTCGGAAACGAAACATCTCACCTGTCGTCGGCGATGACGTTGTCATTCAAGATCAAGAAGATGGGACAGGCTATATTTTAGAGGTGGAGGAACGTCAAAACCATCTCGTCCGCCCACCAATCGCCAACATCGATCAGGCATTTCTACTTTTTTCTGTGAAAGAACCGGCGTTTTCTTATCATTTGCTTGACCGATTCCTCGTATTGATCGAATCCAAACAGATTCATCCAATCATCGTGTTAACGAAGATGGACCTACTCAGTGAAGAAGAGACCGGACCGATTCAAGAAGCGGTCGCCCGCTATCGTGCCATCGGATATGACGTGATTGAAACGTCGACGGAGCTTTCGGATGGGGTCGATCAAGTACGGGGACTCTTCAAAGAGAAGACGAGCGTGTTTGCCGGTCAAACAGGTGTAGGGAAGAGTTCGCTTTTAAACGCAGTCGCGCCTGAACTCGAATTGGCCACAGGGAAAATTTCCAAATCACTCGGTCGTGGGAAACATACGACGCGTCACGTCACGCTCATTCAATTGGCCGACGGGCTTGTGGCGGATACGCCAGGATTTTCTAGTCTCGAGTTTCCTCAAGAACTCGAGGCGGATGAACTAAGATGGTGCTTCCCAGAATTTGTGGAACGTCACGACGATTGCAAGTTCCGGGGATGCGTCCATATCAATGAACCGGGCTGTGCCATTAAACAAGCCGTAGAAGATGGCAAAATTGCTTCAACTCGTTATGAGAATTATGTTACCTTTATGGAGGAGTTAAACGATCGTAAACGGAGGTATTGACAGATGATTAAAATCGCACCATCAATTTTAGCAGCCGACTTTGCCAATTTGGAGACTGAAGTGAAAGCCGTTCAAGATGCGGGGGCGGATTATATCCATTTTGACGTGATGGATGGGCAGTTCGTGCCGAATATCTCGATTGGGCTACCAGTCCTCGCAAGCTTGCGCAAAAAATCAGACATGGTTCTCGATGTGCATTTGATGATTGATCAACCGGAACGCTATGTCGAAGATTTCATCAAGGCGGGGGCAGACATTGTGACTGTTCACGTGGAAGCAACGAACCATTTACATCGAGTCTTGCAGCAAATCAAAGCGGCAGGGGCGAAATGTGGGGTCGTCTTGAACCCGCACACACCGCTCTCTACGATTGAACATATCCTTCAAGATGTCGATATGGTATTGCTCATGACCGTCAATCCAGGGTTTGGTGGACAAGCGTTCATTGAATCCGTCGTACCGAAAATCTCGGCGCTCAGTCAGCTTCGCAAAGACCGTCAGCTCGATTTTGAAATTGAGATTGATGGTGGTGTCAACGAAGAGACGGCGAAACGTTGCATTGATGCAGGGGCAGATGTCCTAGTTGCCGGTTCGGCCATTTACAATCAACCGGATTATAAAGCAGCCATCGATAGCATTCGTGGCGCATCTCGTGTATAATCGACGGTATAACAACAAGATAGAGTCGCAAGGGGTGTCACATGATGTGGCTGAGAGGCATACGCTAACCCTTTGAACCTGTTCCGTTCACACGGACGTAGGGATGTGGCGAAAATGCACGTTGCGAATCCAAGCAGCATGGCGTTTACGTCATGCTGCTTTTTGTCGTTCACACAATAAAGGAGGAAGAAAGATGAAATCACGTTTTAAATTACAAGCACTCATCGAAATTTCATTGTTCGCAGCGCTTGGGCTAGTTTTTGATTTACTCATCCCATACCGATTGCCAGAAGGGGGATCAATCAGTCTGGCGATGCTCCCGATCTTTGTGATGGCGTTTCGTCACGGATTGAAAGGGGGACTTGCGACTGGTGCGCTCGTCGGGACGCTTCAACTCTTGTTCGGAGCCTATATCTTTACGCCAGTTCAGTTCTTGCTCGATTATACGGTCGCGTACGGACTTGTCGGCGTGGCCGGCGTCTTTGCCGGACGTGTGAAACAGGCCGCTGGTCAAGGCGCGACGAAGACGCTCGCTACCTATTTAGTGCTCGGCGCATTGATCGGGTCGGCGTTGCGTTATGCTGCTCACGTCATCTCAGGGATTGTCTTTTTCGCTGAGTATGCGAAGGGTCCGGTCGTGGCTTATTCACTTGGCTATAACGCAACGTATATGGTTCCGTCGTTTGTCATCTCAGCCATCGTATTAGTCTTACTCTTCACGACAGCTCCGCGATTCACGCGTGTTGCGACACGGGACATTCGTCAATGAATATCTTAATCGTCGCGGCGAGTCCGGAACCTATTCCGGACTTACCGCGTGATGCCGATTTTATCATCGGCGTCGATGGTGGATATCAAAGATTATTAGATGAAGGAATCGTACCAGACGTCGTCGTCGGAGACTTTGATTCGTTTGTCGGACCACCTCCTAAGGAGGCGCTACGTTACCCTTCTGAAAAGGATGTGACCGACCTCGAGATTGCGCTTCAGTTGGCGATCGATCGGGGGGCGACCCAGATGGATGTGTACGGGGCACTCGGGGGACGAGTTGATATGACGTTCGCGAACGTCGGTCTACTCGAATCGTATCCGGGGATGGTTCTTCATGGGACGGGTCAAACGGTTTTTCTCGCTCGGCCAGGAAGTTATGAGATTAAAAAACTAGATGAACATTACTTGTCTTTCATGCCTTGGAAAACCGCTACGATTTCAATTGAGGGGGTCAAATATCCACTCGAGCGTCATCCGGTCCATAGCGCGCAAGCGTTGACCATTTCAAATGAATGGAGCGAAGAGCTTGCCTTGTTGACGGTTCATGAAGGAATGGCCCTCGTTATGCTCGTCAAAAAATAAGCAAAAAAAATCCCATCGGCGAATGCCGCTGGGATTTATTCGTTCGTGTATAAGTATTATACGCGTTCAACGAGACCTGATTTAAGTGCGCGAGCTGAAACCCAAACGCGTTTCGGTTTACCGTCAACGAGAATACGAACTTTTTGTACGTTTACACCCCAAGTACGTTTTGTCTTGTTGAGTGCGTGCGAACGGTTGTTACCTGATTTAGGTGATTTACCTGTTACGTAGCATTTACGTGCCATGCGTTTCCCCTCCTTTTTTATGTGGGTTCGTCCTAATAGACACTCGTTTATATTAGCACGGCTTTTTTCCCGATGCAACTAGAAAATCATACCATGACAAGAAAAAAACTTGACATTACTCTCAAGGATTTGAATAATGAATGAGGTTATCGCGTTAATTGACCGAGATTCTGGAGCAGGTTCTTTTAATAACTAGGTACTTATTGTAGAATGTACATTAGGAATCATTCCGAATAAAGGAGGCTACTCCATATGGCAATTGAAATGAAGACAACATATGGCAATATTGACATCACAAGTGACGTCATCGCGACACTCGCAGGTGGTGCGGCGATGGAATGCTTCGGTGTGGTCGGCATGGCTTCACAGGCACAATTGAAAGACGGCATTGCTGAATTGTTAAAACGTGAAAATTACGCGCGTGGTGTCGTCGTACGTCAAGAGGATGAGGACGTACATATCGACATGCACATCATTGTAAGCTATGGGACGAAAGTATCTGAAGTCGCATACAACGTGCAAAGCCGAGTGAAATATACGCTCGGAGAAACTTTAGGATTAAACGTTTCGTCGGTAAATATATTCGTTCAAGGCGTTCGTCTGACGAATGACTGACGAAAACGGAGGAGGATTTGGTGTGGGTTTAAATCGTTTAGATGGCGTGGCGCTCTCAAACATGATCGCAAACGGAGCGGCCAACTTGAGCCAAAACGCAGATTATGTAGATTCGCTTAACGTCTTCCCGGTTCCAGACGGAGACACGGGAACGAACATGAACTTGACGATGACGTCAGGTGCGAAAGAAGTAGCAGCCATGAACTCATCTGATATCGCAGAGGTATCATCAAAGTTCGCTCGTGGACTCCTGATGGGAGCACGTGGAAACTCAGGCGTTATTTTAAGCCAATTGTTCCGCGGCTTCGGGAAAGCCGTTGAAGGTAAGACGGAACTCACGACAGTTGATTTTGCAGAAGCGCTCAAACGCGGTGTCGACACGGCATACAAGGCGGTTATGAAACCGGTTGAAGGAACGATTTTAACGGTTGCTCGTGAAGCGGCTGATGAAGCGCTCCTTGCGTCTGAGTCGACAAGTGATTTCACAGAGTTCATGAAACGTGTCATCGTCGAAGCAAAAGCTTCGTTAGACCGTACACCGGACTTGTTACCGGTGTTAAAAGAAGTCGGGGTCGTCGACTCAGGTGGTCAAGGACTTCTCGTCATTTACGAAGGATTCCTTGCGAGCCTTGAAGGAAAAGAACTCGAAAAACCACATACTCCGGTGATGGATGCATTGATTGAAGCAGAACACCATGCGCATGCGGCGCAAGGATTCATGTCAACAGAAGATATCGAATTCGGTTACTGTACGGAAATCATGGTCCGTTTCCAAGAGGACAAGTTGAAAGATGCACCGTTCAACGAAGATGCATTCCGAAACGAGTTGTCTGAACTCGGGGACTCTCTTCTTGTCGTCGCGGACGAGGAGCTCTTGAAAGTCCACGTTCACGTCGAGACGCCAGGTGAGGTCATCACGAAAGGTCAGCGCTTCGGTGAACTTGTCGCAGTCAAAATTGAGAACATGCGTCAACAACACTCGACGATTCTTGAAGAAGAACACGGTGCCAACCAACACGGTGTTCAACAAGCCGAGAAGCCGAAAGCACCATTTGCCATCGTAACGGTCGCAATGGGTGAAGGCGTCAGCGAACTGTTCCGTTCACTCGGGGCGGCCCACGTCATCGAAGGTGGTCAGACGATGAACCCGTCGACGGAAGATATCGTCAAGGCGATTGAATCGGCACATGCGGAACACGTCTTCATCTTCCCGAACAACTCCAACATCATCATGGCGGCTGAACAAGCGGCGTCTGTCGCACCGTGCGGCGTGTCGGTCATTCCGACGAAGACCGTCCCACAAGGTCTTGCGGCAGCCATCGCATTCAATCCTGAAGCGGATGTCGAGATGAATGAACAAGCGATGAAAGCGGCAGCGGCGACAGTGAAGTCCGGTCAAGTGACGTACGCTGTTCGTGATACGAGCATCGATGGCGTTGAAATCAAAAAAGATGAGCACATGGCGATTGCTGAGAAGAAAATCGTTTCTTCGTCTCCATCGAGTTTAGAAGCGGCTAAACGATTAGTCGATGCGCTCATCGACGCAGACGACGAAATCGTCACGATCTTAACAGGAGAAGGCTCTTCTGCATCGGACGTAGAAGCGTTGACGTCATATATCGAATCGGTGAACGACGAGATTGAAATTGAAGTTCACGACGGTAAACAACCGCTTTACTCTTATATTTTTAGTGTGGAATAAGCTGTTTCGAATCCCTACCTTCTGTATAATGAAGGTAGGGATTTTTGAAAGGGGGAAAAATTGATGAAATATCGTAGTGTGTTTGACATTATTGGCCCGGTCATGGTCGGACCGTCGAGTTCGCATACAGCAGGTGCTGCCCGCATCGGCTTGATGGCTGGTAAGTTGTTCGGGAGAACGCCGCGTACCGCGCACATCACATTTTATGGGTCGTTTGCTGACACGTATCGGGGACACGGTACGGATGTGGCCATCGTCGGTGGAATCATGGGATTCGATACATTCGATCTGAGAATCCCACAAGCGTTAGACATCGCCCGTGAAAAAGGGATCGAGGTCATTTTTGAGACGAGTGATCTGTTGACGGATCACCCGAATACGGCCCGGGTCTTACTCGAAGATGAATTGGGCACATTTGAGATTGTCGGGATCTCAATCGGCGGGGGAACGATTGAAATTACCGAACTGAACGGATTCCCGTTGAAACTGACAGGTGGGGGGCCTGCACTCGTCGTCTTGCACCATGATCGATTCGGGGCCATCGCGGCTGTGACCGGTGTGTTGGCGAATCACCAATTAAACATTGGTCATATGGAAGTGAGCCGCCATGAAAAAGGGATGCAGGCGTTGATGGCGATTGAGATTGATGAGACCATTCCTGCGGAAGTGTTAGCAGAGCTGGAACGGTTACCGCAAATCGAACGGATAGCTATTTTTGGGGAATGAGGAGAATGTGTGATGTTTAAATCAGTAGAGGAATTAGTGACGATTGCAACAGAACGGAACATCCCGATTTCTGAAGTGATGATTGAGCAAGAGATGCACGTCAGACGCGCCAGTCGCGAGGACATCATCGGGATGATGGACCGAAATCTTGAGGTGATGGAAGAAGCGGTCGAACGTGCACTCCAAGGTGTCACGTCGGTTACGGGATTGACGGGGAATGATGCCGTACTCATGCAAGAGTATATTCGTTCGGGCAAGTCGCTCGCTGGGGATCTCATTTTAGATGCGGTGTCGAAAGCGATCGGGACGAACGAAGTGAACGCGGCGATGGGACGAATCTGTGCGACACCGACAGCGGGGAGCGCGGGCGTCGTACCGGGAACATTGTTTGCGGTAAAAGATCGCCTTGAAATGGACCGCGACGCGATGATCCGTTACTTGTTCACGTCAGGTGCGTTCGGATTCGTCGTGGCGAACAACGCCTCGATTTCAGGGGCGGCTGGTGGATGTCAGGCCGAGGTCGGGTCGGCAACGGGCATGGCAGCCGCGGCCATCGTTGAAGCAGCTGGCGGGACACCGGACCAGTCGGCTACGGCATTTGCGATAGCCTTAAAAAATATGCTCGGTCTCGTCTGTGATCCTGTGGCGGGGCTGGTGGAAGTTCCATGCGTCAAGCGAAACGCCATGGGCGGTGCCAACGCTATTGTCGCAGCAGATATGGCGCTCGCGGGGATCACCTCACGTATTCCTTGTGACGAGGTCATCTCGGCGATGCATGAAGTGGGCCAAATGATGCCGACGGCCTTAAAAGAAACCGCTAAAGGTGGACTTGCCAATACACCGACGGCTCGTCGCCTCGAACGAAATATATTTGGAGCGAAAGAAGATGCAAAACAATGATCAACTGACGACGCTGAAAGGGGTCGGGCCAGAGATGGCCAAAAAGTTAGAAGTGATGGGACTTGTTCGAATCGAGGACGTGCTTGAGCACGTCCCGTTTCGTTATGAGAATTATAATAGTGGGACGGTGACGACGGCTGTGCACGGCGACCTCGTCAAATGGAGCGGGACAGTCCAAGGCGAACCGCTCGTTCGTTACTATAGTAAAGGGAAAAATCGTCTCCAGTTCCGGTTGTTACTCGAAGACCGATACGCCGTCCAAGTGACGATGTTCAACCGTGCCTTCTATAAAGAAAAATTGGTGATTGGGGAGACGGTGACGGTCAAAGGGAAATGGGACATGAACCGGATGACGATCAGCGCGACCGACCTTGAATTTGGTACCCCGTCAGGCGGACTGCAACCGATTTATTCATTGCGTGCCGGACTGACACAAAAGAATTTCAGTAGAATCGTTAAACTCGCTTTTGAACAGGTGAACGATCTGCCGGAACAGGTCCCGCATACTATTCGCGACCGCTATCGATTAGTTGACCGGATGACGATGCTTCGTGGGATGCATTTTCCAGATACAGTGGAGACCTATAAACAGGCGAGACGAAGCTATGTTTATGAAGAGTGTCTCATGTATCAGTTGAAATTACAGGCGTTTCGGAAAATGGAGCGGTCAGGAAACGGTCGGGCCCTTCACCTCGATAAGCATCAATTGAATGAATTCGTCAAACGGCTCGCATTCCCATTAACCGGAGCCCAGACAAGGGTCATCCGTGAAATCGTATCTGACCTTGAAAGACCAGAACGGATGAACCGATTGTTACAAGGGGATGTCGGGAGCGGGAAGACCGTCGTTGCCGCGATTGCCTTGTATGCGACTGTGACGGCCGGGTATCAAGGGGCTTTGATGGTGCCAACAGAAATCCTTGCCGAACAACATGCGACATCGTTACAGGAATTATTTGAACCGTTTGGCATCACGATCGCCCTCCTGACGAGCTCGGTGAAAGGGAAGGCGCGTGAAGCCCTACTGACGGCAATCCGATCGGGTGACGTCGACATCATCGTCGGGACGCACGCGCTCATCCAAGGACCGGTCGAATTTTCGAATTTACATTTGGCGATCACAGATGAACAACATCGATTCGGTGTCGAACAACGGAAGAAACTTCGCGATAAAGCTGAATTCGCGGACGTCTTATATATGACCGCGACGCCGATTCCGAGGACGCTTGCCATCAGTGCGTTCGGAGAGATGGATGTTTCCACGATCGATGAGATGCCAAAAGGACGAAAGCCGATTGAAACGTATTGGGCGAAACACGACCAGATCGATCGTGTGTATGCAATGGTCGATCGGGAACTTGCACTCGGCCGTCAAGCGTATGTGATTGCACCTCTCATCGAGGAGTCGGATACACTAGAAGTGGAGAGTGCGACGGCACTGTATGAGCTGTTGAAAGAACGCTTCTCGAACTATGGTGTTGGTCTGATGCATGGGAAGCTATCGAGTACAGAAAAAGACGAGGTCATGAAATCATTCGCCGACAACGCGACACAGATTCTCGTCTCCACAACGGTCGTCGAGGTCGGGGTGAACGTTCCAAACGCTTCACTCATCATCATCCATGACGCTGAGCGTTTCGGTCTCGCGCAATTACACCAGTTGCGTGGCCGTGTCGGTCGTGGTGCCCATCAATCGTTCTGTATCCTCGTCGGGGACCCAAAGTCAGATGTCGGGAAAGTTCGACTGAAAACGATGACGGAGACGAACGATGGGTTCGTATTGGCGGAGAAAGATTTAGAGTTACGTGGGGCTGGTGATTTCTTCGGGACCGCACAGAGTGGTCTCCCTAGTTTCCGGGTCGCCGATCCCGTTCTCGATTTGAAAGTGATGGAAGTGGCCATGCAAGATGCCGTGAAACTTCTTGGGAGCGACGCCTTTTGGCATGACGCTCAATATGAAGGGTTACGTGGTTATTTGAAACAACTCGACCTTCTCGTTGGGGAAAGGTTAGAATAGTACTTGAAAATGACGACTAAAGAATATATACTGCTATTAGTACCAGGTATTAAGTTCTTTAGCGATTAGTTTAGGAGGGAACTGAATGCGGGTACCTAAGAAAGAGCGGCAACGCTTGTTACAAGAAACGATTGAGCATAACCCGTTCATCAAAGACGAAGAACTGTCAAAACAGTTTTCTGTCAGCATCCAGACGATTCGACTCGACCGGATGGAATTAAAAATTCCGGAAGTGAGGGAACGGATCAAACATGTGGCTTCCGAACATCTCGATGAAGTCAAATCGCTTTCAATGAGCGAGGTCATCGGTGATATGATTGACTTGAAGCTAGATGACTCTGCGATCTCAGTCCTCGATATAGAAAAAGAACACGTCTTTAGCCGCAACGAGATTGCCCGTGGACATGTCTTGTTCGCGCAAGCCAACTCGTTAGCGGTGGCGCTCATCAATGATGAATTGGCGTTGACCACTAAAGCGGATATTCGCTTCAGTCGCCAAGTCCATCTTGGAGAGCGAGTCGTTGCCAAGGCTCGTGTGATGAAACTACGAGGGGACGGGAGAACGGACGTCACAGTTGAAAGTTATGTCGGTGAGGAGTGCGTCTTTGATGGCGACTTCACGATTTACCGACGTGGTGAGGAGGAGCAAGCATGAAGTTAGCGATTGATGCAATGGGTGGCGATCACGCACCGAAGGCGATTGTAGAAGGTGTGAAACGGTTCGTCGCGCAATATCCGAACGAGTCGATGGAACTCTTTTTAGTCGGTGATGAGGTGAAAATTGCCTCATACGGTCTTGATGATCCTCGAGTGACGGTCGTTCCAGCCAGTGAGATCATCACAGGCGAAGACGAACCGGTACGGGCGGTGCGCCGTAAGAAGGACAGCTCGCTCGTCGTGGCAGCTCAGCTCGTCAAAGAAGGAAAAGCGGATGCTCTCGTGTCTGCCGGGAATACCGGCGCATTGATGGCGGCGTCTCTTTTCATCATCGGACGGATCCCGGGAATCGAGCGTCCGGCATTATCTCCGACGTTCCCTACATATACTGGTAGTGGTGTCGTCGTACTGGATGTCGGAGCGAATCCGGATGCAAAAGCTGAACACCTCGTCGACTATGCGATTATGGGTTCACTGTATGCGGAACATGTGCGTGGCATCAAGACACCGCGTGTCGCCCTTCTCAATATCGGGACAGAAGCTGGTAAAGGAAATGCGCTGACAAAAGAAGCGTTCCCCCTCCTTGAACAGGCACCTGTCCATTTTGTTGGGAATGTCGAAGCGCGTGAAGCGATGTCAGGTGACGTGGACGTCATCGTGACCGAAGGATTTGCCGGAAACATCTTGTTAAAGGGTGTGGAGGGCTCCTCTTCGATGCTCATGAAGATGATGAAAGAACAATTCACGAGTGACCTTGTATCTAAACTCGCCGCTCTCATCTTAAAACCGAAATTGAGACGATTAAAAGAAACGCTGGATTATCGCGAACACGGGGGAGCCGGATTATTCGGGATCAATGCGCCGGTCATCAAGGCGCATGGGTCGAGCGATGCACTCGCCATCATGAGTGCGTTGAAACAGGCGAAAATCATGGTAGATCACGATGTCGTGGAAAAAATCAAGCGTGCCAAAGCGATAGACTAAGCGAAAGCAGGTGAAGATATGGGGAAAGTAGCATGGGTGTTTCCAGGGCAAGGTTCCCAAGCCGTTGGGATGGGACAAACCTTTTTAGATCATCCTGAAACGCTTCAAGCAATCGGACGTCGACTCGGATTTGACCTTCTTGAAGTCATGTCATCCGGGTCGAAGGAAGACCTACAAGAAACGGAAATTGCACAGCCGGCCATCGTGGCGCACGCCTCGCTCCTCGCGCAAGCCTATGCGAAGAGCGGTGCGGCACCAGATGTCGTCATCGGACATAGTGTCGGTGAATATGCGGCGCTCGTCAGTGCGGGTGTCATCGATCTTGAAGAGGCGACCGTCCTCGTCCGAGCACGTGGGCAGTTGATGTCTGAAGTGAAGGATGGAACGATGGCGGCAGTCGTCGGGATGACCGATCTTCAAGAGGCGCTCCATATCACTGAAAAGATCAGTGCGAGCGGGAATTTAGTTCAAATCGCCAACTTGAATTGTCCTGGTCAATTCGTGATTTCAGGGCATGTCGACGCGGTCGAACAAGCGGGCGTGGAATTGAAGGCTGCCGGTGCGAAGCGGGTATTGCCGTTAAACGTATCTGGAGCGTTCCATAGTTCCTACATGATGCCGGCGGCAACGTGTTTCCAAGATGTCCTCGCCTCGTCGCCATTTGAAGCGGCTTCCGTCGACATGATTTCGAACGTGGACGCAGCGGTGCATCGTGACCCTGAACAGTTGAAGGCGTTATTGACGAAACAACTGTATTCGTCTGTCCGCTTTGAAGATTGTGTACGCAAGGCGATTGCAGACGGCGTAGACACGTTCATCGAGTTCGGTCCATCTTCACCGCTTTCAGGATTGATTAAACGAATCGACTCGAACGTTTCGATTCAAAAGGCGACTACGCTCGAAGAAGTCGCCTCGTTAGGAGGAGAAGTACGTGCATGATCAAGTGGCGATCGTGACGGGAGCGTCCCGGGGAATCGGGGCGGCCATCGCGAAACGTTTAGGGGAAGACGGCTTTCGGGTCGTCGTGAACTACTCGGGTAGTGAACAAAAAGCGAATGATGTCGTGGCCATGATCACGGAGGCAGGCGGCGAAGCCATCGCCGTGAAAGCAGACGTATCGAATGCTGACGATGTCAAAGCGCTCGTCAAGACGACAGTCGATACGTTCGGACGCGTCGATTGTCTCGTCAACAATGCAGGGATCACGCGTGACGGGTTACTCATGCGAATGAAAGAAGCCGATTTCGAAGATGTGCTGTCGACGAACTTAAAAGGCGCCTTTTTGACATCGCAAACCGTCACGAGACCTTTGCTCAAGTCGAAAGCAGGTCGAATCATCAACATCGCCTCGGTTGTTGGGATTACCGGCAATGCAGGACAAGCGAACTATGCGGCTGCAAAAGCAGGGTTGATTGGATTGACAAAATCGGTGGCGCGCGAACTAGCGGGACGTCACGTGACGGTCAATGCCGTCTGTCCAGGGTTCATTCAAACGGATATGACCGATGCCTTGACAGATTCGCAACGAGAGGCTACACTCGAGCAAATTCCTTTCAACCGTTTCGGACAGGTGGAGGATGTGGCGAACCTTGTCTCCTTCCTCGCATCGGAACAAGCAGCTTATGTGACCGGGCAGACGATTGCCGTCGATGGCGGCATGACGATGGCGTAAAAGAGAACTTTACCAACAGACTGACATTTAATATACTTACCTTTGGAGGGATTTTATCATGACAAAAGAACAAATTTTAGTAGACGTACAAGAAGCAGTTGCTGAGAAGCTCGGGAAAGACGTATCTGAAATCACAGCAGAGAAATCGTTCAAGGATGACCTTGGTGCGGATTCACTTGAAGTAATGGAAATGGTGATGGACCTCGAAGACAAATTCGACATCACGATTGAAGACGAAGACGCTGAGAAGCTCGCGACTGTTGGCGACGTAGTGGCTTACATCGAAACAAAATTGTAATCAAGCCATCCCACCGCTCGGTTCCGGGCGGTGGGCTTGTGCTTATTCATGGAGGGAACTATGACAAAAGACAAACGACGGTTTGACCGTCAAGGATCGGCGCAGCGACGTCGGCGTCAGGAGATGGAACGAGCACGCATCTTGGAACTATTTAAATCATTGGAAGAACGGTTAGACGTTCAATTTTCGAATCACGACTTGTTGATGCAGGCGTTCACACACTCATCTTATGTGAATGAGCAACGCGGGTTACGAAAAGACAATGAACGTTTAGAATTTTTAGGGGATGCTGTTTTAGAACTGACCGTATCTCGCTTTCTCTATGAGACTTATCCGGAGCGCTCCGAGGGGGAATTGACGAAATTACGAGCGGCGATCGTATGTGAACCGTCACTCGTGAATTTTGCGGAAGCTTATGCTTTCTCTGACTTCATCTTGCTTGGGAAAGGTGAAGAGTTGACCGGTGGACGAAAACGTCCGGCACTGCTTGCCGACGTGTTCGAATCCTATATCGGTGCTCTTTATTTGGACCAGGGAATTGAGGCCGTCGAACGATTCCTCGCCGAAGCGGTTTTTCCGAAAGTCTTAGCGGGAGTATTTGAAGAACAGACCGATTTCAAGAGCCAGTTACAGGAGAGCGTTCAACGGGAAGGACTCGGACCTGTTTCGTATGAAATCATCGAGGAACGCGGACCGGCGCATAGCCGGGAATTCGTCGCACATGCACGCCTCAGCGACGACATCGTCGGTGAAGGGGTCGGACGTTCGAAAAAAGAAGCCGAGCAATTGGCTGCTAAAGAAGCGCTTATTGCCTTTAATCGGCGCTACGCAGATTTATAAACGAAAGGAGTGGACCGCTTGGGGGTCCACTCCTTTTTCATGTCAATTGACCGAGTTCTTCGACGATACCATCGACTTCCGACAAAGAGAGCGAAGAGCGTGTCATCACGTACTCGTAAATCTCTTTCACCGCTGACGGATCAGCCGCATTATATTCTTCCGCTTTGATTGCACCGCGGTTAATAATGTTCATTTTATCCAAAATGGCTTCAATCATCTGTTCATTCGTCATCTGTATTCCCCTTTCTACAGTTCTTTTTAGAATAGCATGATTCGGGCATTTTGACGAACTGTTAACTGTGGTAAAATATACAGATGAATGCTTACTGCGGATAGGATGGTCACGATGCACTTAAAACGAATCGAACTCGCTGGCTTTAAATCATTTGCCAAGCGAATTGAATTAGATTTCCGTCCCGGCGTCACGGCTGTAGTAGGGCCGAACGGGAGCGGGAAATCCAATATATCGGACGCTGTTCGCTGGGTACTCGGAGAACAGTCGGCCAAATCACTTCGTGGTGCCAAGATGGAAGATGTCATCTTTGCCGGAAGTGAAGGAGAGAATCACCGAAATGTCGCCGAGGTCACCCTCGTTCTCGATAATCGAGACGAACATTTGCGTCTCCCATATGAAGAAGTGAGTGTGACCCGTCGCGTGACCCGAAGTGGGGACAGCGACTATTTTATGAATAAAAAACCATGTCGGTTAAAAGATGTGATTGATTTATTTATGGATACAGGTCTTTCACGAGATGCATTCGCCATCATCGGTCAAGGGCGGGTCGAACAAGTCATTTCTGGGAAACCGGAAGATCGACGTGCCGTCATCGAAGAGGCAGCCGGTGTATTGAAATATCGTCAGCGGAAAAAACAGGCTGAACGCAAGTTACAGGACACCGAATTAAACTTGTCCCGGGTCGATGACATTTTATTCGAGTTGGCGGACCGAGTCGAACCGCTCCGTGAACAAGCAGCGCTCGCTCGGGAGTACAAAGTCGCCAAAGCGAGACATGATGAACTCGAAACAGGAATCATGGGCGCAGAAATTCAGTTGCTCCAACAGGAGATTGAGCAAGTGTCCGCACGTCACGTAGAATCTGTTCAACAGTTATCTGACTGTGACCGTTCGTTACGTGACCTCACGGAGGAACGTAGCGGGCTCGAAGCGAAGCTCGCTGAGTTACGCGAAGAATTGACAGAGCTGAACCAAAAAGAACGGGAGCATTCGACCTATGTCGAGCGTTTGACGGGTGACATCAAGCTCGCAAAAGCACAAGAAGAACACGGTGCCGAAATGAAAGAACGACTCATCCGACAACGTGAAGAAGTACGTGCAGAGATGACCGAGCTTGAAGCGCGATTGAAGGTCGTTCATGAAGAACTTGACCAAAAAGGAAACACGTTGAAACAAACGACTGCGACGAGAGAGTCACTTCAACAACAGTTGAAAGCCGCCTCTCGTGATTTCAATGCTGAAATCGAAGCGTTACAAAGTGAGGCATTCGAACTCGCGACAACGAAAGCGACAATCGGTAACCAACAAAAGCGGGAACAACGGGATATCGATGTCGCCGTCGAGTCGAAAGAACGCCTTCTACGCGAGAACAAACATCGTCTCGATGATCGTTCCTCACAGGAAGCGACACTTTTGGCGACTCGAGAGCAGTATGAAGCGGTACAAAGTCGCTTTGAACAACTGAGTCAAAAAGAGACGCAACTTGGGGACGAAGAGACGGCAATTCGTGAAAAACGTACACGAGCCGAATCGTCTTTCTACGACCTCGAACGCCGCCGTCAGAAGACGGAAGACCGAATCGAGATGCTCGAACGGATGAAGCAATCGTATGAAGGCTATTTCCATGCGGTCAAGTTCGTCTTAAAAGACCGTTCATCAGGTGTCCTTGGTGCTGTCGCGGAACTGATCCGTGTCCGTCCTTCGTATGAAGCGGCCATCGAAACGGCACTTGGGCAGACACAGCAGCATGTGGTCGTACAAGATGAGACGGTGGGACGCCGTGAAATTGACAAATTACGAAAAGCCAACGCAGGACGAGCGACATTCTTGCCGATGACGACGATCAAACCGAGATTCGTGCCGAGTGAGGTGTTAGATCGACTCGACTCGATGAACGGATTTGTCGGTGTGGCGTCGGAACTCGTCGAAACAGATGCATCATACGAGACGTTGAAAAAGTCGTTGCTCGGTTCCGTGCTTGTGGCGGAGACACTTGAAGTCGCGAACCGTATCGCCCAATCGACGGGATATCGTTTCCGTGTCGTCACGTTAGAAGGGGATATCGTCAACGTTGGCGGATCGATGACGGGTGGTAGTCGCAAGCAGGGCGTGGCCCTGTTCACGCAGTCGCGCGAATTAGATGATTTGAAACATGGTCTCACTCAAGGCCTCGCCATGTTGCATGAGCAAAAAACACGTCTTCAAGAGTACACAGAACAGTTGACGGACATTACGCGTCAATTATCTGAACTTCGGGATGAGAAACGTTACGTTGAAACGAACCTCCGTGAAGTCGAGTCGGCCTACCGTACTGCGGAACGTGCCTCGCTCGATGCCAAGTCACAACTTGAACTGTTCGATCATGAAATGATGCGCTACGAGCGGACGATCGAGACAGCGACTGCCGAATTAGAGCGATTGACGATTGAATTGGCCGATACGGACCGCGCACAAGCTGACATTCGTTCTCGTCTCGAATCGCTTCGGGCCGAGCAGGCGAAAAGTGCTGAGAGCACGGGCCAACTGGAATCGATGCTTCGTCAAAACGAGCTCGATCTTCAGCGGCACACGCTCGAAGAAGAACGGGTCCGATATGAATTGGACCGTTTGACGACCGAACAAAATCGTCTGCAGGAACGAAGCGATCAGATGGAGCGTGAACTGACGCGGCTCGAGAGTGGAGAAGTCGTGTCGTCTATGGAACTTGAGGCGACGCTTGCTACTGCCAAACTGGATTTCACAGAAATTCAAGAGCGGCTTCAAGAAGTGACGGCAACACTCAAGACGAACGAAGAGGCGTATCGGATCATACGTCAACGGGTCGATCAGGCAACGGAGGCAAGACGTCAAGCAGAAGCTGTCGTCCGAAAACTCGAAACGGCGAAACAAGAGTTCGAGCTGAAACGACAATGGAAGCTCGATGCATTAGAAGAGAATGGACTCGTTGCAGAACTATTGCCGGCACTCGAAATCCCGTTAGAAGAGGCGAAAGAGGAGTTCAAGTTGCTCGTTCGTCAAATCGAAGAGATCGGACCGGTCAATCTGAATGCGATCGAAGAGTTTGATAGTGTCCATGAACGGTTCACGTTCCTGTCCGAACAGCGGGATGACCTCGTCAGTGCAAAAGAAGATTTATATGAGATCATCGCCGAGATGGACCGCGAAGTGACACGCCTCTTCAAAGAGACGTATACGAGCGTCCGGGCGCATTTCAAACAGACGTTCACCGAGCTTTTTGGTGGCGGGGAAGCGGATTTGAAATTGGTCGACGAATCGGATTTGTTGAACACAGGAATCGAAATCGTCGCCAAACCACCGGGTAAAAAGTTACAGACACTCAGTCTGTTATCTGGTGGAGAGCGTGCGCTGACGGCCATCGCTCTATTGTTTGCGATTTTGAAGACGCGTCCGGTACCGTTTTGTGTTCTCGATGAGGTCGAGGCGGCCCTTGACGAGGCGAACGTGCATCGTTTCGGAGAATACATTCGGACGTTGTCGATCGACACGCAGTTCGTCATCATCACGCACCGTAAAGGGACGATGGAAGCGGCGGATACACTATATGGCGTCACGATGCAACAGAACGGGGTATCCGAGGTATTATCGGTCGAACTGTCTGAAGCAAAACGTGTCGTTGAAATGGATGAAGAGATGGAGGAATCACGTTGAGCTTTTTCAAGAAATTAAAAGAGAAGTTGACGACATCTACCCAAGAGGTGTCACAAAAGTTTACAGAGGGGTTGACGAAGACACGTGACGGCTTTGCAAGTGCCGTCAACGACCTCGTCTATCGCTTCCGCGAAGTGGATGAAGATTTCTTCGATGAACTCGAAGATTTACTCATTCAAGCGGATGTCGGCGTCACGACGACGATGGATCTCGTCGAAGATTTGAAAGAAGAAGTGAAGCGACGTAATCTGAAGGACCCGGTCGCGGTGCGTGACGCACTCGTCGAAGTCGTGGCGAACCGCCTCCAAGAGGATGAATCGGACCGTGAACTGAATATGCAAGACGGACTCACGGTCATCTTGTTTGTCGGCGTCAATGGTGTCGGAAAGACGACGACCATCGGCAAGCTGGCGCACCAGTTGAAATCTGAAGGGCGTTCCGTCATGCTCGCGGCAGGGGATACGTTCCGTGCCGGTGCCATCGAGCAACTTCAAGTATGGGGAGAACGTGTCGGGGTTCCCGTCATTCGTCAAACGGAAGGGTCTGACCCGGCTGCCGTCGTCTTTGACGCCGTTCAGGCTGCCAAGTCACGCAACATGGACGTCTTGATTTGTGATACGGCGGGACGTCTCCAAAATAAGGTCAATCTAATGAAAGAACTTGAAAAAGTCAAACGAGTCATTGAGCGGGAAGTTCCGAACGGACCGCACGAAGTATTGCTCGCATTAGACGCGACGACGGGTCAAAACGCCATGGTTCAAGCGAAAGCGTTCAAAGAAGCGACGAACGTGAGCGGAATCGTCTTAACGAAGCTCGATGGGACGGCCAAAGGCGGAATCGTCCTAGCGATTCGGAACGAACTCGATATCCCGGTCAAGTATGTCGGGCTTGGAGAGAAGATTGACGATTTACAGGAGTTTGATCCAGAACAGTTCGTCCTTGGACTGTTCGGCGATGTTTTTGAGGACAAGACACAGGATGCCTCGATGGAAAAAGAGGACACAAACGAGGACCTCGCCTAAGTTTTGCTGTTAAGAAAAAAACTTGACAAGTAGTAGGCACGGCTGTACTATAGGTAGTTGTAAAGGGATTTCACTTAACATGTGGAGGTGAAAGGTTTGACGCTCGAAAAAACGAATCGCATGAACTATCTCATCGATTTCTATCAAGCGCTCCTCACACCGAAACAGCGCAACTATATGTCTCTTTATTACCTAGATGACTACTCGCTCGGAGAGATTGCGGAAGAGTTTGAAGTCAGCCGTCAAGCGGTCTACGATAACATAAAGCGCACAGAAACGATGCTTGAACAGTACGAGGAAAAGCTAGCCCTATTCGAAAAGTTCGAACAGCGCCAGCAACTTCTTCAGACCCTCAAACGTCAAGTCGAGCTCACCGATGACGTGAGCGCCACGATTTCTGCGCTTGAGAATTTAGAGTAGGGGGCTGAAGCATGGCATTTGAAGGATTATCAGAACGATTGCAATCGACACTTTCAAAAATGCGCGGTAAAGGGAAAATCTCGGAGGCCGATGTCAAAGAGATGATGCGTGAGGTTCGCCTCGCCCTCCTCGAAGCCGACGTCAACTTTAAAGTCGTCAAGCAATTCGTCAATGACGTGAAGGAACGCGCGGTTGGTCAGGATGTCATGAAATCATTGACGCCAGGTCAACAAGTCGTCAAAATCGTTCACGAAGAGTTGTCGAACTTGATGGGAAGCGATGTCGTCCCGATCACATTCAGTCAGAAACCACCGACAGTCGTCATGATGGTCGGTCTGCAAGGGGCAGGGAAAACGACAACGACCGGGAAGCTAGCGAACTTGATTCGTAAAAAGCATAACCGAAGTCCTCTTCTCGTCGCGGCGGACATTTACCGTCCGGCGGCAATCAAGCAGCTCGAGACACTCGGAAAACAACTCGATTTACCGGTCTTCTCACTTGGTGATCAAGTGAAGCCGGAAGAGATTGTGACGAAGGCACTCGAGTACGCAAAAACAAATCATCACGATTTCGTGTTGATCGATACGGCCGGTCGCCTTCATATCGATGAGACGCTTATGGGCGAGCTCGAAAATGTGAAGACGATTGCCAAACCAAATGAGATCTTCCTCGTCGTCGATTCGATGACGGGTCAAGATGCGGTCAATGTGGCCGACAGTTTCAATGAGAAACTCGGAATCACCGGGGTCGTGCTCACAAAGCTCGACGGAGATACACGAGGCGGGGCAGCCCTTTCGATCAAGGCAGTCACGGGAGCGCCGATTAAATTCGTCGGTCTCGGAGAAAAGTTGGATGCCCTCGAACCATTCCACCCGGAACGCATGGCGTCACGGATCCTTGGAATGGGGGACGTGCTCTCGCTCATTGAAAAAGCCGAGACACAGATGGACCAAGACGCAGCGAAGGAGCTTGAAAGCAAAATTCGTGACGCGTCATTCACGTTCGATGATTTCATTGAACAGTTGGCCCAAGTGAAAAACATGGGACCAATTGATGAATTACTTTCGATGTTACCTGGTGCAGGTAAGATGAAAGGGTTGAAGAACGTCCAAATCGACGAGAAACAACTCGATCACGTCGAAGCGATCATTCGCTCGATGACGAAACATGAGCGCGCCAATCCGGAAGTGCTCAACGCGAGTCGTCGTAAGCGGATCGCAAAAGGGAGCGGTCGCTCGATTCAAGAAGTGAACCGTCTCATCAAACAGTTCGATGACATGAAGAAGATGATGAAACAAATGTCAGGACAAATGAAAGGGAAGAAAAAAGGTCTCGGCCTTCCATTCTTCTAACAAAATCTTTTGTCAGTCGAACGAAAAAGCTGTATACTATAAAAGTTGTCAATTCTTAAACACATGATGGAGGTATATTACCATGGCAGTTAAAATTCGTCTTAAGCGCATGGGCGCAAAAAAATCACCTTTCTACCGTATCGTTGTAGCAGACTCACGTTCACCACGTGACGGTCGCTTCATCGAGCAAGTTGGTCACTACAACCCGGTTGCAAAACCAGAAGCAGAAGTTCGCATCAACGAAGAACTCGCTCTCAAATGGTTGGCAGACGGCGCGAAGCCATCTGACACAGTACGCAACTTGTTCTCTAAAGCAGGGATCATGGAGAAATTCCACAACGCGAAAAACGCGAAGTAATGATGTGGCCGACCTTTTCTGAGGTCGGCCTATTTTGTTGAGGAGGGAAAAAGATGGACTGGTTATATGTAGGGAAAATCGCCAATACGCACGGCCTAAAAGGGGAAGTGAAGATTTTGGCGGCGACAGACTTTCCAGAAGAGCGATTTAAAAAAGGAAACACGTTGTTTCTTGATGTCGACGGAACGAAACAGGAAATGACGATCACGACGTATCGTCCTCATAAGCAGTTTCACCTCGTCACATTCAAAGGGTTTGACAATATCAATCTCATTGAAAAATATAAAGGGCTGAAACTATATGTCCACGCCGAACACGTCCACGACTTGGACGAACACGAATATTATTATCATGAAATCATCGGCTGTGAGGCTGTCGTGGATGGGGAAGTCATCGGTGTCGTCGACGACATCTTTGAAACGAATGGAGCGAACGACGTATGGGTCATCAAACGACCAGGAAAGTCGGATGCGCTCATCCCTTATATCGAATCGGTCGTCCAAGAGATTGATGTCGATGCGAAGCGTGTCGTCATCACGCCGATCCCTGGAATGATTGACGATGAAGATTGATGTATTGACGTTGTTCCCCGAGATGTTTCATGCGCTCGATCACTCCATCGTCGGTCGGGCGAAGACGCTCGGGCAAGTGGAGATGTCGTTCCTCAATTTTCGGGACTTTTCAACGAACAAGCATCATAAAGTCGATGATTATCCGTACGGCGGTGGAGCGGGCATGTTACTCACGCCGCAGCCGATCTTTGATGCATTTCATTCCCTTGAGGCGAAGAGCCCAAGGGTCATTCTCACGACGCCTACCGGAAAACCGTTCAATCAACGAATGGCCGAAGAATGGGCCAAGGAGGAACATCTGGTCTTTCTGTGTGGACATTATGAAGGGTTCGACCAACGGATCCATGATGAACTGGCGACCGACGAGGTGTCGATCGGTGATTTCGTTTTGACAGGTGGAGAGCTCGCGACGATGGTCATGATTGATGCGACCGTAAGGCTCATTCCGGATGTACTTGGCGATCAGGCGAGCCATGAAGATGACTCGTTCTCGACTGGTCTCTTGGAATACCCTCACTATACACGACCGGCTGATTTTCGTGGATTGACCGTGCCGGAAGTGCTCTTGTCGGGAAATCACGCCCGGATCGAGGCATGGCGCCGCGAGCAATCGCTCGAACGCACGTATCGACGACGTCCGGATTTGCTCGAACATGTCGAGTTGACGGATGTCGATAAAAAGTTTCTGCAATCGTTGCGCGATTGAGAAATATATGCTATGTTTGAGCATGTGGGTTAAACCCATCGATTACCGATGTTCCGCTATTGGATGCTTGGGCATATGAAGATATGAACATTGAAGAAAAAGGAGATATGATTCATGAACACACAAAAACTGTTCCGTGAAATCACAGAAGAACAATTCAAATCGGACGTACCTGCTTTCCGTCCTGGTGACACAGTACGTGTCCACGTTAAAGTTGTAGAGGGAACGCGTGAGCGTATCCAGATCTTCGAAGGTGTTGTAATCAAGCGTAAAGGTGGCGGCATCAGCGAAACATTCACAGTCCGTAAGATTTCTTACGGCGTAGGTGTTGAGCGTGCATTCCCGCTTCACTCACCACGCGTTGCACAAATCGAAGTCGTACGCTACGGTAAAGTTCGCCGTGCGAAACTTTACTACCTCCGTAACCTTCGCGGTAAAGCAGCACGTATTAAAGAAATCCGTCGTTAAGATGGGAATTAAGCTTGTCGCTTGCGACAAGCTTCTTTTTTTCTAGTACAATAAGTTCAAATGGATAGAGGAGTGAGTGAAGTTGAAAGAAGTGTTTAGTTGGCTAAAAGCCATCGTGGTCGCTCTTGTCATCGCGTTCGTCATCCGGACGTTCATCTTCGTTCCTGTCATCGTTGAAGGAGAGTCGATGATGCCGACACTCCACAATGCGGATCGGATGATCGTCAGTAAAATTTCGAACTATGTTGGGGAGCTAGACCGAGGTGATATCGTCGTATTCCATGCGACTGAATCAAAAGACTATATTAAACGTGTCATCGCCATCCCAGGCGACACGCTCGAATATCGAGATGATGTGCTTTATATTAATGGTGAAGCGGTAGAAGAGCCGTATTTAGACGAGTTTCGTGCCCAGATGAACGGGTTCCCGTTGACCGAGAACTTCACACTCGAACAAGTGACGGGTGAGTCGGTCGTTCCAGAGGAATCATACTTCGTCATGGGAGACAATCGTCAAAACTCGAAAGACAGCCGTGAGATCGGATTTGTGTCGAAAGAGGAGATTGTCGGCAAGACGAACTTCATCTTCTGGCCACTCGATGATGTTGGCACGGTAGAAGATTAAGGTGGTGCTTTTTTGGCAATTCAATGGTTTCCTGGCCACATGGCCAAAGCAAGAAGACAAGTAACTGAAAAATTAAAGCTAATCGATGTCGTCATCGAACTCGTAGATGCACGAGTGCCTCAGTCGAGTCGCAACCCGATGGTCGATGAGATTACAGCGGGAAAACCCCGTCTTATCGTCTTGAACAAAGCAGACATGGCCGACCCCGTCGTGACGGAGGCGTGGTTACGTGCCTTGAAACGCGAAGAAGTCGAGGTTGTCGCTGTCGACGCGAAACATAGCAAAGGCTTGAAACAGCTCATCACGGGTGCTCAGAAGTTGATGAAAGAAAAGCATGACCGGATGCGTGAGAAGGGGCGGAACCCCGGACCGATCCGTGCGCTCATCATCGGAATCCCGAACGTCGGGAAGTCGACGCTCATCAACCGTCTCGCCGGACGAAACATCGCCATCACGGGCGACCGTCCTGGTGTGACGAAGCGTCAACAGTGGATCAAGATGAAAGGCGGCGAGATGGAGCTGTTGGACACGCCGGGGATTCTCTGGCCGAAATTTGAGGACCAACTTGTCGGATATCGTCTAGCCGCGACTGGCGCTATCAAAGACGAGATTCTCAACTTGGATGATATCGCCTTGTATACGGTTCGCGAGTTGCATGCTCGTTATCCTGAACAATTAAAGGAACGATTCAAACTTGAAACGTTACCCGAGGACAGCGTTGAGCTCCTTGAGTTGATCGGGAAAAAGCGTGGTCTCATCAGTGGCGGTTACGTCGATTTCGAAAAAGCGAGCGAACTACTTTTGAATGAACTACGACATGAAAAAATTGGACGGATCTCGCTTGAGACACCGGCTGATCACGAAATGGCGTAAAGCCCTGTGCACACAGGGCTTTTTTGAATAGGAGGAAGACCGTGACGATTCAACAGATTAAACAACAACTAGAGGACATCCGATATGAAGAATGGGTACAAATCTTCCCGACCTTGTCACGAGACCCTCGAACGGGCGTGCAAACGTTGCTTCGGCAAAAACAGCGTCAATTCGAGCGAGAACGGGCGTTACAGGTCGATTTCGAACGTCGCATGACGTATGAACATGAATGGAAGGCGCGAGGCTTCACTCGAATTGTCGGAGTCGATGAGGTCGGACGGGGACCGCTCGCGGGACCGGTCGTGGCTGCTGCAGTCTTGTTACCGGATGGGTTCTATCTCGCGGGATTGAATGATTCGAAAAAAATGTCCAAAACGGCGAGGGATGCAGCATACGCACACATCATCGAGGTCGCGGAGGTCGGTGTCGGCATCGTCGAGCCGAAGACGATTGATGTCATCAATATATACGAATCGACGAAACTAGCGATGACAGAGGCGATTCATCAAGTCGGAGAAGTAGACGCCCTATTGATTGACGCCATGAAACTCGAGCTCGACATCCCTCAACAGTCATTGATTAAAGGGGACACGCTCAGTGTGTCGATAGCCGCGGCAAGTGTCGTCGCTAAGGTGGTAAGGGACCGGATGATGGAAGAATATGATTTGACGTATCCTGGATACGGATTTGCGAAAAACGCAGGATATGGAACAGAGGCTCATTTAGAAGGGTTAAGACGCCTTGGGGTGACTCCGATTCATCGCCGTACGTTTGCCCCCATCAAGCATATGTGAAAGGAGTGGTTGCGTTGCGGATCGATCATCAAGGGGTGATGCCGTTCAAAGTGACGGAACAGACGTCACGCCCGCTATTACTAGGGAACACAGTCGTTGGAAAGGTGTTGCAGCTCTTACCTGGCAACGAGGCGGTTATGCAACTACCCCAAGGGATTTTCCGGGTCGGTGTCAATGCGAACGTGAAAGAGAACGTCACGTATAAGCTGGTCGTCACGGACGTTGAACCGAAGCTTGTCTTGAAGGTCGTCACGCAAGCGACAGAATCGCTCATGACAGCCAAGTCGCCTCTGCAGGCGTTAGGAGAACAGCTCGGACGCCTGATGCGAGAACCGATGCTGACGCCGGACTCCGTGAAGACGGCCGGCAAAACCGCGTTAGAAAGCGGCGCAGGTCAGGATGTAAAAGCGCTCGTCGGGGAACTGTTCAAAGCGAAAGGTGAGCCGAAGTTCGAGCAGTTCGTGCGTGCGCAGGAAGCGTTCAACGCGAGCCAAAGCCCGCCGTTCGTCGCTCAAGCATTTCACATACCGCAATTGGGTCCGTTTGAAAACGTTCAACTTCGTCTAGAGGCCCCGAAACGAGAGACGATGGACTCGGATCATGCGCGGATCGTCTTGTTTCTTGAAACGCCGCGATATGGTGAGACCGGAATTGATGTGTTGATTCAAAAGCGTTACGTGTCCGTACGTGTATTCAATGAGCAACACGATTTGGCTCAATACGTCCGTACATACGAACCACTTTTGAAAGAAGGTTTAAAAAAGGTGTCATTCGAACTGTCTTCATTTTCGTATGAAGCGAAGCGTGAACACGTTCCGGCAACGTTTGCACCGCTCGGAAAGGTGGACCTCCAAATATGAAAGACCAGAAGAAAGCGATGGCGCTCTCCTATGAGCAGTCGATGGATGCGCCCCATGTCGTAGCAAAAGGAACGGGTATCGTGGCCGAGCGGATGCTTGAAGTTGCTTTAGCGAACGGCATTCCTATCCATGAAGACCCAGCGCTCCTCTCGTTACTGTCGGCCTTGAACATTGAAGAGCAGATTCCAGAGGACGTCTATCAAGTCATTGCCGAACTTTTTGTGTTTCTTTATCAGATGGAACAGGATAAAATTTGATTTGTCTAGGGATATATGTGAAAAAAAGATGAAAACTTAAAGCAAGAACGATAGACAGCGCTTTCAGTTTTTCGTTACAATAGACGTGCCGATATTAAAGGGGACTAAGGGGGAAAACATATGAATATCCATGAGTATCAGGCGAAAGAATTGTTAAGAGAGTTTGGGGTAGCCGTTCCGACGGGTTATCCGGCCTTTACTGTTGAAGAAGCTGTTGCAGCTGCTGCGAAGCTTGAAGGTGAAGTGAAGGTAGTAAAAGCTCAAATCCACGCAGGTGGCCGCGGTAAAGCGGGTGGTGTTAAACTTGCGAAGACAGATGAAGAAGTGAAGCAATATGCTTCAGAGATTCTCGGGAAAACGCTCGTGACACACCAAACAGGTCCGGAAGGAAAAGTTGTCCAGCGTCTCTATATCGAAGAAGGTTCTGCGATTGACCAAGAATTTTACTTAGGACTCGTGCTTGACCGTTCGATCGGCCGAATTGTCATCATGGGTTCATCTGAAGGTGGAATGGACATCGAAGAAGTCGCTGAACATACACCAGAGAAGATTCATAAAGAGATCGTCGACCCGGTCGTTGGCTTACGTCCATTCCAGGCGCGTCGTCTCGCATTCAAAATGGAAGTCCCGACGAAACTTGTCAATAAGTTTAGTGACATGGTCATGAAGCTGTATAAAGTGTACGTCGAGACAGATTGCACAATCGCGGAAATCAACCCGCTCGTCACGACGAAAGACGGTAACGTCATCGCGCTCGATGCGAAGTTGAACTTCGATAGCAACGCGCTCTATCGTCACTCGGACGTCCTTGCTCTTCGTGATACGACGGAAGAAGACCCACGTGAAGTAGAAGCGTCAAAACACGACCTCAGCTACATCGCACTCGACGGAAACATCGGTTGTCTCGTCAACGGTGCCGGTCTTGCGATGGCAACGATGGATATCATCAAACATTACGGCGCTGAACCCGCTAACTTCCTCGACGTAGGTGGCGGTGCGACGAAAGAAAAAGTAACAGAAGCATTCAAGTTGATTTTGTCTGATGACCAGGTCAAAGGGATCTTCGTTAACATTTTCGGTGGGATCATGAAATGTGACATCATCGCAGAGGGGATTGTCGCTGCGACGAAAGAAATCGGACTCGACTTACCACTCGTCGTTCGCTTAGAAGGAACGAACGTTGATGCCGGGAAGCGCATTCTCGATGAATCTGGACTTGCGATTACGACGGCCAGCTCGATGGCTGACGGTGCAGAAAAAATCGCAGCACTTGTTCGATAAGGGGGAAACGACATGAGTATTTGGGCGGATAAAGATACGAAAGTAATCATTCAAGGGATTACAGGGAAGCAAGGTCTGTTCCACGGTGAACAGATGCTCGCATATAACACGAAATTAGTCGGTGGTGTCACACCTGGTAAAGGTGGCACGACGGTCCTCGACAACGTTCCAGTCTTCAACACCGTCTCTGAAGCGGTCGAAGCAACTGGTGCCAATGCATCGATCATCTATGTTCCACCTGCTTTCGCAGCGGATTCAATCATGGAAGCGGCAGACAGCGGCATCGAGCTCATCATCTGTATCACAGAAGGGATCCCAGTTGTGGACATGATTCAAGTGAAGCGCTATCTCGAGGACAAACCGGCTCGTTTAATCGGACCGAACTGTCCTGGTATCATCACACCTGGAGAAGCGAAACTTGGCATCATGCCTGGCTACATTCATACGAAAGGGCACGTCGGAATCGTATCACGTTCTGGGACGCTCACGTATGAGGCGGTTCATCAGTTGACGACAGCAGGTATCGGACAATCGACAGCTGTTGGAATCGGGGGAGACCCGGTCAACGGAACGAACTTCATCGATACGCTTAAAGCGTTCAACGAAGATGAGGACACGAAAGCGGTCATCATGATCGGGGAAATCGGTGGAACGGCTGAAGAAGAGGCAGCTGAATGGGTAAAAGCCAACATGACGAAACCAGTCATCGGTTTCATCGGCGGCCAGACGGCTCCTGAAGGCAAGCGCATGGGACATGCGGGCGCAATCATCTCAGGTGGTAAAGGGACGGCTGCTGAGAAGATCAAGACATTGAACGCGAATGGAATCGAAGTCGCTGAAACACCAGCGGTTATCGGTGAAACGTTGATTCGTGTCTTGAAACAGCAAGGATTATACGAAGCATGTGTCACGGGTCAACCGACGACATGAGAATCTTGAGGGATGCTTGCATCCCTCATTTTTTTAAAGGAGAGTTTGTGATGAATCAAACAATAGCTCGGTTTGCTGCAGCACGAATGCCAGTTGAGTTTGTGCATCATTATTTAAACGGGACACTCGGAGCACATCGCACACAATTTTCTGAACATGTCTGGAGACGGGCTGAACGAGCCTGGCACGCATTGGAGTCGTATAAACATTTCGTCACATGGGAAGACGACTTGTTTCCGAAACGGTTACTCGACATCCCCAACCCACCATATTGCTTGTTTTATCATGGAGATTTAGAGGTACTACAAGAAAGAACGACTGCGATGGTCGGAAGTCGTGAGTTGAATCGTATCAGTCAACCGCTCGTGAATCACTATCACTCTTTAATAGAAGAAACTGTATCTGTTTCAGGTGGCGCCCTCGGAATCGACGGGCTCGTCCACGCCCAAGCCCTTCTCGCTCATCGACCAACTGTGGCGGTACTGGGAGCTGGACTGAACCGGCTCTATCCGGAGGCGAACCGAGACATGCTTTTACAGATTCCACAAGAGGGAGTCTTACTTAGTGAATATGTACCAAACACGCCGATTCAAAAATTTCAATTTTTGGAAAGAAATCGTTTGGTCAGTGGTCTTGGCGATGCGTTGGTCGTTATACAGGCGAGACGAAAGAGTGGGACGATGAATACGGTCGGACATGCTCTAGAGCAAGGGAAAACGGTATTTGCGGTGCCAGGTTCACCCCTTGATCCACTCGCGGAGGGACCGAACCGGTTGATTGAAGAAGGTGCGATTCCATTGACGAATTCCGATCAAATTATTCGAGATCTCAAGATTGTACGTTGACAAACCGGTGAGAACATGAATATTATGGTAGGGATTTAAATGACCTCTAAAAGGGGAGCAGATGTATGGCAAAATATCTGGTGATCGTCGAATCACCTGCGAAAGCAAAAACAATTAAACGTTATTTAGGTCCGAATTATATGGTCAAAGCTTCGATGGGGCACGTGATTGACTTGCCTAAAAGTCAACTCGGTGTAGACGTTGAACACGACTTTGAACCGAAGTATATTACCATCCGTGGTAAAGGACCGGTATTGAAAGAATTGAAGACAGCAGCGAAAAAAGCGACAAAAATCTTTCTCGCGGCCGACCCCGATAGAGAAGGGGAAGCGATTGCTTGGCATTTAGCACGCGCACTCGGTGTCGATGAAACGACAGAATGTCGTGTCGTCTTTAACGAAATTACGAAAGATGCGATTAAAGAATCGTTTAAACATCCACGTAAGATCAATCACGATCTTGTCGATGCACAACAAGCCCGACGTATTTTAGATCGTCTTGTCGGATACGGGATGAGCCCATTATTATGGAAGAAAGTCAAAAAAGGATTGTCTGCAGGGCGAGTTCAATCGGTAGCCGTGAAGATGATTATCGACCGTGAACGCGAAATTAACGCGTTCGACCCGGAAGAGTATTGGACGATTAAACTTGATTTAAATCATGATGGGGAAACGTTCGAGACTTCATTTTACGGAAAAGATGGGAAGAAGATGGAATTGAAGTCTGAAGAAGACGCGCAATCTGTCCTCAATACCATTGATGATACGTTTAAAGTCATTGATGTAACGAAGAAAGAACGGAAGCGGAACGCTTCGCTACCGTTCACGACAAGTTCATTGCAGCAGGATGCTGCCCGTAAATTGAATTTCCGTGCGAAGAAGACCATGATGCTCGCGCAGCAATTATATGAAGGAATCGATCTCGGCAAAAAAGAAGGTACAGTCGGTTTGATTACGTATATGCGTACCGACTCGACACGTATCTCTGATTTGGCGAAGACGGAGGCGAAGGAATATATCGAATCGACATTCGGTGAAGAGTATGTCGCCTTACAGAAACAAAAAGAAAAGAAATCAGCGAATACCCAAGACGCGCACGAAGCGATACGTCCGACTTCGGCACTCCGCGACCCAGCTTCCTTGAAGCCATATCTGTCACGTGACCAGTTGCGACTGTATAAGTTGATTTGGGAACGATTGATTGCGAGCCAAATGGCGCCAGCTGTTCTTGATACGGTCAAAATCGACGTCGAGTCGAACGGGATGATTTTCCGTGCGAACGGGTCGACAGTCAAATTCCCTGGTTTCATGAAAGTGTATATCGAGTCGAAAGACGATGACATTGAGGACACGAACCAAGAGAAGGAAGGATTATTGCCACCTCTCGAAGTGGATGATACCGTGACGTTTGAAACGATTGAGCCGAAACAACACTTCACACAACCGCCACCTCGTTATACAGAGGCGCGACTCGTTCGAGCGATGGAAGAACTCGGGATTGGTCGTCCGTCGACGTACGCGCCGACACTCGACACGATCCAACGACGCGGTTATGTCGTTCTCGAAGAGAAGAAGTTTTTACCGACTGAACTTGGAGAACTCGTCATCGAGATGATTGATGAGTATTTCAACGACTTCATCACGGTCCAGTTCACAGCCGACATGGAGACCCTTCTTGATTCGATTGAGCATAAGGAAGTCGAGTGGACGGAAGTCGTCGCGCCGATTTATCGTTCTTTCGAGAAACGATTGAAGCGTGCTGAAGAAGAAATCGAGAAAATCGAAGTGAAGGATGAACCAGCCGGAATCGACTGTGAAGTCTGTGGTTCACCGATGGTCATCAAAATGGGACGGTACGGCAAGTTCATGGCGTGCTCGAACTTCCCGAACTGTACGAACACGAAACCGGTACAAGTCGAAATCGGTGTCCCGTGTCCGAACTGTAAGGATGGACAAATCGTGGAACGTCGCAGTAAAAAAGGTCGTCTCTTCTATGGTTGCTCGAACTATCCGGAATGTGAATTCGTCTCATGGGATAAACCGGTTGCGAAACCGTGTCCTGTATGCGACAGTTTGATGGTCGAGAAAAAAATTAAAGACGGCGTAAAATATCAATGTACGAACTGTACCCACACCGAGGTACATCAGCAAGAGGAGGATTAATGTTGCAACAACGTGTAACTGTAATCGGGGCCGGATTGGCCGGCTCCGAAGCGGCTTGGCAACTCGCTAAGCGCGGTATTCAAGTAGATTTATATGAAATGAGACCGGTTCGTCAAACACCGGCGCACCACACGGATCAATTTGCAGAACTCGTTTGTTCGAACTCGCTACGTGCGAACGGTCTTCAAAATGCCGTAGGTGTCTTGAAAGAAGAAATGCGTACGCTTGACTCGCTCATCTTAAAGGCGGCGGATACGGCAAGTGTACCTGCTGGGGGTGCCCTTGCCGTCGATCGTCATGAGTTTGCCGGATTCATCACCGAGAAGCTAAAGAACCACGAGAATGTCACAGTGCACAACGAAGAGCTCAAAGAGATTCCTGAAGGGATCGTCATCGTGGCGACTGGCCCTTTGACCTCCCCTGACCTCTCTGCATCACTCAAGGCGTTCACAGGAGAAGATTATCTCTACTTCTATGACGCGGCAGCACCAATTCTAGATGGTGATACGATTGATCGGGATAAAGTCTATTTGAAATCGCGTTACGACAAAGGTGAAGCCGCTTACTTGAACTGTCCGATGACAGAAGAAGAGTTTGACGTGTTTTACGAAGAGCTGATCAAGGCAGAAGTCGTTCCGTTAAAAGAGTTTGAAAAAGAGATTTACTTTGAAGGATGCATGCCGTTTGAAGTCATGGCCGAGCGTGGGAAAAAGACGCTTCTTTTCGGACCGATGAAGCCGGTCGGATTAGAAGACCCGAAGACAGGAAAACGTCCATATGCCGTCGTTCAACTTCGTCAAGACAACTCGGCGGGCACACTGTATAACTTGGTAGGCTTCCAAACACACCTGAAGTGGGGCGAACAGAAGCGCATCATCCGTCTCATCCCGGGACTCGAGAATGCGGACATCGTCCGTTACGGTGTCATGCACCGTAACACGTTCATCAACTCACCGAGCTTACTCAAGCCGACGTATCAGGCGCGTACACGTGACACGCTCTTCTTCGCCGGTCAGATGACAGGGGTAGAAGGATATGTGGAGTCGGCAGCGTCCGGGCTTCTAGCTGGGATCAATGCGGCGAAGATGATCGCAGGTGAAGAACTCGTCGTTCTCCCGCGTGAGACGATGCTTGGTTCGATGGCGCATTATATCACGACAGCCGACGGGAAGCACTTCCAACCGATGAATGCAAACTTCGGATTGGTGCCATCACTAGAAGACGCTCCGAAAAAGATGAAGAAACAAGAACGGTACGAGCGTTACGCGAACCGTGCGTTAGAAACGATACAACAGTATAAAAATCTTTGAACAGGAGAGCCATTTTTTGGCTCTTTTGTTTTGAAGTAAAATTTCAATTGTGTATTTTGTTTCATACTTTGAAAATTTTCAGATTATTGAACGGCTATCTATTGTCACCTTACATTCTGTATGCTATGCTAATTTCGATTTGACGAGAACATGCGTTTTTACGAGTCATCGAGGAGGCGATAAAATGGGATTTTTAGAGGATCGACAATCCTTTTTACGCTACTGCCAAATTGAACGTCGACTGTCTCCTCATACGAAACGCTCTTACGAGCAAACGCTCGACCAGTACGCCGCATATTGCCAATCGACGCATCAAGATCCCTACGATGCTCAGACGGCGCGGCGTTATTTATATGTCCTTTATGAGAAACAATTGGCCGCGTCTACGGTGTCCCAAAAAGTATCTTGTTTCAAGCAATTCGGGAAGTTTATGGCAAGAGAACAAGGTGGAGAACCGTTGTTCCACGACCTGACCTCACCGAAAAAGAGACAGTCCTTGCCGACCTTTGCCGTCCCGACGGAAGTCGAGCAACTGTTGGAGGCTGCCTCGAGGCAGGAAGATCCTTTTTTACAGGCGAGGGACGTCGCCATCGTAGAAGTGCTCTATGGGACGGGAATCCGCGTCGCTGAACTGTGTGGGATGAACCTTTCCTCGTTCGATGAGGTTTTATCCTTTGTCCATGTGATGGGAAAAGGGAAGAAAGAACGATATGTCCCGATCGGACAATATGCCGTACATGCTTTGCAGCGTTATATCGAATTACGCCAAGGTGTCGGACTCCCGACAGAAACCGCATTATTTTTGAGTCAAAAAGGGAATCGGATGACAACAGACCAAATCCGCTATGTCATGAAACGTTTGAGAAAAGACAGTGGGGTACATAAAACACTTACCCCGCACTCGTTGCGACACAGCTTTGCGACGGACTTGTTAGAACGGGGAGCGGACTTGCGTGCCGTCCAAGAGTTGCTTGGGCATGAGTCCTTGTCGACGACCGGGCGGTATACCCATGTATCGACCGAACGACTTCGGTCGATTTATCAAGCGACACATCCAAGAAAGTAGGAGGTTACGATATGTTTCATGCAACAACGATTTTTGCAGTTCGACACAATGGCCAATGTGCGATGAGTGGAGATGGCCAAGTCACATTCGGGAATGCCGTCATCATGAAAAACAAGGCGAAGAAAGTCAGACGCCTTTATGGCGGGAAAGTCGTTGCCGGTTTTGCAGGTAGCGTAGCCGATGCTTTCACATTGTTTGAAAAGTTTGAATCGAAACTTGAAATGTATAACGGTAACTTGCCGCGAGCAGCGGTAGAACTTGCGAAAGAATGGCGTGGGGATAAGATGTTGCGTCAACTCGAGGCACTATTGATTGTGATGGATGCCGATCATCTTTTGCTCGTCTCTGGGAATGGAGAAGTGATTGAGCCGGACGATGGAATTCTTGCAATCGGATCCGGTGGGAACTATGCCTTAGCGGCAGGTCGCGCACTCGTACGCCATTCTGCTGAAAAGTCTGCTGAAGAAATCGCGCGTGCCGCTCTTGAAATCGCTGGTGAGCTTTGCGTGTATACAAATGATCAAGTCATTGTAGAAACGATTGGAGGCGCTGCTGAATGAACCGAGAGTTGACACCTAGACAAATCGTAACGGAGTTAGACCGTTTTGTAATCGGACAAAAGGATGCCAAGCGAGCAGTTTCGATTGCTCTACGAAATCGCTATCGTCGTCAAAAGTTAAGTGCAGACCTTCGCGATGAGGTTACACCAAAAAATATTTTGATGATCGGACCGACCGGGGTCGGAAAGACCGAAATTGCTCGACGGTTAGCTAAGCTTGTCGGTGCACCGTTTGTGAAGGTAGAAGCAACGAAATTTACGGAAGTTGGTTACGTCGGTCGTGACGTTGAATCGATGGTACGTGATCTCGTTGAGGCATCGGTTCGTCTTGTCAAAGAAGAGAAAAAAGAAGATGTGAAGGAGCCAGCGGAACGTGCGGCGACGGAACGCCTTTTAGATGCGCTACAAGGAAAAGCAAAAGCGACACCTACTGCATCGAATCCGTTCGAAGCGTTGTTCGGCGGACAGACACAACAGCCAGAAACCACGTCGGACACATCCAATAATGACCGTTCGCAACTTCGACGCTTGCTCGAACTCGGTGAACTCGAAGAACGCGTGATTGAAGTGGAATTAGAAGAAAAGCAGACGATGGATTTGTTTCAGGGTCAAGGGATGGAAGGTTTGTCGAATCTTCAGGATATGCTCGGTCAAATCGTTCCAAAGAAACGGAAACAACGTAAGCTGACGGTTCGTGAAGCAAGACCGCTTCTCATTGCTGAAGAAGCAGAGAACTTGCTGGACTTGAACGAAGTCCACGATGAAGCCGTGCGGCGCAGTGAACAGATGGGTATCATCTTCGTGGATGAAATCGATAAGATCGCCACAAAATCACAAGATCACGCCGGAGTATCCCGTGAAGGGGTGCAGCGTGACATTCTTCCGATTGTAGAAGGATCTACGGTCGTCACGAAGTATGGACCGGTTAAAACGGATCATGTTCTTTTCATCGCGGCCGGTGCATTCCATATGGCTAAGCCGTCTGACCTGATTCCAGAGCTACAAGGACGCTTCCCAATTCGTGTTGAATTGAGCAGCTTGACGGAAGAAGACTTCGTCAAGATTTTGACAGAACCGTCACAGGCACTCATTAAACAATATACGGCCTTGTTAGAATCTGAAGAAATCACGGTCCGTTTCACGCATGAGGCCATTGAAGAAATTGCGAAAATTGCGACACATGTCAATCGGGAGACCGATGACATCGGTGCACGTCGCCTCTATACTATAATGGAGCGCGTCTTAGAAGATTTATCATTTGAAGCGGCAGATATGCCACAAACAACCGTAGAAATCACACCCGCTTACGTACAAGCAAAAGTCGGTTCCATCGCCGACGATCGTGATTTGAGCCAATATATATTATAAGATTCTGTATGCACATACAGGGAGGAAATAGAGAATATGAACTTACTAGAAAAAACACGCCAGTTAAACACAATGCTTCAACAAGAGGCAAGTGCGCACGTTGACTTTAAAGAAATGGCGGACAAAATGCGTGAAGTCCTTGAGTCCAACACATTTATCGTGAGCCGTCGGGGACGACTTCTCGGTTTTGCAATCAAACAACAGATTGAGAATGACCGGATGAAAGCATTCTTAGTCGATCGACAGTTCCCGGAGCCATATGCTTCGAACTTGTTCAATGTGAAAGAAACGACAGCGAACATCGATATCGATAGTGAATATACAGCGTTCCCAGTCGAGAACCACGATCTATTCCTCAACTCCATGACGACGATTGTTCCAATCATCGGTGGAGGAGAACGTTTAGGTACGCTCGTACTCGGTCGATTGGCGAATGAATTCACAGAAGATGACCTCGTTCTCGCGGAGTACTCTGCAACTGTAGTTGGAATGGAGATCCTTCGTGAGAAGGCTGCGGAAGCCGAAACGTCGGCACGTAAGAAAGCGGTCGTCCAGATGGCGATTAACTCGTTATCGTATTCAGAGCTTGAGGCAATCGAACATATCTTCGAAGAGCTTGGTGGAAACGAAGGATTGCTAGTTGCTTCCAAAATTGCCGACAGAGTGGGAATCACGCGTTCGGTCATCGTCAACGCACTTCGGAAATTAGAAAGTGCAGGGGTCATTGAATCACGTTCTTTAGGAATGAAAGGAACGTATATCAAGATATTAAATGACAACTTCTTGTTTGAATTACAAAAACTGAAATCAAACTGAAATACAACTTTCGATGTGTGATTTCCATTGAAAACACTTTTAAAAGGGACTTTATTCCTAAAAAACCGCTTTCCTTGATAAGGAGGCGGTTTTTTTTAGTACAAAAGTAATTATTTTCACCTTTTGACATGAATTCGACAAAAAGATATTAAGCCATTTACCTATGTTTTAAAAAATATCTTTCAGAACTGTTACAGATTTGTTTCAATGAAATAGTAGATTTTCCAAATGAGGTATATTTAGTAGTCATTATATGAAAGTGAGTGAACGCCGTGAATTGGATTGGTAGTGACTATCAATTACTAAAGCAAGCCATCAACCATTCAGTCCTTAACCAAAAGGTCATCAGTCATAACCTTTCAAACATTGATACGCCGAATTTCAAAGCCAAACAGGCTGTGTTTGAGCAGACGCTTCAGAGTGAGATGCGACTCAAGCTGCAAGGTGGTCGTCCGAGTGACTCGACCCAGTCGAAGGTCATCGATCGAGCTGGTGGCGCCATGAGGAGTGATGGCAACAACGTCGACTTGGATTATGAAATGAGTGAGCTGGCACGAAACCAACTCCAGTATGAGGCGATGATGGAGCAATTGAATCGTAGGCTCGGGGGATTAAAATCTGTTATTCGGGGAGGTCGTTAATCAATGGGAATGTTTGATAGTTTTCATATTTCAGCTTCAGCGTTGACGTCACAACGGCTACGAATGGATACCGTGTCGGCGAACATCGCCAACGCTCAGACGACTCGCGGGAGACTCGTGGACGGAGAGTGGCAACCATACACACGAAAGATGACCGTGTTGCAAGAAGCGCCATTCCGGAAGCAAATGGATGCCGTTAATGGAGGGGTGCAGGTATCTCAAATCATCGAAGACGATGCACCGTATAAATTGGCTTATAATCCGAATCATCCCGATGCGGATGAGCGGGGGTACGTACAAATGCCGAACGTCGATCTCTTGAAAGAAATGGTCGATTTAATGGGTGCGACTCGTTCGTACGAAGCAAACATTGCAGCGATGAACGCCTCGAAGGCGATGCTCGTAAAAGCGATGGAGATTGGTAAAGGATAAGGAGTGTTAACGGATGCAAATTAATCCAATTCAATTGATGAGCCCAGAACTCACGCCATCACTGAATAAAACGAACCCGTCTCAATTTGGGTCATACTTGAATGAAGCGATGAACGCATTAAATGAGACACAACAAGCGACTAGTCAAGCCCGTAAAGATTTGGCGGTCGGGAAAGCTGACCTTCATCAGGTGATGATTCAAAGTGAAGAGTCGTCGATTGCGATGCAACTTGCCATCGAGGTGAGGAACAAGGCTGTTGAGGCCTATCAAGAAATGATGCGAATGCAAGTTTAATTGTAGAGGATGACAAGTTGCGATGAATGAACAATTAAAAGAACGATTCAAATCCATGACCGGTGCATTAAAGGCGATGCCAGCGAAACGTAAACTCGTATGGGGCATCTCGATCGCGGTCATACTAATCGCGGCCCTCGTACTCACATTCTTCCTTTCAAGGCCAAACATGGCACCTCTCTATACAAACTTGTCTGCTCAAGAAGCGGGCGAAGTGACAGAGAAGTTGACAGCAGACGGGGTACAGTCGGAAATCAAGGCGACTTCGAACGGTGTGAGCGTGTATGTGCCGACTGAAATGGTCGATCAGTTGAAAGTGAGTTTGGCTGCTGCCGGGATTCCAAAGTCCGGCTCGATTGATTATAGTTTCTTCAGCGAAAACGCAGGGTTCGGAACGACAGACCGTGAGATGGCTGTCATCGAACGTAGTGCGATGCAAACGGAGCTAGAGCGACTCATCACACAGATTGAAGGAATCAATCAAGCGAAAGTAATCATCTCACTTCCTGAGAAGTCTGTCTTCTTGGCAGAAGATCAAGGTGAGCCTACCGCGTCCATCGTCTTGAACATCGGAGCGGGGACGAATTTAGAACCAAACACAGTAAAAGGTCTCTATCATTTGATTAGTAAGAGTGTCCCGAACTTGAAACCGGAAAACATTTCAATTATGGACCAATACTTCACGTATTATGATCTCGACCAGACTGTTGTTGCTGGAGGTTCCTCGTCAGATCCATTGGCGTTGAAGCGACAAGTCGAAAAAGACGTACGTCAACAAATCCAACAGATGCTCTCGGTTCTACTCGGCGAACGAAGCGTACTCGTTTCCGTCACAGCAGACATCGACACGACACAAACGGCTGAAGAACAGAATCTTGTCACGCCGGTCGATGAAGAAAACATGGAAGGCATCGTCACGTCTGCCGAGCGGATTGCTGAAGCATACACTGGCGGAACAGGTACGGCGACAGAAGCGACGGGAACTGGTGAGAACGACACAATCAACTTCCCGGCAGCGACTGGCGATGGCACAGAAGAAAGTGAAAAGAATCATGAAATCATCAATTACGAGGTCAACCGCATCACGAAGCAGATTCAAAACGCACCATATACGATTCGTGACCTCGGAGTCCAACTCATCGTTGAACCACCAGATGGCGCAACAAGTATCGATCCGCAGTTAGAAGGCGACCTCGAGACGATGATGTATTCCATTATTCGAACGTCGTTAGCGAAGACGGATGAAGCCATCACGGATGATGAACTCGAACAGAAAGTTGTCGTCGTGTCGAGACCGTTCGCTGAAGTGGAAGAAGTTGCAGCAACAGAGCAACCGACACCTTGGTGGATGTATGCGGCAGCGGCGGGTGCAGTCGTAATTCTTGCCTTGATCTTCTTCGCGATGCGTAGACGGAAGCAAGAGGTTGTGGAAGAGACGAACGAATGGGAAATTCCATATGAAGATGAAGTACCTGACCTAGACCTCGAAGAGCGAGGCGAAGGTGCAGTGAAGAAGAAACAGTTAGAAAAATTAGCTGAAAGTAATCCAGAAGAGTTTGCTAAACTGCTTCGTACTTGGATGTCTGAGGAGTGAGTAACGTGAACTATGCAAAACAATCGAATCGCGAAAAAGCAGCGATGCTCATGATTTCCCTGGGACCTGAAGTGGCAGCGAACGTCTACAAACATCTTTCAGAAGAAGAGATGGAACAACTGACGCTTCAAATTTCAGCGTTAAAAAAAGTGTCCCCGGAAGAAAAGGATAGTATTCTCGGTGAGTTCCATGAACTCGCCATGGCACAAAGTTATATCACTCAGGGCGGAATCGGGTTTGCGAAAACTGTCCTTGAAAAAGCAGTTGGTGAAGACAAGGCGATGGCATTGATTCATCGTCTGACTTCCACCTTACAGGTCAGACCGTTCGAGTTTGCACGAAAAGCAGACCCGAAACAGTTATTGAACTTTATCCAAAACGAGCACCCACAGACGATTGCGTTAATCTTAGCGCATTTAGAACCCGTCAAGTCAGGGCAAATCCTCTCGGAACTTCCACCTGAGATTCAATCGGAAGTCGCAAAACGGATTGCGACGATGGATCGACTCAATCCAGACGTCATCCATGAAGTGGAACAAATCCTTGAGAAGAACTTGTCGCAGACGGATATGCAAGATTATGCCCAATCTGGTGGAATCGAAGCGGTCGTCGAAGTCTTGAACGGTGTAGATCGGACGACCGAACGTACCATTCTCGATGCGCTCGAAATCGAAGATCCGGAACTTGCAGAAGAAATCAAAAAGCGGATGTTCGTCTTCGAAGATATCGTTACGCTCGATTCTCGTGCGATTCAACGAATCATTCGCGAAGTGGCGAACGACGACTTGTTACTTGCGCTCAAGGTCTCTTCGGAGGAAGTCAAACAAATTATCTTCAAAAACATGTCACAACGTATGGTCGAAACGTTCAAAGAAGATATGGAATTCATGGGACCGGTACGGTTGCGTGACGTCGAAGAGGCACAGAGCCGAATCGTCGGAATCATTCGTCGCCTAGAGGACGTCGGTGAGATTGTAATCAGTCGAGGTGGAGGAGATGACATCGTTGTCTAATGTGATCAAACGCCAACGTGCAACATCGAATATTCCGCAACGGATTGAATCCAAGCGCTTAGAAACACCCATTATAGAACCGAATGACGGAATCAATCATCACGATGTCATTCAGTCGCGCTATGAGAAGTTGAAGCAGGACGAAGAAGCATTTCAACAGTTTCAGTTGACCGAAGTCGAACAGTTGGAGCGGTTGAAACAACAGGTGTTCGAGGAGGCGCGTTCAGAAGGGTATCAGGAAGGTCTCCTTCAAGGTAGACAGGACGGATTGGCTGAGTTCGAGGACATCACCACACGATTAAATTCCGTTTCGAGCGAACTTGAACTCTTATTTGAAGAAAAATGGAGACAAGCGGAAGAACAACTCATTGAGTTGGCAATCTCGGTCAGTGCACATGTGACAACGGAACTTGTTCGGAAAGATGAAGAACTCTTTGCGACGATGATCCGTGATCAAATGTCACATTGGATCGATGCCGAAGCAATCACAATCTTTGTTCATCCGACACGTCTTGCCTCGATTCAGCAATTCGAAGCGATGTGGCGGACAGAAGAGACACCCCCTTTGAAATATCGTGGGGACGGATCATTGGATGAAACGGCAGTCCGAATCGAGTCGCCACATCGTGGGAATGAAGTCGATTTAACGTATAGTTTCGAACGAATTCAAGCTAAAATCGAGGAGGTTTTAGCGGATGGTGCTTATTGAGCAGGTTCTTGACTCAATCAAGCAGTCTTCGGACGGCGAGTTCACACGAAAAATCGGTCGAGTTTGCCGTGTCATCGGATTGATGATTGAGTCGAATGGGCCGAGTGCATTTGTCGGAGAACGCTGTTTGATTGTCCTTCCGTCGAATGAAACGGTTGAAGCAGAGGTTGTCGGATTCAATGAAGAGCGTGTTCTGCTCATGCCATACGGTGAAACTACGCAAATTGCGCCAGGGTGTCTTGTAAAGGGAACGGGAAAAATGCTTCAAGTTCCTGTAGGGGAAGAGTTGATTGGTCAAGTGCTCGATGGTTTAGGACGTCCACTTTCAGGTGAGCGTCTTGTGACCGGTAAGCGTTATGACGTTCAACGTAAACCTCCGAATCCTTTGAATCGACCAAGGATTTTAGATGCGCTGTCGACCGGTGTACGCATGATTGATGGACTATTGACTGTAGGAAAAGGACAACGGGTCGGTTTGTTTGCTGGTTCCGGTGTAGGGAAGTCGACCTTACTCGGGATGATTGCCAAACGATCTTCGGCAGATATTAACGTCATCGCCTTGATTGGAGAACGGGGTCGGGAAGTAAAAGAGTTCATCGAAAAAGAACTTGGACCAGAAGGCATGGCTCGTTCCGTCGTGATTGTAGCGACAAGCGACCAACCCCCGCTTGTCCGGTTGAAGGGAGCTTACACGGCGACCGCGATTGCCGAGTACTTCCGGGACCAAGGGAAAGAAGTGGTCTTGATGATGGACTCGGTGACACGATTTGCGATGGCGCAGCGTGAGATCGGTCTCGCGACGGGCGAACCTCCGACATCGAAAGGATACACCCCGTCCGTATTCGCCATGCTACCTCAACTATTAGAGCGAAGCGGAACAGCAGCAACCGGGTCGATCACTGCGTTCTATACGGTCCTCGTCGACGGAGATGATATGAATGAACCGATTGCCGATGCGGTGCGTGGGATTTTAGACGGACACTTCGTCATGGACCGTGCGCTCGCAAACCGCGGGCAGTTTCCCGCCATTCATGTACTGAAATCAATCAGTCGAGTCATGAACCAAATTGCTTCTCCGGAACATAAAGAGGCGGCCCAAACGTTCCGCAGCTGGCTCGCGACCTATATTGACGCGGAAGATTTAATCAATATCGGAGCGTATAAAAAAGGCACCAATCCTTCAATTGATACCGCTGTGGAGAAATATCCATACTTGTTGACGTTTTTGAAACAATCGATCGAAGAAGATGCTGCTTTCGAACAGACGATGACCCACTTGTCACATATTGCACGAGGTGAATCATGAATAGACTCATATTAGAACGAATCATGCCGATTGCGGAACATGAAAAAGAAGATGCCGCCATAGAAGTCAGAGGATTTAAGGCAAGACTTGAGACAGAGATGGAGAAGCTATATGACCTTCTTCTCATGTATGAGTCGCTCATCAAACACCAAGACGAACAATCTGGAAACATCGACCTTCTCATGTCGCAGTATCGAGAAAAGACGCGAGAGCAAGTGAAACGTCAAATCGAAACGCAACAGCTCGTCGTACAACAGGCCCGCAATCGCTATCATGCGTCGCAAGAACGATTGCTCGGTAAAGTGGTGGAAGAAAAGAAATACGTGACGCTCCATGAAAAGGTCAGCATGCAAGAGATGACGGTAGCTAAACTTACAGAGCAACAAATGATGGATGAACTTGCTGTGATTCATCATGGGAAAGGGAAGTAGCATGGCAAAAGAGAACAATAAACGAGGCAAGCAAATGATTGTGGCGTTGGTCCTCATTCCAGCAATCTTCATCTTAGTCGGTGGGATTGTCGTCATGAACTATGCGATGGACCGTCCGCTCTTATCCGTTCCCTTATTAGAAGTGAACGAGGACGAGAAAACGGAAGAATCAAAAAAAACGGAGACGCAGGTGAATGTGACGGGAATCGATTCGGACGCAGCGAACCGATTAAAAGCGGCGAACAGTGAGATTGAAAAACTTCGCAACGAAAATGTTGAATTGACGAACGAAGTAAAGTCTAGACAAGAAGAAATCACCGATTTGATTCGTGAACGAGATCGACTCGTCTCGGAACTAGAGGCAGCGTCAAAAGAAGAGGAGACCTCGTCTGATGTCGCCAGCGTTTATGAAGAAATGTCAGCCAAACAGGCGGCAGCTATTATGGGTGAACTCGAAAGCCCTCAAGTTGCAGAACTGTTGAAGGAGCTATCACCTAAGCAACAGGCAGACATCTTAGGACGAATGAATGCGCAACAGGCTGCGGTTGTGACGCAGCTTCTCCAATGAACACAAGAAGGGAGGGCCAACATTGAATATCGCTTTATTGACGCAAGCCATTCAAGGATCGATGGCTCGTACTGGAGCAGTGGAGGGAGAATCACAGGGAGCAGGTGGATTTTTAAGCCTCCTTTCTGCGATGCTTGCCCCAATGCAAGGCTCAGGGGAGCAGGCAGAACTTCCTCAACTTGAAGAAGGTGTGCTTCCTGAAGGATCAGTCGATTTGGAAAAAGTGGCACAGGAACTCGAAACATGGTTTCAAAAGCCTGATACATTGAAGTGGCTAAAATCACTGCCACAAGATGCGTATCGGACGTTTATGGATGCATATGTAAGTTTACTCGGTCAATTGTCTAATCCTTCGCCTGAGACTGAAATCCCGTCTTCGGTTTTACCGGCGATTGTACAGACGACGACTACGCCGAAAGTCCATACTACGAAGCAAACAGAGGGAAATGCTCAGACGACCAACATTGCACTAACTCAACAAGTTCCAAACCAAGAACTTGCCAAACAGGTTCAAACGATGCAACGGATCATCACACAATATAAAGGACCAATCGAAGGTACATTGAAAGAAGTTCCCGTCTTGTCAAATGTTGAAACCGTAAAAATCGCAAAACCTGCGCTACAGCCAAATAACGTAGACTGGATGCCGAAAGGGATGAACTGGTCAAGACCACAGATTGACGTGGACACGGTCATGTATGCTTCGAAAGGATCCCTTCCTGAGAATTTACAAGCTCGGATTGAAGCGGCTTTGCAAAAGGCACCGTTCAAAAGTGGGGCAGATGGTTCAAAAGTATTCACCGTACGATTGTATCCGGAGCAGTTAGGGGAACTCGTCGTCAAGCTAGAGCGGAAGAATGGAGAACTTGTCGTCAAGATGTTTGCCAGCAATCAAGAGGCGAAACAACTGATTCAATCGCAAGTTCAACAGTTGCAACAAACGTTGACACCCCATTCGCAAAACGTTCGGGTCGAGGTCAACTTGACACAGCAAGCGCTCGATTCAAAAGCAGCCTTGTCAGACGGTTCCGAGCAACCGGAACAAGAACAACCACAAGAACAGCCTAAAGGAGGGTCTGAAGATGACGAGCATCCAACCGAAGACGAATGATTTTACATTGCCAGACCAGTCGCTCCCAAAAGCGACGAATCAATATGATAAAGACATGTTCATGAAGTTACTGCTCGCTCAAATCGCGAACCAGGACCCGATGTCGCCGATGGAGGATAAAGAGTTCATCGCACAGATGGCGCAGTTCTCGTCTCTCGAGCAAATGCAAGCCATCTCAAAACAACTCGACTCGGTTCTCGTCGACCGTCACATGTCGTCGATTTCTGAATACAGTAGCATGATTGGGAAAACAATCAACTTTACAACCGAAACGAGTGAAGAGACGACGAAAGGCACAGGTCGTGTCGTTTCCATTTCTCGTAACGACTTAACCGGATATATGGCCGATCTTGAAGACGGCACATCCGTCAGCGTGTACGATATCACATCGATCAAATAAGCATAGGAGGAATGCATTATGTTAAGAGCAATGTACTCAGGAATCAGTGGATTGAAGAACTTCCAATCGAAGCTAGACGTCGTCGGGAACAACATCGCCAACGTCAATACGTTTGGTTATAAAAAAGGGCGCGTTACCTTTAAAGATCTCGTTAGCCAGCAAGTCGGAAGTGCGTCGGCTGGGAATGCGACAACAGGTGGTATTAACCCGAAGGAAGTCGGTCTCGGGGGCACCATGGCGACGGTCGATAACGTATATAACCAAGGCGCAATGCAAAATACAGGGCGTGCGCTTGATGTCGGGATTTCAGGTGAAGGATTCTATGCGACGATGGTCAATGGTCAAATCCAATACACTCGAGCAGGGAACTTCTATACGGACAATCAAGGAAACTTGGTGACGGGCGACGGTACGTACCTCATTGGATCACGGACTAGTACTTTGCCAGCATCTGGAACTCCAGGAGTGGCTGCGACTCCAGTTGCAGGGGACTTCACTGGACCAGGAGCAGATTTGGCATTCTATGCAGCGGATGATACTACTGCAAAAGCACCTGAGTATGGACGAATTAAAATCCCAACAGATGCTCGTTCACTTTCAATCAGTAAAGACGGACAAGTTAGTTTTGTTGATGGTGCGGGTGAATTACAAATCGCTGGGTATATCGTGACGTCGAATTTCTCGAACAACGCCGGTTTATCAAAAGTCGGTGCCAACAACTTCGTACAATCGCAAAACTCCGGTGCTCCACAGTTTGGCGTACCTGGTTCTGACGGTCGTGGTGAACTTGTCTCAGGCGCACTCGAAATGTCAAACGTTGACCTTTCAGAAGAGTTCACAGAAATGATCGTGGCACAGCGTGGATTCCAGGCGAACACACGCATTATCACAACATCGGACGAGATCCTTCAAGAGCTCGTCAACTTGAAACGCTGATGATTCGCGTCACGGCATTTCGCGGTGAGGAGTTCGTGCTGAACGCTTTGCTCATCGAAACGGTGAAGGCAGAGCCCGACACGATCATCCAATTGTTTAATGGCAAAACATATCTCGTAAAAGAAACGAAAGATCAAATCATTGAACGAACTGAAGCCTTTTACCGCTCAATCGGTTTAGTCGGAACGATGTTCACAAGAGGTGAAGAAGATGAGTGAAGAAGAAAAGAAAAAAGGTGGCGGCCTAAAAGTCGTAATCATCCTGCTTGTCGTCCTGCTCGTCATGGGCGGTGCCGGATTCATGACTTACAAATATGTCTTTGGTGATAACGTCACTGCTAAAACGAAACCTGTCACAGCTGAAGAGTTGGCAGAACGGAGTTTCATGACTGATGACATGACGACCAACATTCAAGACGAGCGTTTCATCAACGTTCAATTTACGATTGTCACAGATTCGGCTGAAACGAAAGAGAATTTAGAACTACGCAAGTTCCAAGTTCACAACGTCATTTTGGGTGATTTATCCGGGATGACGAAAGCCCAATTGGCAACAAAAGAAGATATGCAAAAGTTCGAACAAACATTACGAGAACAACTTAACGGACTGCTTGAAGAAGGTGAAGTCCAACGCGTCTATATGACGAAGAAAATTATTCAGTGAGGTGGCATCATGGGAGAAGTACTGTCTCAACAAGAAATTGATGCCTTACTATCTGCTTTAAGCAGTGGGGATGTCGAAGCGGACTCCTTTCTCGCGCAAGAGGAAGAGAAGAAAGTTCGACAATACGACTTCAAGCGAGCCGTTCGATTTTCAAAAGACCAAATTCGCAGCTTAACTCGGATTCACGAACATTTCACGCGTATGCTCACGACATTTTTCTCGGCTCAACTTCGCACATATGTTCAGTTTTCGGTCAACTCGGTCGAACAATTACCGTACGATGAATTCATTCATTCCATTCCGAGCATGACGATGATCAACTTGATTGAGGCGCCACCGTTAAACGGACGATTCATCATCGAAGTCAATCCGAACATCTCATACGCGATGCTAGACCGGTTACTCGGAGGTCCTGGTGTCGAGATGGATAAAATCGAATCGTTCACCGAAATTGAGATGCGGATTTTGATGCAATTGTACAAACGAGCCTTTTCGACTTATGGGGATGCTTGGGAATCGATTGCTGAGATTAAAGCAGAAATGTCAGCTGTTGAAGTGAATCCGCAGTTCCTGCAACTCGTTTCACCAAACGAAACGGTCGTCTTGATTTCGATTGGTGTGACGATTGGTGAAGTGAGCGGAACCATCAACGTTTGTCTTCCATTCGTGACAATCGAACCGGTATTGTCCAAACTATCGAGTCATTATTGGATGCAAGAAGCGAATCGACGGAATGCGAGTCAATCGAGTAAAGAGCCACTTAAAGCTCAATTGATGAACTCGACAGTCGAAGTTGTATCTTTACTCGGTGGGACGACAATCACGTTTGGTGATTTGTTGCATCTAGAAGTCGGAGATTGTTTGGCACTCGATCAATTAGCAAAAGAACCTCTGTCCGTCATGGTGGGGGAAAATAAAGTATTCAAAGGGCAAGTCGGTGTGAGCGGGAAGCGAATGGCGGTTCAAGTGCTTCACCGTGTGAAGGAGGAAGAGCAATGAGTGAGATGCTGTCACAAGATGAAATTGATGCGTTATTACGTGGGACAAGCGACAATACGCCGACGCCAGAAGTCGAAGCAAAAGAAGAACATTTAGATTCGATTGAGAGCGACGCACTCGGAGAAATTGGGAATATTTCATTCGGGAACTCGGCAACAGCCTTGTCAACATTATTACAACAGAAGGTTGAAATTACGACACCGGTTGTCAGTGAAGTGAGAATTGAAGCGTTACGCGAACGCTATCCCACTCCTCACGTGGCACTTCGAGTTGGCTATACAGAAGGAATACAAGGGGAAAACGTTCTCGTATTGACTCGCGAAGATGCGGCAATCATCTCCGACCTCATGTTAGGTGGAAGTGGAGAGAATGTTGATCCGGAGAGCCTTGATGAGATTCGTTTATCAGCTGTTCAAGAAGCGATGAATCAAATGATGGGTGCGGCAGCAACGTCTTTATCGACGGTATTTTCGAAGAAAATTGACATCTCGCCACCGCTTGTCGAAGTGTTTGATGCAACAAAAAATCAGACAATCATCGATCGCCTTGAACTATGGGAGACGATGGTACTCATTGAGTTCAATCTCAAAGTAGGCACGTTGATTGATTCAACGATTGTCCAGATTGCACCAATTCAGTTTGGAAAGCAGTTAGTCGACGAGTTGATGAAAGCGACTGGAGAAGTCCAAGCGGCATCAGAACCGGTAAAAGAGCAGCCGAAAGCGGAAGCACCGAAACCACATCCGCAAACACAACAACCAGCACAGTCCGTTGCCCCACAACCAAACAAGCAAAAATCTATGCCGGAAGTAGCTGTGAGCCAGGCGGAATTCATGCCACTCCAATCACCGGTGTCACAAGAAACGGCCCCAGCAAATCTTGGGTTGCTGTATGATGTCCCGTTAAACGTGACAGTAGAGTTAGGAAGAACGAAAAAATCCGTTCGGGAAGTACTTGAGTTATCACAAGGCTCCATCATTGAACTCGACAAATTAGCAGGTGAGCCGGTAGACATTTATGTCAACCAACAGCGAATCGCTAGAGGAGAAGTCGTCGTCATTGAAGAAAACTTTGGGGTACGTGTAACAGAAATTATTCAACCGCATGAGCGGATCGGAATCGTTTAAGGAGGAATTTAGAATGAGTGCAAAAGTATTAGTAGTAGATGACGCAGCGTTCATGCGTATGATGATTAAAGACATTTTGACAAAGAACGGGTATGACGTAGTAGGTGAGGCGGAAAATGGAGCGGACGCTGTCGCGAAATATCGTGAACTCACACCGGATCTCGTCACACTTGACATCACGATGCCTGAGATGGATGGACTCGCAGCATTGAAAGAAATTCGTAGTTTCGACTCGAATGCGAAAATCATCATGTGTTCAGCGATGGGACAACAAGCGATGGTCATCGATGCCATTCAAGCTGGTGCAAAAGACTTTATCGTCAAGCCTTTCAATGCAGAGCGTGTCATCGAAGCAGTTTCTAAAACGGTCGCACAATGAAGAAATGGTGGTTGATTATTCTTCTCGTGGTTGGGCTCTTCGGTCCAACCACGGTTGAGGCCGCCACCGTAGACCAACAATTCGAGCAACAACAGACAGATGAACAGGAAAGTAACGTTCCAACGACAGCGTCAACCATTGGCAATGGCGTGAAAGTCGTGTTAAGTCTCGTGGTCGTGGTCGGCGGATTTATCGTTTTGATGCGTTGGCTCGGTTCCAAAACACAAGGCGTGAAAACGACTCAACATATGAAACATCTCGGAGGCGTCCCTCTTGGGAAAGACCGCTCTGTTCAGCTCGTGAAGCTCGGTGACCAGGTATATGTACTCGGTGTCGGCGATTCGATTCAACTGATCGATCGACTTGATGCGGACACGATGGAGGAAGAGCAAACGGATACCTTGTCACTCCGAACGTCAAATTCGAATGCATTTTTAGACACCTTTAAGAAACAACTCGCTCAGCTAGAAGAAGTGAGGAAGAAATCATGACAACGTTTGAGCAATTGATCAATTTAGAAACACCGGACAGTACATCGACATCCATCAAGCTATTGATTTTGTTGACATTGCTGACGCTCGCACCATCCTTTTTAATCTTGATGACTTGCTTTACCCGTGTCGTGGTCGTCTTGTCATTCATTCGACCGGCGCTCGGTACACAGCAAACGCCACCGAACCAATTGATTGTCGGATTGGCACTGTTCATCACACTGTTCGTCATGTCTCCAGTTCTCTCTGACTTAAATGAGAACGCATTAAAACCATACCTCGATGACAAGATCTCACAAAATGAGGCGTTCGATGAGGCAAGTGGGACGATGAAAGAGTTCATGTCGAAATATACAAGACAAGAAGATTTACAACTGTTCTTAAAGTATGGGAATTATGAGCAGCCGGAGACACTAGATGATGTACCTCTCCTCGCTTTGGTTCCTGCTTATGCGATCAGTGAGTTGAAGACCGCTTTCCAAATCGGCTTCATGATTTTCTTACCGTTTTTAATCATTGATATGGTAGTCGCGAGTGTCCTCATGTCGATGGGGATGATGATGCTTCCTCCAGTCATGATTGCACTGCCGTTTAAATTATTATTGTTTGTATTGGTCGATGGCTGGCACTTGATTGTGGAATCATTGCTTAGAAGTATGTAGGGGGAACGGACATGACACAAGAAATGGTCATCTATTTGGCGACAGAGAGTGTGTGGACCTTATTAAAAATATCAATGCCACTTCTACTCATCTCACTGATCGTCGGTCTCGTGATCTCGATTTTACAGGCCACGACTCAAATTCAAGAACAAACGTTATCGTTCGTTCCGAAAATTATCTCGGTCTTCATCGGTCTCGTCATTTTTGGACCGTGGATGCTTCAACAGATTGAAGGGTTCACGCGTTTGATTTTTGAGTTGATGGTCGAGGTTGCTTCGAAATGAATGCAGTCGACTTCATCAGTATGTATGGATTAACGTTCGCGCGACTGTCTGGCTTTTTTGTCAGTGTCCCGTTGTTCTCGACGAGACAATTACCGGTCATGCACCGCGTCGCGTTCAGTGCGTTTTTAGCATACTATGCAATGTTCACATTGACCGAGCCAATTCAAATGACCAATGCGTTTGTCCTGCAAGTCGTTTATGAAGTCATGATCGGACTTTTACTCGGACTGTTGATCAACATCCTATTTTTTGCACCGCAAATTGCCGGTGGGGTCATCGATTTACAGCTCGGATTAGCGATGGCATCCGCATATGATCCGATGTTTGGCGGTCAATCACCATTGATTGGACGATTTTATTATATTTTTACGCTATTCATTTTGTTGACGAGCAACCTGCATCTTCTGTTGATTGATGGCATTTATTATAGCTTTCAAATCTATCCGCCTGGCCAACCGATGATCAACTTTACTGAAGCTTCATTGATGATGGCTGTAAAAGTCGTCACGATGACAATGATGGTCGCGTTGCAATTAGCGTTGCCGATGATGGCTTCCTTACTGCTTGTGGACTTAGCTCTCGGTTTTTTAGCGAAGTCAGCACCGCAATTCAATATCTTTGCCATCGGATTTTCATTTAAACTTATCGCTGGTTTTGCCGTCATGGTTTTATTGATGGGACTGACATTGACAGGAATCAGCCAGTTCATCCCGCTATTACAAGAAGTGATGCACGACTTTATGCTCATATTAGGAGACGCCTCATGAAGAAGCCTCTATATCCTTTATCGGTCAATCTACAGTTTTTTGCAGGTGAAAAGACAGAAAAAGCGACGCCACGTAAACGGGAAGACTCCCGAAAGAAGGGGCAGGTCGCCAAGTCAGCCGATTTGACTGGAGCGTTCGCACTTTTTGCGATGTTTCTCATGTTATCTTTTTTCGGTCCCGTGATTGGGCAGCAATTGCTTTCTTTAATCAGCGATTTACTCGGCCCAGAGTATTTATTGTTTAACGTGACGGGCGGCATGTCGGATATGGTCGTCGACCTAATGCTCCGTGTCGGTTTGATTTTGGCTCCGTTCTTTATCGTCGCCGTCGTGTTTGGGATTCTCATCAATTACCTACAAATCGGAACGTTATTTTCTTTAGAAGCCATTCAACCAAAGCTTGAGCGGATCGACCCGATCAAGGGGGTCAAACGCATCGTCAGTATGAAAGCGGTCGTCGAATTTTTAAAGTCCTTATTCAAATTGTTAATCATCTTGACAACCGCTGTCGCTGTCCTTTGGAAAAATCAGAAAGAACTCTCTCGGATGGCCGTCGAACAAGTTCGTGAATCGATTGTCGCACTCGCGAGTATCACAATCGAACTTGGTCTTTGGGTAAGTGTCGCCTTGCTCGCACTTGCACTACTCGATTTATTCTACCAACGATTTGATTTCGAGAAATCGATCCGAATGTCTAAGCAAGATATAAAAGATGAGTACAAAAATACGGAAGGTGACCCACTCATCAAATCTAAAATCAAACAGCAACAACGGGAAATGGCGATGCGACGGATGATGCAAGAGATACCGAATGCCGATGTCGTCATCACGAACCCGACCCATTACGCGGTCGTCATTCGATATGATGACACGAAAGATTTTGCGCCGCTCGTGGTCGCCAAAGGGGTCGACCGGGTCGCCTTTCATATTCGAGATGTCGCAAAAGAACATGACGTGGCCATTGTTGAAAATAAACCACTCGCGCGAGCGCTCTATGCGCAAATCGACATCGGTGAAGTGGTAGACGAATCGTTTTATCAAGCCATTGCGGAAGTACTGGCATTCGTCTATCAAATGAAGCAACCGTCTTGAGGAGGAGTATGTGTTGGCAGTAAAAGCGAAAGACTTTGCAATTTTGATTGGTGTGTTGATGATTGTTATCATGCTGATCATCCCGCTACCGGGGTTTTTATTAGACTTTTTAATCATCGTAAATATTTTGATCGCCATCATGATTCTACTTGTGGCGATGAATGCCCGGGAAGCACTTGACTTCTCCGTATTCCCTTCCCTCTTATTGATTGTGACGTTGTTTCGTCTTGGTTTGAACGTATCGACGACCCGTTCGATTCTATCTAAAGGTTATGGTGGGGAAGTCATCGAGACGTTCGGTGATTTCGTCATCGGTGGAAATGTCCTTGTCGGATTTGTCGTCTTTCTGATTCTTGTCATCATTCAATTCGTCGTTATCACGAAAGGAGCAGAGCGTGTATCGGAAGTATCTGCTCGCTTCACACTCGATGCGATGCCGGGGAAACAGATGGCCATTGATGCCGATTTGAACTCTGGTTTAATTGACGACAAAGAAGCCCAGATGCGTCGCCGTAAAATTCAAAGCGAGGCGGACTTCTATGGATCAATGGACGGGGCATCGAAGTTCGTTAAAGGAGATGCCATCGCTGGTATTATCATCGTTACGATCAACTTGATCTTCGGGATTATCATCGGTGTCGTTCAAATGGGATTACCAGTTGGAGAAGCGTTCCAAACGTTCTCACTCATGACAATCGGGGATGGCTTGGTCAGTCAAATCCCAGCACTTTTGATTTCGACCGCGACCGGGATCATCGTGACCCGTGCCGTCTCGGATGGAAACTTAGGGGAAGACGTAATCGACCAGCTCGGTCAAAACCCATCACTCCTTTATATCGCCGGGTCGATTGTCTTCATGCTTGGTTTTGTATCACCGCCCCTACTTCCTGTGACGATGATCATTGCCGGAACGGCATTCTTCGGCGCCTACACGATGCGTCGAAATATCCGTCAGGCAACGGAAGAGCCGATGCTCGAAGAGGAACCATCGACAGCGCCGACAGAATCAGTCGTCTCGCTGTTGCAGATTGACTCGATTGAATTTGAATTCGGGTATGGCTTGATTCCGCTTGCAGATGAGTCTCAAGGCGGTGACTTGTTAGACCGCGTTGTCATGATTCGTCGTCAACTCGCACTCGAGCTTGGCTTCATCTTACCGACGGTCCGGATTCGCGATCACTTGCAGTTATCACCGAACGCATACCGAATCAAAATCAAAGGGAACGTCGTTGCAGAGGGAGAGCTATTGCTGGATCATTACTTGGCGATGAGCCCGGGCATCGAAGACCCTGAGGTATATGGAATTGAAACAACGGAACCAGCATTCGGTCTTCCTGCCCTTTGGATTGATGAAGAAACACGAACTCGGGCAGAAATGAGCGGGTATACCGTCGTTGATCCTCCTTCTGTTGTCGCGACTCACTTGACCGAGACGTTGAAGAAACATGCGGCAGATTTACTCGGTCGGGAAGAGACGAAACAACTCGTCGAGCACCTGAAAGAGACGCATCCGGTTCTCGTAGAGGACGTGACGCCGTCAGTCCTTTCGATTGGCGAAATTCAGAAAGTGTTGCGCCACTTACTCCAAGAAAGTGTTTCCATTCGAAACTTGCCGCTTCTGTTTGAGACGATGGCAGACTACGGAAAAGTGACGAAAGATGCGGAAATCTTAGGAGAGTATTGCCGTCAAGGTTTGTCCCGTCAATTGACCGATCAAGTCAAACCACCTGAAGGTCCCCTTTACGTCGTGACACTCGGCGGACAGACGGAACAGACGGTGCAAGATGCGGTTCAGAAAACGGAGTTCGGGAACTATTTGGCGCTCGACCCAGAGCAAGCTCGAGAGATTATCGAGCGCACTGGCGAACAACTGTCGATGTTTGAACGATATGGGGCATCGGCTGTGATTTTATGTTCCCCAACGATTCGTCTGTTCGTTCGTCAATTACTCGAACGGTATTATCCAGATGTGCCGGTATTGGCTTATAACGAATTACTCAGTTCCGTCGAAGTGAAAAGTATTGGGGTGATTTAACATGCAGATTAAAAAGTTTACGGCGAAGACCATGGCTGATGCGATGGCGAAAGTGAAACAAGAGCTCGGAGACGAAGCGGTCATCCTCAACTCACGGCAAGTGAAGACAGGATGGTTCGGTCTCTTTGCGTCAAAGCAAGTGGAGGTCATCGCAGCCCTCGAAAAAGAGCAAGTCGTCACAAAGCCACGACAGCCTGTCCCTGTTCGGACAGCACCAACACCACCTGTCGTGACGCAGACGCCACCACGTGTGATCGGAGGAGCGGGACCGAGACTACACGCCTCGTTGCAACATATCGAATCGCTGCTCTCGACTGAATCCTTTGCGGATGAGTCGTGGGAGGAAACGCTGAACGAACTATACTACACGACAAAATCTGTAGAGGAAGCTGAACGTTTCGTTTACGAACAAGTCAAATCGTCGTTCATTGAACCGCCTGAAGCTAAACGATATGTTATGGTCGTTGGACCGACGGGGGTCGGCAAGACGACCACGCTCGCCAAGCTTGCGGCGCACTTTAAACTGACGGAAGGCAAAACGGTCGGATTGATCACGACCGACACGTACCGAATCGCTGCCATCGAACAGTTGAAGACGTATGCTGAAATCATGAGTATTCCGGTGGAAGTGGCATATGACTTTCATGACTTCAAGCGTGCCAAGCAATTGTTTGCTCGTAAAGACATCGTGCTAATCGACACGGCGGGACGAAATTTCCGCGATCCGGCTTACGTCGAACAGTTTCATGAACATCACGACTTCACTGAAACAAGCCTTTCGCTCGTTTTGAGTTTGACATCCAAAATGAAGGACATGGATATGATCTATTCGCAATTCGAGTCATTGCCTCTTAGCTCACTCATTTTTACGAAGGCGGACGAGACAAGTGATATCCACGCAATGTACCGCATGGTGAAAAAGAGCGGTCTTCCGGTCGCCTGGATGACAGACGGCCAAGAAGTGCCGGACGATCTGATTCGGGGGAATGCGGACGCACTGACGAAACGACTGTTTGAGAAAGAAGGGTGGGCAAGATGGACCAAGCAAGGCGTTTAAGAGCAATCAATGATGCCCATCCGACGACAATCGCCTTTGCGAGTGGGAAAGGTGGGGTCGGAAAGACGAACGTCTGTGTAAACACGGCCATCGCCCTAGCTGAACTCGGAAAACGAGTGTTGATTGTCGACTTTGACATCGGAATGGCCAATGTGCACATCTTGATGAATGCCATGAAGTCCAGAACGATGATCGAGACCGTCAAAGCTCGTATTCCATTGGCTGCAGCTGTTCAGAAAAATGTATATGGTGTCGATATATTACATGGAGGGAGTGGGCAGGACCAACTCGTCCATCTCTCAGATGATGACATGCAATTTCTCATGCGAGAACTCGAAGTATTGACCGAATATGATTATGTCCTGTTCGATATGGGGGCTGGAGCGACGGACACTTCACTCCAATTCATCGCGGGTTGCGATGAGATGTTCTTGATTTTGACTCCAGAACCTACCTCGCTAATGGACGGTTATGCATATACGAAACTGGTGCACCATCAGTACCCGGACTTACCGCTTGGCGTCATCGTCAACCGCGCCCAGTCCGGTGAGGAAGCCCTTCAATGTTTCGAACGGATGGAAGTCGCATGTAAACAGTTTTTAAATAAGACGATTCGATTCCTCGGCTTTCTACCAGACGACTCATCTGTCAGAAAGGCAGTCATCGCCCAAGTCCCGTTTTATCAATACAACCGAAAGAGTGATATTAGCTGGCGCCTCGAACGAATTTTGACAACGCTTACGGGTACGCCTCCGAAACCACGTCACTTGATGGACCGTTTGATGGGGAACTTACGAAAACAGTGGAACCGAGTATAACGACAGGGAGGCAAATGAGATGGACGTGAATGAATACTTAGGGTTGTTTTTAGATGAATCCCAAGAACATATCCAATCGATCAACACACAGTTACTTAAATTAGAACAATCGGGTGGGGCGGATGTTGTACAGGAGATCTTCCGGTCGGCACACACGCTAAAAGGGATGTCTTCGACGATGGGGTACGAACGCGTTGCCAACTTGACACATGAGATGGAGAGCGCGCTCGACCTCGTCCGTGGCGGCAAAAAGGAAAGTAACCAACTCTTGTTGGATACGATGTTCATCGCCATGGAACAAATGGAAGACATGATTGCGGACATCGAAAGCGGAGGACAAGGCGCGAACGTGGATGTATCAGAAACGGTCGCCGCATTCCAATCCTTCATCGGTGGGAAAGAAGTCGCAGTCGAAAAAACTTCAGAGACGAGCACGTTTGAGATTGATTTATATACGAACTCGGTCATCGAGCAAGCCAAACAGACAGGCTTTGAGGCGTATCAAATCACAGTCAAACTGTCTGACGCGGTCGTCTTGAAAGCGGCCCGTGCGTATATGGTATTCGATCGCCTTCAAGAACTAGGTGAGGTCGTCAGCACACATCCGGAGACAGAAGAAATCGAACAAGAGCAATTTGACTTGTCGTTCGACGTCTTATTCTTGTCACAAGAGACGGCAGAAGTGATTGAACATGCCATCGCTCAAGTCTCGGAAGTGGAGCGCGTCGAAGTCAATACGTTTACAGAAACAGCGGTCAGTGAGCCAGAAGTCGCTGTGACAGCGGAGACGATTGCACCTGAACCTGTCGTTCAAGCTACCTCGGACAAGGAAGAAGCGAAAGATACGAAAGATACGAAAGAGCAAGTAGCCGCTCAAGCACAAGCAAAAACGATTCGCGTCAACTTAGAACGAATTGATCGTCTGATGAACTTATTTGAAGAGTTCATTATCGACCGTGGACGACTTGAGCGCCTGGCGGACGAAGTCGGTCAACCAGAATTGAATGAAACGGTCGAAAAAATCAAGCGGGGAACGAACGAGTTACAATCACTCGTCTTGACCCTCCGGATGATGCCAATCGAACAAGTGTTCAATCGCTTCCCACGAATGGTGCGTTCGGTCGCAAAAGAGATTCATAAAAAAGTCCAGTTGGACATTTCAGGTGCTGAAACAGAACTCGATCGCACGGTCATCGATGAAATTGGCGATCCGCTCGTCCACTTGATCCGTAACGCCATCGATCACGGCATCGAACGTCCGGAAGTACGTCTTCAAGCCGGAAAACCGGAGCAGGGCATGCTTGCACTCCGTGCATATCACGGCGGAAACCGAGTCTTCATTGAAATCGAGGACGACGGTGCCGGCATCAACGTCGACAAGGTTCGCTCGAAAGCGTTGGAGCGCGGCGTGATCACAGATGAAGAAGCGACGACGATGTCTGAGAACGAATTGGCGATGCTGATCTTTGCTCCGGGCTTCTCGACGGCAGACGTGGTCACTGACTTGTCAGGACGCGGTGTCGGACTGGATGTCGTCAAAAATAAAATCGAGTCACTCGGTGGGGTCGTTTCTCTAGAGACGGTTGGGGGACAAGGCACGAAGTTCCAGGTCAGCTTACCGCTCACTCTCTCTATCATCTCGGCGATGCTCGTTCAAGTGGGAGAGGAATCGTATGCGATTCCATTGACATCGATCCTTGAGACGACATTACTTGATGAAGCGGACATTTTGACAGCACACCGTGAGCGAGTCTTCGACTTCCGTGGTCAACTGGTCCCACTCGTCTACATGAAAGAAATGTTTGGCATCGAATCAGAAACGAAGTCGCAATTCCCGGTCGTCGTCGTTCGAAAAGGCAACAAACTCGTCGGCGTCGTCGTCAACGATTTGATCGGTCAACAAGAAATTGTCATGAAACCGCTCGGTACGTATCTTGAAGGGATTCCAGCTATCTCTGGTGCGACCATTCTTGGTGACGGTCGCGTCGCCCTTATCGTAGATAGTAACGATCTCTTTTAAGGAGGAATATTGATGGAACAGAAATGGGTAGTCTTTTCACTTGAAGAAAATACGTATGGGATCGACGTACAGTCGGTCCGTTCAATCGAGCGACTTCAGCCGATCACACGAGTGCCGAACGCACCGTCACATGTGAAAGGGGTTATCAACCTTCGTGGTGTCGTCACGCCGGTCATCGACCTTCGCTTGCGACTCGGCTACGAAGAAATCGAACCAACGGATGAAACGCGCATCCTGATCGCCTCGTTGAATCAAGGAGATGCCGGATTTATCGTCGACCGTGCGAATGAGGTCGTGGAAAGCGACGAAGTACGAATCGAACCGATTCCGGAATCGAGCCGCGATATGCTCTCGGCACATCTGACAGCCATCGCAAAAGGAGAAGATAAACTCTTCTCCTTACTCGATGCGAATGCGTTGTTTGAGGAACAGTATGCTGAGTGAGTTTGAACAAGACCTGTTAAAGGAACTGGGGAATATAGGGTCTGGACATGCGGCGACTGCCTTGTCGGCAATGCTTTCGAAACCGGTGAACATTACCGTGTCTTCTGCCGAAATGGAACCGATCACTTATTTACCAGAGCGAGTCGGCGGTCCGGAACGACATGTTGCCTCGGTCTTGTTGGAATTAGATGGTGATATTCGTGGAATGATCCTCATTTTGTTCGCCGTGGAAGATGCCGAGCAAATGGTTTCGACCTTGATTGGGATGCCATATTCATTTGATTCTTTTGATGAGCTTGGTCAATCGGCTTGGGAAGAGGTCGGGAATATTATGAGCGGTGCTTATGCGCGAGCGCTAGGTGACTGGTTACAGACACCGATTATGATTCAAGTGCCGGCAACGGCCATCGATATGGCAGGTTCGATTGTTGAATTTGTCGTCACGTCTGTACAACCCGAGGAAGACGCGGCGCTCTATATCGACACGACATTTATGATTGATCAAAAAGTAAGTGCAGGACATGTGTTGTTCCTACCAACACATGGCTCGCTCAAACGGATTCAAGAACGGTTGCTTGGCAATGGCTGATGTATTAAAAATCGGCATTGCCGAATGGAAGCAGACGACCGCACCAAATCGGTTACGTACAGCCGGACTCGGGTCATGTGTGGGTGTCATTTTATATGACACCCGCCTCCAATTGGCAGCGATGGCACATGTCATGTTGCCGGACTCGACGATTGCTCGTAAGAACCAGACGATTGAAGTAGGAAAATACGCAGATACAGCCATTGATACACTCGTGCATTCATTGAAACGAGAAGGGGCCACGCGGCTTCAAGCAAAGATGGCAGGCGGCGCTCAGATGTTTCAGTTTAAATATGAGAACGAGGCGATGCGAATCGGTGAGCGAAACGCCGAGGCCATCCGCCAAGCATTAAAAGTCCATCGTATTCCGCTCGTGGCAGAAGATTGTGGCGGACATAACGGGCGGACAATCGAGTTTGATGTCGCAACATCTGTCTTATCGATTCGGACGGTGAGCGTTGGTACGAAAGAACTATAAGGGGGGATCGACATGACGACTCATCTTACACAGTTGTGGGATCGCTGGAATATGGACCGTGATATGGATACAGCAAACGAATTACTAGCACATTACGAGTTTCTCATCCACTACCACGTACAACGGATGATCGTGACGCTTCCAAAGAGCGTCGAACGCGACGAATTGAAAAGTTTGGGTTACATGGGATTGTACGATGCCCTTATGAAATATGATCCAGAGCACAATAATAAATTTGATACGTATGCTGCGTTTCGGATTCGTGGAGCCATTATCGACGGTTTACGAAAAGTGGATTGGTTACCTCGGTCGGTTCGAGAAAAAGTGAAAAAAATCGATCACGTGGCAGAACAGCTTGAACAGTCGTTACATCGTGCTCCAACGAAGAGCGAGTTAGCTTCGGCATGCGACTTACCGATTGCAGAAATCGAACGAACGATGGCGGAAGGGTACTTTGCCAATATGTTGTCGATTGATGAGGCCGTGACGTTGCAAGAAGAAGGAAAAGTCATGTCTGTCACGTATTTCGACCCGGATTCTGAAAAGCCAGAAGATACGTTGTTGCAACGCGAATTGATTGATGTGCTGGCAGCAGAAGTCGACCATTTATCCGAAAAAGAACGACTCGTCGTCTCTTTGTTTTACTTTGACGAACTGACGTTGACGGAGATTGGGGAAGTGCTCGAACTGTCAACATCACGGATTTCGCAAATTCATTCCAAAGCGTTGAAGACATTAAAACACGCGCTCGGTCGGTCCTATTTAGAAGAAAAGACATCGTAAGGAGATGAACAAGTGTATATTGTATATGTGATCACAGCTTGTTTGGTTGCTTACGGTTTTTTATTCGGCTACCGACAAGTCCAAGCGCTTCAGGAACGAGTCGAACGGCTCGAACGAGAGAAGCAAGAGACCGAAACGTTGCTTCTTTCATTCATGGAGTCGATGAACGACCTCGTTGTTCAAGAACCCGTTGAACGTTCGAACGTGGTTCAACAGGAAGAAGCTTCATCGCTCCCTGTCAATGAGTCCGTTCAAACGGTCGTAGAGGCGACAGAAGAGACGACCCCGTCCGCGTCAATCGACGTGGACGATGTCTTGTTGCGACATTCCGTGCGGGACGCTGCCCGTATCCTCGGAAAAGGCGAGGGCGAGCTTGCGCTTTATGCGAAACTTCGTAAAAAGTGAGAGTTGCCGGATTTCGTGACATATGCTATAGTAATTCTCGGTGTTAAACACATCACACACGTCTCGGGATGATATTCCTCGGTGCCGAAAGGTCGGAATACAACAATGAACGAGGCGGAGGACTTTTTTAAACCACAAGGAGGAAATTTATCATGGCAGTAATTTCAATGAAGCAATTGCTTGAAGCTGGTGTACACTTCGGTCACCAAACACGCCGTTGGAACCCAAAAATGGCGAAATACATCTTCACAGAGCGTAACGGGATCTACATCATCGACCTTCAAAAGACGGTCAAAAAAGTAGACGAAGCTTACAACTTTGTTCGTGAACTCGCGGCAGAAGGCGGAAACGTCCTCTTCGTTGGTACGAAGAAACAAGCTCAAGATACAATCAAAGAGGAAGCAATCCGTTCTGGAATGTTCTTCATTAACGAGCGTTGGTTGGGTGGAACACTCACTAACTTCTCAACAATCAAAAAGCGTATCAACCGCTTGAAGCAACTCGAAAAAATGGAAGAAGACGGCACGTTCGAAGTACTTCCTAAGAAAGAAGTCATCATCTTGAAGAAAGAAATGACTCGTCTTGAGAAGTTCCTCGGCGGAATCAAGGATATGCCTGGTGTGCCTGACGCCCTCTTCATCGTTGACCCACGTAAAGAGCGTATCGCAATCGCGGAAGCTCACAAATTGAACATCCCAATCGTTGCGATTGTCGACACAAACTGTGACCCAGACGAAATCGACTACGTAATCCCAGCGAACGATGATGCAATTCGTGCAGTTAAATTGCTCACTTCTAAGATGGCAGATGCAATCATCGAAGCGAAGCAAGGTGAAGAAGAAGTTGCTGAAGAAGCTGTAGCGACAGAAGCTGAAGCTACAGAAGCTGAGTAATCAGTGAGACAATAGGTGATAAAGGGAAAGCCTTTTATCACCTTTTTTTAGGACATGTAATCAAAAAGCCCTGTGCTTTTTCTTAAAATTCGTTAGTTTTACAAGGAGGAATTTCCGATGGCAGTTACAGCAGCAATGGTAAAAGAACTTCGTGAAAAAACAGGAGCAGGAATGCTTGATTGCAAAAAAGCACTCGTTGAAACAGACGGTGACATGCAAGCAGCAATCGACTTCCTTCGCGAAAAAGGAATCGCTAAAGCAGCAGCAAAAGGTGATCGTATCGCCGCTGAAGGTTTGACAGCAGTAGCAGTTGAAGGCAACAAAGCTGTGCTCGTCGAAATCAACTCAGAAACAGACTTCGTTGCGAAGAACGAGAAGTTCCAAACACTCGTAAACAACGTAGCAAAAGCAGTACTCGCATCAGGCGCAACAACTGCAGAAGCTGCACTCGCGGCTGAGTACGAAGCAGGTAAAACACTTGAAACGTACATTCAAGAAGAAGCTTCGACAATCGGAGAGAAAATCTCACTCCGTCGTGTAGCTGTTCTTGAAAAAGCTGACGATGCAGTATTCGGTACGTACCTCCACATGGGTGGTCGCATCGGGTCAGTCGTTATAATCGACGGCACATCTGACGAAACAGTTGCTAAAGACGTTGCAATGCACGTTGCTGCAGCACGTCCACTTTACGCGACACGCGATGAAGTATCAGCTGAAGAAATCGACCGCGAGAAGAAAGTCTTGACTGAGCAAGCACTTAACGAAGGCAAGCCTGCTAACATCGTTGAGAAGATGATTGCTGGTCGTATGAACAAGTACTTCGAGGAAATCTGCCTCGTTGACCAAACGTTCGTAAAAGACAGCGACTTCAAAGTTGGTAAGTACGTAGAATCAAAAGGCGGAAAAATCAACTCGTTCGTACGCTTCGAAGTAGGAGAAGGTATGGAGAAACGTGAAGAGAACTTTGCTGAAGAAGTTATGAACCAACTTAAAAAATAATCTGTGTCACAATCAGTGATGCAACTAAAAATGGGAACACGTCTGTATAACCTTGAGTTAGTTCGTTAAGGGAGCGTGTTCCCTTTTTTCAAGCAAGAGGAGGCAAAGTTATGGAACCGAAATATAAACGAATTGTGTTAAAATTGAGTGGAGAAGCGCTCGCTGGAGATCAAGGTTACGGGATCGACCCTAACATTGTAAACTCAATCTCAAGTCAAATTAAAGAATTGATCGAGATGGGTGTAGAAGTCGCCGTTGTTGTAGGTGCCGGAAACATTTGGCGTGGAAAGACGGGTAGTGAACTCGGGATGGATCGGGCAAACGCAGATTACATGGGTATGCTCGCAACTGTATTGAACTCACTTGCTCTTCAAGATAGCCTTGAAACGTACGGTGTCCAAACGCGCGTCCAAACATCAATTGAAATGCGACAAGTTGCTGAACCATACATTCGTCGTCGCGCAATGCGTCATCTTGAAAAAGGACGCGTCGTTATCTTTGCGGCCGGCACAGGAAACCCATATTTCTCAACGGACACGACAGCTGCCCTCCGTGCGGCTGAAATCGAAGCTGATGTCATCTTGATGGGTAAAAACAATGTGGACGGCGTCTATTCAGCTGATCCGAAATTGGACGCGACGGCAGTGAAGTACGATACGTTGTCTTATCTTGACGTCTTAAAGGATGGACTTCAAGTCATGGACTCGACAGCAACGTCACTTTGTATGGACAACCACATTCCATTGATTGTATTCTCATTGCTTGAAGAAGGTAACATTAAACGTGTCGTTCTCGGGGAACATATCGGGACGGTAGTAGGAGGAGTCAATTCATGAGTGTCAAAGAAGTATTGAAAACAGCTGAAGAAAAAATGGAAAAAGCGCATTCTTCACTTAAACGTGATTTTGGAACGCTTCGCACTGGCCGTGCCAGCGCATCGATTTTGGATCCTGTCCAAGTTGATTACTATGGTGTCCCAACACCACTCAATCAAGTGGCAAACATCAATACACCAGAAGCGCGCCTACTTTTGATTCAACCATGGGATAAGTCAATGGTTTCTGAAGTAGAGAAAGCGATTCAAAAGGCAGACCTCGGCTTGTCTCCATCATCTGACGGTACGGTCATTCGTTTGGCGATTCCTGCATTGACGGAAGAACGTCGTAAAGAATTAGTTAAAGTCACGAAAAAATACGCAGAAGAAGCGAAAGTCGCTGTCCGTAACGTTCGTCGTGACGCAAATGAAAACTTGAAGAAACTCGAGAAAGATGGCGAGTTAACAGAAGACGATCTCCGCGGATATGCAGATGACGTTCAAACGTTGACGGATTCGTATATCAAGAAGATTGATGAATCTGCAGCAATTAAAGAAAAAGAAATCATGGAAGTGTAATCACGGAAGTGGTATACCAAAAAGCTGTGTGGGGACCCTTTTTCTGAGAGGGTCCTTCTTTCATACAATCAGGAGGATAACAGAATGTTTAAATGGGTGAATCCTAAAACGAAAATCGAGGCGGAGTTAAGTGTTCCTGAGCACGTAGCCATCATTATGGATGGAAATGGACGCTGGGCCAAAAAACGTGGTCTCCCTCGCATCATGGGTCACCGGGAAGGGATGAAGTCCATCCGGGAAGCGGTACGAACAGCACAAGAACTCGGGATTCGGTCTCTGACGCTTTATGCGTTCTCTACAGAGAATTGGACTCGTCCGGAAGAGGAAGTCTCATTCTTGATGAAACTGCCGAAACAGTTTTTGGAGACCGATTTGAAAGAACTCCACGAACAGAATGTACGAGTGCTCGTTGCGGGAGATACGTCGAAACTCCCACGAGAGACACGAGAAGCCGTTAACGAGGCGAGAGAACGGACCGTTGCGAACACAGGGTTGAATCTTGTCTTCGCACTCAACTACGGGGGACGGGATGAGCTCGTTCAAGCGATGCGCAGCATTGCAGGAGACGTTCAGTCCGGTTTGGTTCAGGCAGACGATATCGATGACCGTATGATTGGTGAACGACTCATGACACACGTTCAAGACGTGGATCTCGTTATTCGGACGAGCGGGGAACAACGACTCTCTAACTTTTTATTATGGCAAAGCGCATATGCTGAACTTCATTTCACAGAAGTATTGTGGCCGGAATTTAAGCGTGAGCATTTTGTAGAAGCGATTGAATCATACAACGCGCGCACGCGACGTTTTGGTGGGGTGTAACATGAAGACACGTATTATTACAGGACTATGGGCAGGAGCCATCTTCATCACGGTAATTGCGCTTGGAGGAAATGCATTTGTTTCATTGATGGGGATTTTAGCACTCATTGGATTGAGTGAATTCACGTTGATGCGACAGCATAAGCTGTTGGCGTTTCCGTTCTTGGTGACAGCGCTCCTCGTGGCGTTCCCATTCCTCTTATTATTGATTGAGAATCAGGTTGTCACGGATGAACTTCCGTTCTCGATTGAACAATGGCTCGTCTTAGGGCTCGTGTTGTTGCTGTTTTGGACAGTGGTCACGAAAAATCGGTTTACGTATGAAGACGCTAGTTTTTACTTCGTCTCAGCGGTCTATTTGGTCGTCGGTTTCTCTAGTTTTGCGTTAGTCCGGCTCTCTGAGGACGGTCTATCGAAAGTGTTGCTAATCTTGTTTATGATTTGGGCGACGGACTCGGGAGCATATTTTACCGGAAAGGCATTCGGGAAGGCCAAATTATGGCCATCGATTAGTCCGAACAAGACGATTGAAGGGGCGATTGGGGGCATTGTGTCTGCGATTGTACTCGGTATCATCTTCGTCTGGATTGATCCGATTTTGCCAATAATTGAGGTCGTCATTTTAGCGATTGTCGTGGCGGTAGTCGGACAGCTCGGAGATTTGGTGCAGTCTGCTTATAAGCGCCAGTATGGAGTCAAAGATTCGGGTCACCTGTTACCAGGACATGGTGGCATTTTAGACCGGTTTGATAGTATGATTGCGGTCTTTACCGTCATTTGGGTGTTTAATCTGCTTTAAAAAGGAGTGTCGAAATGAAGCGAATTAGCTTAATTGGTGGGACTGGTTCGATTGGCGTTCAAACTTGTGACGTCATCGAACAGCACCCCGACCTGTTTGAACTTGAGGCGTATGCGTTCGGAACGAACGTCGATGTCGCCACGGAATGGATCAATCGACTTAGACCAAAATATGTGTCGGCAACGAGTATCGAAGTACTCGAGCAGTTGAAGCCACGTCTTACATATGAACCTCTCTATTTTATTGGACCGGAGGGGCTGAAGGAGTGTGCGACGGCAGAACGGGCTGACATCGTCGTGACGGCAGTCGTTGGAGCAGTTGGACTCGAACCGACGCTTGCGGCGATTCAAGCAGGGAAAGATATTGCACTCGCCAACAAGGAAACACTCGTTACCGCAGGACATCTTGTCAAAGCGGCCGTGAAAGAACATGGGGTCAACCTATTGCCTGTCGACAGTGAACACTCCGCGATTTATCAATGTTTGAACGGGGAACGAAGAGAAGATGTATCAAAGATTATTCTAACGGCTTCAGGCGGTAGTTTCCGTGATCGTTCACGTGATGAGCTGGCTGATGTGACTGTTGAAGACGCACTGAATCATCCGAACTGGTCAATGGGAGCAAAAATCACAATCGATTCGGCGACGATGTTCAACAAAGGCTTAGAAGTCATCGAGGCACACTGGCTGTTCGATATCGATTATAATGATATTGAAGTCATCTTGCATCGAGAATCGATTATTCATTCGATGGTCGAATTTAAAGATGCTGCCGTGATGGCCCAGCTTGGAAACCCGGATATGCGCGGTCCGATCCTTTATGCGCTATCGGGACCGAAGCGGCTTGAAATCGAGGGGAATAAGCGGTTAAACTTGAAGGAAATCGGAAAGCTGCATTTTGAAGAGGCTGATTTCAATCGTTACCCGGCACTCCGGTTAGCGTTCGAAGCAGGAAGAGCCGGTGGTTCCATGCCAACCGTCTTGAATGCAGCCAATGAAGTGGCAGTGGACCTATTCTTGAACGGTCAGATCACGTTTTTAGAGATTGAACGACTCGTCGAAGAAGCAATGGCTCGACATGAGGTCATTGCCGAGCCGACGCTCGCGCAAATTCTAGAAGTTGACCAAGCAGTACGTCAACAGATTCAGCAAGGAATTGAAGGTGGGGAATAAATCATGACGACTTTTATCGCCATCGTTTTGATGTTTGGCGTTCTCATTTCGGTACACGAATGGGGACACCTCGTCATGGCGAAACGGGCAGGCATTCTCTGTCACGAGTTTGCAATCGGATTCGGTCCAAAAATTGTTTCATTCCGTAAAAATGAAACGCTCTATACCATTCGTCTTTTACCAATCGGTGGCTACGTCAAAATGGCCGGAGAAGATTTTGAACCGATTGAAGTCCGAGCGGGTCAGCATGTCGGACTTCGTCTCACTGAACAGGGGACAGTCGATCGTGTCTACTTCCAACCGGACACGGCTACAGATGTCCATGTCGTCGGAACCGTCGATAAGTTCGATTCGACACATGAGTTGAAAGTTCAACTTCTCATCGATGAGGAAGTGCGGGTCTTTTCATTAGAGCGAGACACACTCCTTGTCGACCAAGGGATGGAAATTCAAATTGCACCGTATGATCGAACGTTTGGGGCCCAGTCGGTTTGGAAGCGTGTCTTGGCCATCGCAGCCGGCCCGGCGATGAACTTTGTCTTGGCGTTCATCTTGCTCATCATTGTTGGGCTCGTTCAAGGAACCCCAACGAACGATGGTCAAATTGGTACGGTTCAACCGGATTCAGCCGCTGATGAGGCTGGTTTGATGAGTGGGGATGAAATCGTCTCGATTGAAGGCGAGCCGATTACCGATTGGCTCGACTTGCGATCTGCTTTAGAAGACCGCGCGGACACCCCTACGGAAGTCACGTATGTCCGTGATGGAGAGGAAGCAACTGTCACCCTTACACCACAAGCAGTCGAACAAAACGGAGAGACGGTCGGGATTCTTGGTGTCACGAACGCGCTCGAACGATCACCGGTCAAAGCCGTGACGACGGGGGCGGAAACGACATGGACGATGTCGACGCTGATCTTCTCTGCGGTCGGTGATTTGGTGACAGGACAAGTCGGTGTCGATCAACTAGCAGGTCCGGTCGGGATTGTACGGATGACAGATGAAGTAGCGGCGAGCGGTTTGATCATGCTGTTGAATTGGACAGCGCTTCTCTCCGTCAACCTTGCCATCTTCAACTTGCTCCCATTGCCAGCGTTAGACGGAGGACGTTTGATTTTCCTCTTGTTCGAAGCGGTACGCGGACGTCCAATCGATCCGAAAAAGGAAGGATTCGTCCACTTTATCGGATTCGCACTCTTGATGATTTTAATGTTGATTGTCACTTGGAACGACATTCAATCATTCTTTAAATAAGCTGTTTGTAGAGAAGGGAAACGTTGAACTGTATGAAACAATCTAGATTGCTCATGCCTACATTGAGAGAAGTGCCGGCTGACGCGGAAGCGGTCAGCCATCAACTCCTCGTCCGTGGAGGATTCATCCGTCAAAATGCGGCAGGAATTTATTCTTATCTTCCACTCGGACATAAAGTGTTACACAACATCCAAACGATCATCCGTGAAGAGATGAATCGTGCCGGAGCTCAAGAGCTATTGATGCCTGCCATCCAACCGGCAGAACTTTGGGAAGAGACAGGACGATGGGGTATTTACGGTCCTGAGTTGATGCGCTTGACGGACCGTCATGACCGTCGCTTCGCACTCGGTGCGACACATGAAGAATTGATCACATCAATCGTCCGAGACGAGCTCAACTCGTATAAAAAACTTCCGATGAACTTGTACCAGATTCAAACGAAGTATCGTGATGAGCGTCGTCCACGTTTCGGATTGCTGCGCGGACGCGAATTCTTGATGAAAGACGCCTACTCATTTCACGCGACACAAGAAGACTTAGATGAAGAATATACAAACATGTATAATGCGTACTCACGCATCTTCGACCGCACAGGACTGAAGTATCGTCCGGTCGTCGCGGACTCTGGGGCAATCGGCGGGAAAGACACGCATGAATTCCAAGCGCTTGCGGATATCGGGGAAGACACGATTGTCTACACCGACACGTCGAACTATGCGGCGAACATCGAGATGGCCGAAACGCTCGACCGTTATGAGATGCAGCAAGCTGACGTTCGTCCACTCGAAAAAGTGAACACGGAAGAGAATCGTACGATTGAAGATGTGGCGGCATTCTTGAACGTGGATCCGAAGACGACAATCAAATCTGTCTTGTTCAACGTGGATGGCGAAACCGTCATGGCAATCGTTCGTGGCGACCACGAAGCGAATGAAGTCAAAGTGAAGAACGCACTCGGTGGACTCGACATTCAACTTGAAGAAGAAGCGAAAATCGTTGAGTTGTTTAACTGTGCGCCAGGTACACTCGGACCGATTAACGCTCCGGTCAAAGTCGTTGCCGACTATGCAGTCAAGTACTTAGTGGATGCAGTCTGTGGTGCCAACGAGGCGAACACACACTACACGGGTGTAAACGCTGCGCGCGACCTTGCCGAAATGACATACCACGATTTACGTTTCGTTGTCGAAGGCGATTTGGCACCGGATGAGTCCGGTCCGGTTCGTTTTGCTCGTGGGATTGAAGTGGGACAAGTATTTAAACTCGGAACACGATATTCAGAAGCGATGGGTGCGACATTCCTCAACGAAGAGGGTCGTGCCGAACCACTCATCATGGGTTGCTACGGCATTGGGGTGTCCCGCACACTTTCAGCCATCGTCGAACAACATCACGACGACCGTGGAATCATTTGGCCACGTAACGTAGCGCCGTTCGATCTCCATTTGATTGCAATCAACGCAAAAAATGAGACGCAAGTCGAGTTGGCGAACCGTCTTTATGAAGAGCTCGGTCAAACATACGATATCTTGTTCGACGACCGGAAAGAACGTGCGGGCGTCAAGTTTGCCGATGCAGATTTGATCGGACTCCCGATTCGCGTGAACGTCGGGAAAAAAGCTGGCGAAGGCATCGTTGAAGTGAAAGTACGTGCAACAGGTGAAGTGATTGAAACATCAATCGATGAATTGAAAGAAGTCATCGCTTCAAAATTTAGCGAAGTTCATTAATGGATGAAGGTGACAGCGGAAGCGGTCACCTTCATTTGTCGAATTGGCATAAAGGGGGAAAGACGGACCCGTGGAAGCAAATCAAAAGATGCAATTATTATTAAGTGACCTTGGGATCACGACCGAGACGGACCTGTTTGATCAGGCCGAACTCTCACGGCTCGTCGTCAACAAGAAGCGACGGACGTGGACGTTTTATTTTTCATTTCCAAAAGTATTGCCATACGACGTGCATCAATTGTTCATGAGTCGATTAGAAAGCCGTTATGCGACGTTCGCGGATGAGGTGTACGCTCGGTTCTCGACAACAGCTGGTGGAAGTGAGCAAGACTATATCGACTATTGGCCGCGAATCGTCAGCGAGTTGAGCCAAGTATCTGGCGCGATGCGCAGTTATTTCGGTTCCGTTTCGCCACGATTCGAGCAGAACAAACTCATGATCCCGGTGCGTTCCGCACCTGAGGCGAGTTATGTGGACAAAGAGCTCTGTCAAGAAGTGCAGGCGCTCTATAGTGCCTATGGGTTCACGAGAAAGCCGTGTCAGGCTCAATTTTCGGAAGACGCTGAGGCGAATCAGGCCCTTCGCGAACAGGTCGTTCAAGAAGATATCGAACAAGCGAAAATGGCACTGGCTGCCCAATTCGCCAAGGCAACAGAAACGAATGACGAACCGATTACAGAAATCCGGATGGGTGCGCTCATTAAAGATGAGATTGTCCCAATCAAGACGATTATCGAGGAAGAACGACGTGTCGCGATTCGTGGGCTCGTCTTCTCGGCAGAACGGAAAGAATTGAAGAGTGGTAAGAAACTATTCACGTTCAAGATGACGGATTACACAGACTCATTGATTGTGAAGGTATTTGCACGCGATGACGATGACGACCGTATGCTTAGTGCCGTCAAAAAAGGGATGTGGATTCAAACGGCCGGTCGGGTCGAAGATGATTCGTTCATGCGCGAACTATGTATGATGGCATCTCAACTTCAAGAAGTGAAAGTAGAACCACCACGTGACGAATGGGAAGGTGAGAAACGCGTCGAACTTCACGCGCATACACAGATGAGCCAAATGGATGCCGTCACAAATGTCTCGTCGCTCGTCGCTCGTGCCGCAAAATGGGGACACCGTGCCATTGCCATTACCGACCATGCTGGAGTTCAGGCGTTCCCGGAAGCCTATTATGCCGGGAAGAAAAATGATATCAAAGTGTTATACGGAGTCGAGGCGAACATCGTCAATGATGGTGTCCCTGTCGCTTATCATGCGACCGATGTGGCATTGGAAGATGCGACATACGTCGTCTTCGACGTCGAGACGACGGGACTTTCTGCCGTCTACAATAAAATCATCGAACTCGCTGGGGTTAAAATCAAGGACGGGGAAATCATTGACCGGTTTGAGGCGTTCGCCGACCCGAAACATGCCTTGTCAGCGACCACGATTGAATTGACTGGGATCACGGATGACATGGTCCAAGGTCAACCGGACCCGGAAGTGATCACGAAACAGTTCGTCGATTGGTGTGGCGACAGCATTCTCGTCGCCCATAACGCGTCATTCGATATGGGCTTCCTTGAGGCGACTCTCCGTAGCGGAGGACATGAACCAGATGATTATCCGGTCATCGATACGCTCGAACTTGCTCGAACGTTGATGCCGACGTTGAAGAATCATCGACTCAATACACTCGCGAAGCGATTCGATATCGAACTGACACAACATCACCGTGCCATTTATGATGCGGAAGCAACAGCATATTTGCTCATGAAGCTACTCGATCTCGCTAAGCAGATGTTCGAGATGACGACACATCGCTCGTTGAACGCGAAAGTCGGGAGTGACGTATCGAAGATTCGTCCGTTTCATGCGACTATCTACGCTAAAAATAAAAAGCCAGGACTTCGTCATTTATATGAGCTCATCTCCTTATCTCACATCGATTACTTGTATCGGATGGCACGCATGCCACGTTCCGAGCTCGTGAAGCGACGGGAAGGACTGTTGATTGGTTCGGCTTGCGATAACGGGGAGATTTTTGACGCCGCCTTGAACAAGTCGGATGATGAACTCGAGAAGATGATGTCGTTTTACGACTTTATCGAGATTCATCCGCCGGCACTCTACCATCATTTAATTGATAAAGAGATTGTGGCGAATGAGTTAGAACTCCGCGAAATCATTAAGCGTATCATTCGCGTCGCCGAGAAGGCCGAGTTACCGGTTTGTGCGACAGGGAATGTGCACCATCTAGATCGGTCCGACCGGTCTTATCGCGAAATTTTGATTCGTACCCAAGGTGGGGCGAACTTTATCAATACGCGTAAAGAATTACCGCATGCGCACTTTCGGACGACGAAAGAAATGATGGAAGAGTTCAAGTTTTTAGGTGACGATTTAGCGCGTGAAATCGTCATCACGAATCCGAATGCGATTGCCGACCAGATTGAGTCGATTCAAATCATCCCGGATGATTTGTATACGCCGAAAATTGAAGGTGCGGATGATGAGGTTCGGAATATGAGCTACGACATGGCTCGCTCCATCTACGGGGACGAGCTGCCTGAGATCGTGGAGGCGCGTCTTGAGAAAGAGCTCAAGTCGATTATCGGTCACGGGTTCGCCGTCATTTACTTGATTTCGCATAAACTCGTTAAAAAATCACTCGATGATGGATATCTGGTCGGTTCGCGGGGGTCGGTCGGGTCGAGTCTCGTCGCAACGATGACGGAGATCACCGAAGTCAACCCGCTACCGCCTCACTACGTCTGTCCGAACTGTCAGCACTCACATTTCTTTAATGACGGATCGGTCGGTTCGGGGTATGACTTGCCAGACAAGGAGTGTCCGGAGTGCGGCACGTGGTACAAAAAAGACGGTCATGATATTCCGTTCGAGACGTTCCTTGGTTTCAAAGGGGACAAAGTACCGGATATCGACTTGAACTTCTCAGGTGAATATCAACCGCATGCCCACGCCTATACAAAAGTACTGTTCGGAGAAGAATACGTCTATCGTGCCGGGACAATCGGAACGATTGCCGACAAGACGGCTTATGGATACGTGAAAGGCTATGCGACCGAGAATGATAAGATTTACCGGAACGCCGAGGTGGACCGTCTTGTGTCCGGGGTCACCGGGGTGAAACGGACGACAGGGCAACACCCAGGGGGGATCATCGTCGTACCGGACTATATGGACATCGCGGATATCTCCCCGATTCAATATCCGGCGGATGACAATTCGTCTGAATGGAAGACGACTCACTTCGACTTCCACTCCATCCATGACAACTTATTGAAACTTGATATTCTCGGGCATGATGACCCGACCGTCATCCGGATGTTACAGGATTTGTCTGGTATCGATCCAAAGACGATTCCGACAGATGACCCGACAGTCATGAAGATTTTTTCTTCACCAGAAGTGCTTGGGGTGACACCAGAACAGATTGAATCGAAAACCGGGACGCTCGGGATTCCAGAATTCGGGACGAAGTTCGTCCGTCAGATGCTTGAAGAGACAAAACCGTCAACTTTCTCGGAACTCGTTCAAATCTCTGGTCTATCCCACGGAACAGACGTCTGGCTCGGGAACGCGAACGAATTGATTTATAACGGGACGTGCGAACTGAAAGATGTCATCGGTTGTCGAGACGACATCATGGTCTATCTGATTTACGCGGGCCTCGAACCATCATTCGCCTTTAAAATCATGGAGTCCGTTCGGAAAGGGAAAGGACTCACGGAAGAGATGGAGTCCGAGATGCGGGAGAATGACGTGCCGGAATGGTATATCTCGTCTTGTAAGAAAATCAAGTACATGTTCCCGAAAGCGCACGCGACTGCCTACGTCTTGATGGCGGTTCGGATTGCATACTTCAAAGTGCATCATCCGATTCTGTACTACGCGACGTACTTTACCGTTCGAGCGGGAGATTTTGACTTGTCCGCAATGATTAAAGGTCCTCAGGCCGTACGGAAGGCGATGTCGGATATCCGAGAAAAAGGGTTCGATGCGACGGCGAAGGATAAAGGACTGCACACGGTCCTTGAACTGGCACTCGAAATGCTCGAGCGGGGTATGAAGTTCCAAAACATCGACTTGTATCGGTCGAGTGCGACAGAGTTCTTGATTGAAGACAATACGCTGATTCCACCGTTCAATGCGGTCGATGGCCTTGGAACGAATGCGGCGAAAGCAATCGTCGAAGCGAGAGAAGAAGGACAGTTCCTTTCGAAAGAAGATTTGCGGAAACGTGCGAAACTTTCGAAAACGGTCATCGAGACACTCGATACGATGAAATGTCTCGAAGGTCTGCCTGATGAGAACCAACTCTCATTCTTTGATTTTGGGGTGTAAGTTGCGAATTATCGGGAAAATATGATATATTGGTATCGAACAAAGTTGGATACTACGACGGAAAGGAGTAGGGAACCCTACTCCTTTCTTGTATGTAAAAGCCAGAAGGAGGGATGAGAGTGTCCAAAATAACAGAAGTCGTTGAATCGATTGCGTTGCCGATCGTAGAACGGGAAAACATGGAATTGGTCGATGTGGAATTCGTTAAGGAAGGTCCAGACTGGTTCTTGCGCGTCTATATCGATAAGCCGGGGGGCGTCGATTTGGACGATTGCGTCAATATCAATGAACAGCTCTCGGAAAAACTAAACGAAACCGATCCGATTGAACAGGCTTATTATCTTGATGTCTCGAGTCCTGGTGCGGAGCGTCCGCTGAAAAAGCCGAGCGATTTTGAACGTGCGGTAGGCAAAAATGTCTACATGAAAACGTTCGCTCCGATCGATGGTGCCAAAGAGTTTGAAGGAATTTTGACGGCATATGATGGGGAAACGGTCGTGATCGAGACACGCATCAAGACAAGAAAAAAAGCGGTATCGCTACCGGTAGACAAAATTGCACAAGCCCGCTTAGCGGTCACGTTTAGTTAAGGAGAGGGAAGAAGATGGGTCCACAATTACTCACTACAATCGATCAGATTGCCAAAGAAAAAGGAATCGACAAAAACATCATTATCGATGCACTCGAACAAGCGCTTATTTCTGCGTATCGTCGCAACGTGGCGAACCCGAACGAGCACGTGAAAGTCGAGTTTGATCAGGTGACGGGGGATATCCGTGTCTATGCACTTTTAGAAGTCGTAGAGCGCCTCACGCAACCGGACCAACAGCTCTCACTCGAAGAAGCACATGAAATCGATCCGAACTATGAGCTCGGTGATTTCCATAAAGAAGAAGTCACTCCGAGTGATTTCGGACGCGTCGCGGCGATGACAGCTAAACAAGTCGTCACACAGAAGATGCGTGAAGCGGAGCGCGAGCGCATCTACAACCACTTCGCTGACAAAGAAGATGAAATCATGACAGGAATCGTGGAGCGTTTTGACCCACGCAATCTGTATATCGGTCTCGAGAACAACATCGAAGCTGTATTGACACCGAATGAACAGATGCCGAACGAGTCATACCAAATCCATGACCGTATCAAAGTATACGTGACAAAAGTAGATTCAACGACAAAAGGTTCAGGTGCTGCGATTCAAGTTTCGCGTACGCACCCGGGACTTTTGCGCCGTTTGTTCGAACTCGAAGTTCCTGAGATTTCAAGCGGGACAGTCGACGTGATGTCAGTATCGCGTGAAGCGGGTGACCGTTCGAAAATCGCTGTACACTCGGATATCGTCGACCCGGTCGGCGCATGCGTCGGACCGAAAGGACAACGTGTTCAAACGATTGTCGACGAATTGAACGGCGAGAAAATTGATATCGTCCGCTGGTCTGAAGACCCGAAAGAGTTCGTTCGTAACGCACTCAGCCCGGCTCAGGTCGTTGCGGTATATGTCAACGAGCCAGCAAAATCGACGACAGTCGTCGTACCGGACTATCAATTGTCACTCGCAATCGGGAAACGTGGTCAAAACGCCCGTCTCGCTGCGAAATTGACAGGATGGAAAATCGATATCAAGAGTGAAACGGATGCCGAAGCACTTGATTTGTTCGATACGTTCGCTGAAAAAGTTGAATCAGAACCAGAAATTGTTCAAAATGAAGTAGAACAAGACTTATCAGATGCTACAGTTGAAACGACTGCGGTGAAAGAAGAGGAATGACCATGAAGCAAAAGAAACTTCCTTTGCGTAAGTGTGTGGTCACACAAGAAATGCTCCCGAAAAAAGAATTGATTCGTGTCGTTCGTACGCCTGAAGGTGACGTGGTCATCGATCAGACGGGTAAAGTGAACGGTCGTGGCGCATACTTATCAAAAGATATCGAAGTCGTCCGTCAAGCAGAGAAAAAACGGACGCTCGACCATCACTTGAAAGTAAAGACGAGCGACGACTTGTATGAACAGTTGAAAGCTGTCGCAGGTGGCGAATCATGAGCCAGTGGGAATCATTGTTAGGCCTTGCTGCTCGAGCGAGGAAAGTAACGATGGGAGAAGAGTTTGTATTAAAGGATGTACGAGCGGGTCGTGCCAAGCTCGTCATTCTAGCCGGAGATGCAGGTGCCTCGACGAAAAAACGAGTCACTGACAAATGTGCGTCTTATCAAGTGCCATTGATTGAAGTGAGCGATCGCTATACAATCGGGGCTGCACTCGGTAAAGACATGCGTGTCGTCGTATCGGTGACAGAATCCGGATTTGCGAACAAGCTTAAGCAACTTCTCTCTTAACTATTAACGGAGGTGGATGCTTTGGGAAAACGCGTCTATGAATTTGCAAAAGAACAGAATGTAACGAGTAAACAAGTCATTACTCAATTAGAAAAATTGAACAAACCGGTGAAAAACCATATGGCCGTCCTCGATGAGGAAACGGTAAAACAATTGGACCGTGTGTTCAATCCTGAAAAATATCGTGCTGAAAAACAAGCGGAAGCGAAAGCGACGTCAACATCGAATGAGCCGAAGCAAGAGAAAAAAGAAGCACAATCGCCACGTCCACAAGCGGGACAACAGAACCGTGGCGGTCAAAACAATCGCGGTGGACAAAATCGTAACGACAACCGAAACAACGACCCACGCAATAAAAAACGTGGAAAAGGGAAAGGCAAAGGCAAGCCGGTAAAAGCGGCTGTGCCACAAGAAGCCGATCCAAACTCGAAGACAAGTCAGCGTAAAGCAGCACGTCTCGCGCAAGAGGCAGAGATGGGCAACGTCATCAAGTATGACGATGTACTCAGCGTGTCTGACCTTGCTTCAAAAATGAATAAAAAGCCAAATGAAATCATCATGAAGTTGATGGGTCTCGGTGTCATGGCAACCATCAACCAAACGCTTGATGATGAAACGATTGAATTACTCGCTGCAGAATTCGGCTTTGAGGTTGAAAAAGAAGTTGTTGTCGATGAGACAGACTTTGAAACAGTTGAGATCGACTTCTCACAATATGACCTTGAAGAACGTCCAGCTGTCGTTACCATCATGGGTCACGTCGACCACGGGAAAACGACACTTCTTGACTCGATTCGTAACACGAAAGTCGTCGCAGGAGAAGCGGGCGGAATCACGCAGCACATCGGTGCTTACCAAGTTGAAGTCAACGATAAGAAAATCACATTCCTCGATACACCAGGTCACGCAGCCTTCACAACGATGCGCGCCCGCGGTGCCGAAGTGACAGATATCGCAATCATCGTCGTTGCGGCTGACGATGGCGTCATGCCACAAACAGAGGAAGCAATCTCGCACGCCAAGGCAGCGAACGTTCCAATCATCGTGGCAGTCAACAAAATGGACAAAGAAGGGGCAAACCCTGACCGTGTCAAACAAGAGTTGACAGAGTTCGGTCTCATCCCTGAAGAGTGGGGCGGCGAAACAATCTTCGTTCCGATTTCTGCCATCAAAGGCGAAGGGATCGATGAATTGCTCGAGATGATTCTCCTCGTATCTGAAGTCGAAGAATATAAATCGACACCAGACATGCCAGCTCGTGGTTCAGTCATCGAGGCGAAACTCGACAAAGGACGTGGACCGGTCGCGACACTTCTCGTTCAACACGGTACACTTCGAATCGGAGACTCAATCGTCGTCGGTAGCACATTCGGTCGTGTCCGTGCGATGGTCAACGATATCGGTCGCCGTGTGAAACAAGTCGGACCATCTACACCGATTGAAATCACTGGTTTGAACGACGTTCCACAAGCGGGTGACCAGTTCATCGTCTTCGAAGATGAGAAGAAAGCACGTGCAATCGGGGAAAAACGTTACCAACGTTACCTTGAGTCACAGCGTCGTGAGTCGGCGAAAGTAAGTCTTGATGATTTGTTCAGCCGCATTCAAGAAGGTGAAGTGAAAGACTTGAACGTCATCATCAAAGCAGACGTTCAAGGGTCAGCCGAAGCATTGGCTGGTTCACTCCGCAAGATTGATGTCGAAGGCGTCAAAGTTAACATCGTTCACCAAGGTGTCGGTGCAATCACGGAAGGTGATGTCATCCTCGCTTCAGCTGCGAATGCTGTCATCATCGGATTCAACGTCCGTCCTGATGGAAACGCACGTTCGATGGCGGAACAAGAGAACGTTGAAATGCGTCTCCACCGCATCATCTACAACGCAATCGAAGAAATCGAGAGCGCGATGAAAGGGATGCTTGACCCAGAGTTCGTGGAAGAAATCACAGGTCAAGTCGAAGTCCGTGACGTCTTCAAAGTTTCGAAAGTCGGTGCGATTGCAGGTTGTTATGTGACAGAAGGTAAAATCACACGTGACGCCGGTGTCCGTGTCATTCGTAACGGAATCGTGATTTACGAAGGTAAACTTGATACGCTTCGTCGTTTCAAAGATGACGTGAAAGAAGTTGCGACTGGTTATGAGTGTGGGATTAAAGTAGAGAAATTTGATGACATCAAAGTAGACGATGTCATTGAAGCGTTCGTCATGAAAGAAGTCGAACGTAAATAATGTGAGGAGGGATCACGTATGAAAATTCGTGCCCAACGTGTTGCCGAGCAAATGCGTAAAGAAATAACAGATGTCTTGTTACGGGAAGTCAGTGACCCGCGTACAAAAAACGCTACGATTACGAGCGTTGATGTGACAGGTGACTTACAGCAAGCAACAGTCTATTATACGGTGCTTGGTGATGAGGAAGATGTGAAAGCAGAAACGCAAGCTGGTCTCGATAAGGCGAAAGGGTTTATCCGTCGCGAAATCGGGAATCGCATCCGTCTTCGTAAAACACCAGAGATCTCGTTTGAATATGATTCTTCAGTCGCATATGGTAGCCATATCGATTCGTTGATTCGTGATTTGAACAAAGATTAATAATTTGAAAGGGGAGACGTCGTTCTCCCTTTTTTATATGGAGGGATGAAATTGGAACCGAACGGAGTGCTCGTACTCGATAAAGATGCTGGCATGACGAGTCATGACTGCGTATTTAAATTACGAAAATTGTTCCAGACGAAAAAGGTCGGTCACACAGGTACGCTTGACCCGGAAGTGACAGGCGTATTGCCCATCTGTTTAGGGCGCGCCACAAAGTTATCGCGTTTTATCACAGATGAAGGGAAGCGTTACGTGGCCGAGGTGACGATTGGTACCGCCACGATGACCGAGGACGCGCATGGCGAGGTCGTCGCGCAGAAGTCAGTCACACCGAACGATTTGGATGCAACCCAGATTGACGAGGCGATGCGCCAATTGACAGGGAGGATTGAACAAATCCCGCCGTACTACTCGGCGGTCAAAGTAAATGGGAAGAAGTTGTACGAGTATGCTCGGAAAGGGCAGACCGTCGAACGACCTCGGCGGACGGTCGAGATTCATCGTCTGGAGCGGACGAGTGAATTGATATTCGAAGCGGACGTCTGTCGATTCCGAATGGAAATCGACTGTGGGAAAGGGACGTATATTCGAACGCTCGCCGTTCAGATTGGGGAGAAACTCGGTTACCCTGCCCATATGAGCGAACTCAGACGGACGAGCTCAGGAACGTTTGATGAAGCGACCGCGGTAACACTCGGAACGCTTCAAACACTTGAAACGGTCGAGGAGCGAATGGCGTATGTCATTCCTCTCGAAGATGTGATCAAACGCTGGCCAATGATCACCATTCCAAAGAATCGGGAACGCTATATTCGCAACGGCGGGAAACTGAACGGCGTTTCGCTCGAATTTGAGTTATTTACTGTCTATAATGAAGAAGGAATCCCTCTTGCTTTATATCGAAGACAAGAAGGAACGACAGACGCTACAGTCGAGGTCATGTTGGCTATCGACTAAGGGGGAATTTGACAGTATGGAAACAAGACATCTCACTTATCCAGAAACACCCGACGTGTATCCGTCCATTATGGTACTCGGTTTCTTCGACGGTGTTCATAAAGGGCATCAAGCTGTAATCAATCATGCCAAACGGGTGGCAGCGGAGCACAACCTGCCGGTGACGGTCGTCACGTTCGATCCTCATCCGAAACAAGTACTCTCCAATAAACCGGATGCGGTCCGCTATATTACACCGCTGTCCCGGAAACTGAAGCGCATCGAAGCGCTCGGGGTAGAGCGTTGCCTCGTCTTGACATTCACAAAAGAATTGGCCAATTTGTCCCCGCAACAGTTTGTCGATGATTATTTGATCGGTGCCGGAGCCGTGCACGTGACAGCTGGTTTTGATTACTCTTATGGAAAGTTTGGAGAAGGGACGATGGAGACACTTCCGTACCATGCGCGTGACCAATTCACGACGACTGTCGTCACAGAGCAGACGATGGATGGGGAAAAAGTGTCATCTACCCGCATCCGTAAACTCTTGGCAGAGGGACAGGTCGATGCCGCACATGAACTCCTCGGTACGCCATACGTGATCTGTGGCGAAGTCATTCACGGTGATGCGAGAGGGCGTACAATCGGTTTCCCGACTGCGAACGTGTTGATGGACGCTTCGTACGTCATGCCACGATTGGGCGTATACGCGACTCGAGTCACGCTACCGGACGGACGGATGTTCCACGCGATGACGAATGTTGGACGTCGTCCGACCTTTTATGAGACGGGATCGGTCTCTGTTGAGAGCCATCTCTTCGACTTCTCCGAGGATTTATATGGACAAGTCATCGAAATCGAGTGGATCCAATATATTCGGAATGAACGCGCGTTCGATGGGTTGGATGCATTGGTCGCTCAACTAAAAGAAGATGAGGTGGCAGCTCGTTCAATCCTATCTTGACTTTCAAGAGCGGGTACGCTATCCTTGTCAAGTACGCAAAGTACACCGCTTCGCTTGGCTGGTCGATTCACCAACGTCGGCTCGGCAACGCGGCAATTTTTCATTAAATGGAGGTGGAGAGGCAATGGCACTCTCAAAAGAACGTAAAAACGAAATTATCGCGGAATTCGCGACAAAACAAGGTGACACAGGTTCACCGGAAGTACAAGTGGCTGTGTTGACTGAACAAATCAACACATTGAACGACCACCTTCGTACACACAAGAAAGACCACCACTCACGTCGCGGTCTCTTGAAAATGGTTGGACGTCGTCGTAACTTGCTTACGTACCTTCGTAACAAGGACGTTACACGTTACCGTGAATTGATTCAACGCCTCGGTCTCCGTCGTTAATCGATTGAGACTGTTTAACGGGCTGGGACAACGTCCTAGTCCGTTTCTTCTTTTTTAAGGAAAATGATTAGACATTCGTTGGAATGAGTTACATAATAAACTAGATAAGGTTTGAGAGGAGAATGTACATGTTAGGTACGAAACAAGTATTCTCTACAGAGTGGGGCGGACGCCCACTGTCTGTAGAGGTCGGCCAACTTGCGAAGCAAGCAAACGGCTCGGCACTCGTGCGTTATGGAGATACGGTTGTCCTTGCGACAGTGACTGCTTCAAAAGCACCAAAGGATTTAGACTTCTTCCCATTGACGGTCAACTATGAGGAGAAACTTTACTCGGTCGGTAAAATCCCAGGTGGTTTCCTTCGCCGTGAAGGTCGCCCGGGTGAAAACGCGATTTTGACATCACGTCTCATCGACCGCCCGATTCGTCCGCTCTTCCCAGACGGATTCCGTCATGACATTCAAGTCATGATTTACGTCATGTCAAACGACCCGGATTGCTCGGCTGAAATGGCGGGTATGCTAGGAACATCGATCGCGCTCTCGATTTCAGATGTACCGTTTGACGGTCCAATCGCTGGCGTGACAGTCGGACGTGTAGACGGTGAATTCGTCATCAACCCGACGACGGCTCAGTTGGAGAAAACGGACCTTGAACTTCAAGTTGCAGGGACATCGACAGCCATCAACATGGTTGAAGCAGGCGCGAACGAAGTGCCTGAGGACATCATGCTCGAGTCGATCTTGTTTGGACATGAAGAAATCAAGCGTTTGATCGCATTCCAACAAGAAATCGTAGAAGCCGTCGGAAAACCTAAATTCGAGTACACGGTCTCGAAATACGATGAGGCGCTTACTGCTGAACTCGAAGCAGCTCGTCCTGAAATCGTAGAAGCGGTTCAAGTGGAAGAGAAACATGCTCGTGACGAAGCCATCAACGAAGTGATTGCGAAATATGTTGCGATGTATGAAGAACGTCTTGTTGACGAGCCATCGAAACTCGGTGAAGTTTCAGGGATTTTGAACAAGTTCGTCAAAGATGAAGTCCGTCGTTTGATCACGGTCGAAAAAGTCCGCCCAGACGGACGTCGTCCAGACGTGATTCGTCCGCTCGCGTCAGAAGTCGGATTACTCCCACGCGCACACGGTGTCGGTCTCTTCACACGTGGTCAAACACAGGTCATGTCGGTCGCGACTCTCGGTGTCATCGGTGATGCGCAAATCATCGACGGAATCGGTCTAGAAGAGAACAAACGCTTCATGCACCACTATAACTTCCCGCCGTTCTCAGTCGGTGAAGCACGTCCTGTCCGTGCACCAGGTCGTCGTGAAATCGGTCACGGGGCACTCGGTGAACGTGCACTTCTTCCAATTATTCCGAAAGAAGCAGACTTCCCGTATACGATTCGTCTCGTTTCAGAAGTACTCGAATCAAACGGTTCAAGTTCACAAGCTTCGATTTGTGGGTCGACACTCGCATTGATGGATGCAGGTGTGCCAATCAAAGCGCCAGTCGCTGGGATTGCCATGGGTCTTATCATGGAAGGTGAGCATTACACGGTCTTGACAGATATTCAAGGACTTGAAGACCACCTTGGGGATATGGACTTCAAAGTAGCTGGAACGAAAGACGGGATCACTGCCCTTCAAATGGATATCAAGATTGCCGGAATCACGCGTGAAATTCTAGAAGAAGCGCTTGAACAGGCACGTGTCGGTCGTTTGCACATTCTTGACCACATGCTTGAGACGTTGGATACACCACGTACACAATTGTCGAAATACGCACCGAAGATTGTGACGATGACAATCAATCCGGATAAAATCCGCGACGTCATCGGACCAGGTGGGAAGATGATCAACAGCATCATCGACCAAACGGGCGTCAAGATCGACATCGAACAAGATGGTACGGTCTTCATCGCCTCGACGGACCAAGAAGGAATCGATCTTGCCATGTCTATGATCGGTGACATTGTCCGTGAAGTCGTCGTCGGTGAAGTATACGATGCTACCGTACGTCGCATCGAGAAATTCGGCGCATTCGTCGAGTTATTCAAAGGGAAAGATGCGCTCGTACACGTATCCGAATTCAGCCTTGAGCGTGTCGCAAACGTCGAGGATGTTGTGAAGCTTGGCGATTCGATTCAAGTCAAAGTAACTGAAATCGATGACAAAGGTCGTGTCAACGCATCACGAAAAGCGCTCATCTTAGAAGGATTGTCTCCTGAAGAGCGTGAGGCATACGAAGCGAAACGGAAGGCAGCACGTGAAAGCCGTCCACCTCGCGAAAGCCGTCCGCCACGTCGTGACGGGGACCGTCGTCCACCGCGCTCGACAAATTAATTATTCTGGCCATCGTCTTGGTGCGATGGCCTTTTTCATAGGAGTGAGAATATGGAATGGATGACATTAGAGAACGGTGTCCGAATCATCATCGAACCAATCGATGGTTCACTCAGCACCTCAACCGGGGTATTCATTAAAGCCGGAACACGTACAGAAACTTTTGAGAACATCGGCATCAGCCATTTGATTGAACATATGCTGTTCAAAGGGACCGCATCGAAAAGCGCGAAAGAGATTGCTTCCTTTTTCGATGAGCTCGGTGGAAGCGTCAACGCCTTCACCTCGAAAGACCATACATGCTTTTATGTGAAGACGCTCGATGAACACGCGGTCATGGCGCTCGACGTCCTGACAGATATGCTGTTTGAGTCGGTGCTCGATGCACAGGAGTTGGAAAAAGAAAAGCGTGTCGTTGTGGAAGAGATTAAAATGTATGAGGACACGCCGGAAGATCTCGTTCACGAACTATTGGCCATTGCGGCGTATCGTGACGATATCCTCGCCCAACCGATTTTAGGGACGGAGGAGAGTGTCAATCGATTGACACGTGACCAGCTCGTCGAATACTTACAGGAACAGTATACGGCCGAGCAGATTGTCGTCTCAATCGCAGGTCATGTTTCTGAAGAATTGATTGAGGCGGTAAAACGTAGGTTTGCCCACATCCCTTCTAGGGAATCGTCGAAAGAAATCAATCAACCGGAACTGTTCCATGACACATTGACGAAACAAAAGGAAACGGAGCAAGCCCACCTCTGCTGGAACTACGAAGCGATTCCCGCGACGGACGACCGTTTGCCTCATTTGTCATTGATGAACAACGCAATCGGCGCGACGATGTCTTCGCGCTTATTCCAGTCCATCCGTGAAGAAGAGGGCTTGGCTTATTCCATTTACTCCTATTACACGACTTTTTCCGATCACGGTACGTTTACTATTTACGTCGGTACGTCGCCGGATACGTTGGAACAAGTCGAAGTCATCCTTGAGAGAGAGATGAAGCGACTTGTCGCCGACGGTTTGACTGCTGAGGAAGTAGACAAAGGCAAGCGACAATTGAAAGGGTCGATCGCCCTCGGGAATGAAAGTTCGAGCGCCCGTATGAACCGAAACGGACGGAACTTGCTACTTCTCGATGAAGTCGAGCCGATTGAACAAGTGATTGAGAAAGTAGAACGGATTGAACGCGATGAGGTCAATGCATTGATTCGTGAGGTGTTGAACCATCGCCCGGCGAAGTCATATGTCCTCCCAAACGAAGCGTGACTTGAAACCGAATTGTAAGTTCTCTACACTGATTAAGAGGTATTCTTTAGTTTGGATAGGATACAGGTGAAAGAAGGGAAAGACTTGAACTTAACGGATTTAGTGAAGACGATACAACTAATTAATCAACCAAATCTAGAAGGCATCGTCGTGACGCATGTGACGACGGACTCGCGAGAAGTTGTGCCGGGAACGCTGTTTGTCGCCATCAAAGGCTATACGGTCGATGGGCATGAATATGCGGCACAAGCGGTAGCGCGAGGCGCGGTGGCAGTCGTTAGCGAACGACCGCTCGACCTGTCAGTGCCAAACTTGATTGTGCGTGACAGCTCGCGTTCAATCGGGTTGTTGGCTTCGGCCTTTTATGCGTATCCATCTGAACAGATGCGACTGTTCGGGATCACGGGAACGAATGGGAAAACGACGACGACGACGATTTTACGAGACGTCCTCGATGTCCTCGGTCATTCGACCGGTTTGATTGGGACCGTTGAAGTACGCATCAACGATAAAATCATTCCAAGTAAAAATACGACGCCTCAAAGTTCAGAACTTCAACAGTTGTTGGCACAAATGCGTGATGAGGGCGTGACGGACGTGATGATGGAAGTGTCCTCACACGGTCTTGAGCTCGGACGTGTCATCGGAACTGATTTTGACATCGTGGGCTTCACGAACTTGACACACGATCACCTAGATTTTCATGGAACGTTTGAAAACTATGCACGTGCAAAAGGGTTATTGTTCGCTCATCTCGGTCAAATGGCCTCACGTGGAAAAGTAGCCGTCTTGAACGCAGACGATGCACAAACGCCTCTTTATGAGACGATGACCGGTGCGAAAGTAATAACATATGGAATTGATGCGCAAGCAGACTTGATGGCAACGGACATTGAACAGACGTTGTCTCAGACCAGCTTTACATTGAATTACCAAGGCGCAAAACTTCCGGTAACGGTCCAGTTCATCGGTCGTTTCAACGTGTACAATCTATTGTTGGCGACGGGTTGTCTTCTCGCTGCCGGTTACTCGCTTGAGCGAATTGCAAAAGCACTTGAGATGATTCATCCGGCCAAGGGACGGATGCAACGTTTAGACGTCCCAGGTTACAACGTATATGCGGACTATGCTCATACACCGGATGGCATCGAACAGTGTCTGAAGTCGCTCGTCGGCGTACCAAAAGAAAAGATTATCTTTTTGATTGGGACAGGTGGAAACCGTGACGTCACAAAACGTCCGGCAATGGGCGAGATGGCTTCGTCCTATGCCGGTACCGTCATCATCACGACAGATGATCCACGATTCGAAGCGTATGAGTCCATTACAAAAGGGATTGCGGCCGGGATGACCCATGACAACTTTGTTGAAATCGGGGATCGAGAAGAAGCGGTCCGTTATGCGGCCCGTTTAGCGAAACCGGACAACATCATCGTGCTAGCAGGAAAAGGGCACGAGAAGTATCAAATTATCGGAAATGAAAAATTGCCGCTCGATGAAGAGGCGATTGTTCGAGCGACCATTTTGAATACGGAGGAAGCATGATTTATGGCAGTACAACCAATTACGTTGACAGAAAAAGAGCATGACGACTTCGTCAAAACACACGACCGTGGGGATTTGTTGCAACTATCGAGTTGGGGAGATGTGAAGCGCCAAAATGGTTGGACTTCAGAACGTGTCGCGGTCGCGCGAGACGGCGTGACGTCCGGTGTCGCTTTACTTTTATTCAAACGTGTCCCGAAATTACCATACACACTGTGCTATGCCCCACGCGGGTTTGTCGTGGACTACGACGACTTGGCATCGCTACAGGCGCTCGTGAAAGAAGCGACACGTGTCGCGACGGCACATAAGGCCATCGTCGTAAAAATCGATCCAAACATCGACCGCGATGAATTGCCAGGACTATTGACCGAAATGGCTGCCATCGGGTTTAAACATAAGGGATATGGCGGTGGATTTGACTACGCCCAACCTCGTTTTACAATGGAAACGGATTTGCGCCCGAGCGAAAAAGATATTTTTGCGAAATTCCATCATAAATTCCGCTATAACGTCCGTCTCGCGGAGAAAAAAGGAATCGTCTGCAAAGAGGTCGGTCGTGACGGACTCAAAACGTTCGCCGATTTGATGAAAGTGACAGGGGAACGTGACGGATTCGCTACGCGAGGGCTCGATTATTTTGAGAACCTATACGATTGTCTGCAACCGAACGATGCCCGTCTCTTCTTGACAACGCTCGAACCGAAAATCGCACTCGAACAGCAACAGGCGACGCTAGAAAAAGCGAAGAAAGAGTTGGCGAAGATTGAACGGGGCCTTGAGAAAGAAACGATTGAAAAGAAACGTAACAGCCTTTTGAACCGCAAGGAACAGACGGAGGCACAAATTCAAAAAGCGGAGCAAGCCCTCCCTGAGCTGGTCGAACTTGATCAGACCTATCCGAACGGGCTCGTCTTATCAGGTGGTCTGTTGACACTCGCAGGACGGCGCTCTTATTACTTATACGGAGCCTCGTCAAATGAATTCCGTGAATTTATGCCGAACCACTTGATGCAATGGACGATGATGCAGGCGGCCAAAGCGAGTGGCGCCGAGCGATACGACTTCGGCGGGGTATCAGGAAGTACGGACCCGGATGATGAATATGCTGGTCTTTACGCATTCAAATCGGGATGGGGAAGCGACATGATTGAAAAGGTCGGGGAATTTGACCTCGTTTTGAATCGTCCTTTGTATATGGCACTCGAAAAAGGGTTGCCACTCTTAAAAGGACTGCGTAAACGGTTAAGAAGATGAGATGGACAGGCGTGTTATCTCTTGCGATGGTCGCCTTTCTGATTGGCATTACGCTCGCTTACTTTTATATGCAACCGGAACCGGTGCCTTGGGTAGACGAGCCGACGTTCGAAGCGGATATGTGTGTGCGGGACGTGGAGAAAGAGGATGCGATCTTGGCAAGGACGAAGATTGATTTTGACCGGTTGCATCCGTTAGTCGCCAATCGAGGAGAATCGTTCATTCGATTAGCCCATTCTTGTCTAGACCTCGAAGTGCGCCTCACTTCAGGATACCGTTCTGCCAAGGAACAGAATGCGCTTTATGCGCAAGGGCGGTCTGAACCCGGGCAAGTAGTGACCAATGCGAAGGCGGGTCAGAGCTATCATAACTACGGTCTTGCTGTCGATTTCGTTATCATCCATAACAACAAGACCGACTATGACCTTAATACGGATCGTAATCGGAATGACATTCCTGACTGGCAAGAACTAGGGGAGTTAGGAAAGGCGCTCGGCTTTGAATGGGGCGGAGACTGGAACTCATTCCCGGACTATCCTCACCTCCAAATGGACTTCGGCTTGTCGATTCGTCAACTTGTTGCAGGGAAACGACCTGACGAAAAAGAGACGGCACCGCTTGCTGATGCACTAAAACCTCTATTAGATTAGACGGAAATGTTGGCAATGAAGCCGTTTTCCGCTACAATATTCAGTAGCGATAAGGGGACGAAACAGAATATGAATCATTTAGGAGGTTTTTGTTAGTGTCAAAAAAGAAGACAGAGAATATTAGCGTCTTTGCGCTTGGAGGCGTAGGCGAAATCGGGAAGAACATGTACGTCGTGGAACTAGACGACGACATCTTCGTCATCGATGCCGGTCTAATGTTTCCAGGCGATGAGATGCTCGGGATTGATATCGTCATCCCAGACATCACATACTTAAAAGAAAATAAAGATCGTGTACGGGCGATTTTCATCACCCATGGTCACGAAGACCATATCGGTGGACTCAGCTACGTCTTACGCGACTTGAAGCACGTCCCAGTATACGGGACGAAATTGACCCTCGGGTTGATTGAATTGAAATTAAAAGAGGCCGGTTTGTTGAAAGAAGTCGACCTTCGCATGATTGATGCCAAAACGAAATTGACTATCGCTGATCATTTCATCACGTTTTTCCGCGTCAATCACTCGATTCCCGACTGTGTCGGCGTCTGTATTCAAACGTCTCAAGGTGCGATCGTCCATACCGGAGATTTCAAGTTTGATTACACGCCTGTCGATGGTAAACAATCCGACTTCAATAAGTTAGCGGCAATCGGACAACGTGGTGTACTTGCACTTCTTTCCGACTCGACGAACGCCGAGCGACCGGGGCAAACCGGTTCAGAGTCAATCGTCGGAGCTGAATTGAACGATGTCATTTATCAAGCGGAAGGTCGGGTTATCGTGGCATCATTCGCCTCGAACGTCCATCGCTTGCAACAAGTATTTGCAGCAGCGGAAGCGAATGATCGTAAAGTCGCGGTCGTCGGTCGTAGTATGGTCAACATCGTCGAAGTTGCGCAAAAATTAAACTACTTGCGCTTCAAGGCGAAGACTCTCGTTGAGTTGTCGCAAGTAAACCGTCTACCGGATAATAAAGTCGTCATTTTAACGACAGGTTCGCAAGGAGAGCCGATGGCGGCATTGACTCGTATGGCTCGTAATGCCCACAAGCAAGTCAACATTCGATTGAATGACACGGTCGTCATCGCGGCGACACCGATTCCAGGGAATGAGAAGTCCGTTTCTAAAACGATTGATTTGTTGTTCCGTTCGGGTGCGAACGTCATTTATAATCAGCGAAAAGTCCACGTATCTGGACACGGATCGGCAGAAGAATTGAAGCTGATGCTCAACCTCGTTAAACCGAAGTACTTCTTACCGATTCACGGGGAATACCGGATGCAGATGGCACACTCGAAACTCGCAGAACAAGTGGGTGTCAAACCGAACAACATCTTCATCGTTGAAAAAGGTGACGTCGTTGAGTTCACGGGTCGAAAAGCCCGCATGAGCCGAAAAGTCCCTGCAGGTAACGTCTTGATTGACGGAATCGGCGTCGGGGACGTTGGAAACATCGTCTTACGGGACCGTCGTTTGTTGTCACAGGATGGGGTTGTCCTTTGCGTGGTCACGTTGAATCGGAAACAGAAGAAATTGATTTCAGGACCTGAACTCATCTCACGTGGTTTCGTATATATGCGTGAATCGGAGGAGATGATTTCAGAGGCAAACCGTATTGTCACGAAACAGATTGAAAAGAGTCTGCAGGCTGGCAGTGATTGGACCGAATTGAAATCAAATATCCGCGAGCGACTGAGCGTCTTCTTATTCGAGCAGACGAAACGTCGTCCGATGATCTTGCCGATCATCATGGAGATTTAATGGAATGAGAGTGAGGCAAAAGTCATCTGACTTTTGCCTTCTTTTTTTAGGAGGAACTGATGTGGCTCAAAAAACAAGAAAGACTCCCGTAAAGCGAAAGCGCCCAGCGACGCGAAATACGAGGAACCGTAAAAAACAACCGATTGCGCCACGTACATATGGGTGGGGCTTCTTTGTCCTCGCCATCGTCGCATTCGTATTTGCCTTTTTTGATTTAGGGTGGATCGGTAAACAGTTATCTGATTTATCCGTCTATCTTTTTGGAGGATGGGGTGCGCTCACTTACTTGATGATGGCTGTGTGGTTATGGATTGTTCTCACTCCGATGAAACCGATGCGACGAGCGGGATTATTCGCAATGCTCGCCTCATTCTTACTATTCGGGGACTTACTTTGGGGAGAGGCAAGGGGCGGCATCAATGCCACTTTCTATAACTTGAACCAATATTTATTCTCAGACTTCGGGATTGTCTTTTTAGGGATCGTCTGCTTCCTCGTCGGTGTCTCGTTTTATGCCCCGACTATTTGGGGGACACTCTTTCATCGCATGCAGGAATCCGTCACAGCAGTCAGAAACGAATGGCGAGCCAGACCGAAAGTGGAGAAGCAGCAAGAGGCGAAACGAACGCGCAAGACCTCACCTCGTTCAAAATTAACGGAAGCGCAATCGGACCCGGAAGTAGAGTCAGATGTGGTCACGATGCAAGACATTCCAATCGTCGGGTTTAGTGAGAAAGTCGTAGCAGAAAAAAGAGAGACGGAAGATCAACTTCGAACGGATTCTTCGGAAGTCGATTCCACAATCACGACCGAGGAGATGATGATGACTGCGGCCCAAGATGTCTCGGATACATACGAGCTTCCGCCATTCTCGAATTTGAAAGAGCCCGTCATTACGGATTTGTCTGGTGAGAATGCACGATTGAAAGAAAATGCATCCAAACTTGTAAAGACGCTTAAGTCATTCGGGGTCGGTGTCAAAGTGTTAAAGATTCACCTTGGTCCAACCGTCACAAAATATGAACTACAACCGGATATCGGTGTGAAAGTCAGTCGCATCACCTCATTAAGTGATGATTTGGCATTGGCGCTCGCTGCAAAAGATATTCGGATTGAAGCTCCGATTCCGGGTAAAGCCGCTATTGGTATTGAAGTGCCGAACCAGGAGGTCGCACCGGTATGCTTACGTGAAGTACTGGAAGCGGAGCCGGTGAAACAAGATGGCTCGAAGTTGCTCGTCGCACTCGGTCGGAGTATCAGTGGCGAGACGGTTGGGATTTCTCTCAATAAAATGCCGCATTTGCTTGTTGCAGGTTCGACAGGGTCAGGTAAATCTGTCTGTATCAACGGCATGATCGTGTCACTCTTGATGCGTTCTCGTCCGGATGAGGTCCGACTCATGATGATTGATCCGAAGATGGTCGAGTTGAACGTCTATAACGGAGTGCCACACCTGTTGACACCGGTCGTCACGGATCCGAAAAAAGCCGCCCAGGCACTGAAGCAGGTCGTCGCAGAAATGGAACGGCGGTATGAACTGTTTAGTCGATATGGAGTTCGCAATATCGAAGGGTACAATGAACTCGTCGATCAGTCGGATGACGAGGATGCGAAACGTTTACCGTTCATCGTTGTAATCGTCGATGAATTGGCGGACTTGATGATGGTGGCATCAAATGATGTCGAAGATGCCATCATGCGACTTGCACAAATGGCACGGGCTGCGGGTATTCATATGGTCCTCGCGACACAGCGCCCATCTGTCGACGTCATCACAGGAGTCATCAAGGCGAACATTCCGTCCCGCATCGCCTTTGCCGTCTCTTCTCAAACCGATTCAAGGACCATCCTTGATGGTGGGGGGGCGGAAAAGTTGCTTGGACGCGGTGACATGTTGATGCTTGCAAACGGAATGAACAAGCCGGTCCGTGTACAAGGTGCATTCGTCTCCGATCAAGAAGTCGAGACGGTCGTCAATCATGTTATCGCGCAACAACGTGCGCAATATGTGGAAGCGATGATGCCAAAAGAAGAGGAAGTGACGACGATTGATTCGGATGATTCATTGTTCGGAGAAGTCGTGCAATTCGTCATGACACAAGAAACGGCATCAACTTCGATGATTCAACGCAGATTCCGAATCGGGTATAATCGTGCCGCCCGTTTGATTGACTCACTTGAGGAAGCGGGGTATGTCGGTCCATCAGAAGGTTCGAAACCGAGGAAAGTACTCATTCAAGAACAAACAGAATAATAATAAAAAACGAACGATAATATATCAGTATATATAATCGTTCGTTTTTTTATGCCATTTATACGATATAGAAATATTCGCTCTATCCTTAGATGTTCGCTATAATATAAATGTAATATAGCACATATGTCCTATATACTTAATTGGTACATACTTTTAAAAACTACTGAAACGCTTACATTTTTTAATAACGTTTACATTTTACAAAAGTTTTTCAATGGGGATGAAAATGAGTAAATTGGACTCAAAGGTACGGTTCGGCATGTTCCGAAAAAATATTTCCCTGATTCCGAACAAAAACTATTGCGTTCTAATTCTCGAATCCCTATACTTAATATTGGCAAGGACATTCATACGTCAGATGTCTGAGCACTGGTAAGTAAATTAAAGGTGGTGAGGCCAATGTCGATTAAGCTCGATCATCGATTGCTCTATCTTCGAGTGATTGAGAAAATTAAGCAAGATATCGACGCTGGTGTCTATCGTGAAGGGGAGAAGTTACCTTCAGAATTTGAACTTTCGAAGCAACTTGGAGTCAGTCGAGCGACACTTCGCGAAGCGCTCCGGATTCTCGAAGATGAGAAATTTGTCGTGCGAAAGCATGGGGTAGGAACATTTATCAGTTCTAAACCGCCATTCACGTCAGGAATTGAGGAATTGTTCAGTGTCACTGACATGATCACACGAGCGAAGATGACACCGGGAACGAAAGTATTGGTGGCCGAGAAAGTGTTGGCAACAGAGAGAGAAGCCGAGCGTCTCAAGATTGAGCCGAACTCACCGATTTATCGAATTGTACGAATTCGATATGCGGACGATACACCGGTTGTGTATTGTGTCGATAAAGTGCCGGCCCATCTCGTCTCGAATCCTGAGGCATTGACTGAAGGGAAATCTTTGTTTGATTCTCTCGAAAAAGAGGTAGGACGTCGAGTCGCTTATGCGATCACGCACATCGAACCGAGTGTCAGCGCTGAAATCTCGTCACAACTTCAGACGGACCAACCGTTACTCGCTTTAAAACAATTGCATTATGATGAGAGTGATTTACCATTACTCGATTCGGCCAACTTTTTCCGTGCTGATCGATTCGACTTCCATGTCGTACGTAAACGAGTTTAAACGAGCAGTTTCTGGACGGAAGAGTTATTTTTGGGGAATAGCGTGAAAGCGCTTTCTTATACCGGTGTAAAGACTACTGATAACATGACAACAAAAATTGTTATGAACCGAAAGGGGAAACACGACGATGATGAACAAAAAGAAAACGATTCTCTCAGCTTTAGCAGCAGGACTCACACTCTCTACAGTACTCGCAGCATGCGGTGGAGATGACAACGAAGGCTCATCTTCAAACGGTGAAGGCGGAGAAGGTAGCGACTTCAAAGTTGCAATGGTCACGGATACTGGTGGTGTTGATGACAAGTCATTCAACCAATCAGCTTGGGAAGGTTTGAAAAAGTTTGGTGAAGAAAATAGCTTAACTGAAAACGAAGGATACAAATATCTTCAATCAGCAAAACAAGCAGACTATCAGCCTAACTTGCAACAATTGGCACGTGATCAATTTGATTTGATCTACGGAATCGGTTTCTTGATGGCAGAGGATATTGGAAAAGTTGCAAAACAATTCCCTGATAACAACTTTGCAATCGTTGACTCGGTTGTAGATGAACCGAACGTTGCTTCAATCACGTTTAAGGAACAAGAAGGTTCATTCCTCGTAGGTGTAGTAGCTGGTCTTACAACGACGACTGATAAAGTTGGTTTCATCGGTGGAGTAGAATCAGACTTGATCAAGAAGTTTGAAAATGGATTTAAAGCTGGTGTCATGGCTGTAAACCCTGATGCGACAATCGACGTAAAATATGCTGAAGACTTCAACTCAGCTGAAAAAGGAACTGCAATTGCGTCAGGTATGTATGGATCAGGATCTGATATCATCTATCATGCAGCTGGTGGTACAGGTGTAGGTGTATTCACTGAAGCGAAAAACCGTAAGAAAAACGGTGAAGAAGTTTGGGTCATCGGGGTTGACCGTGACCAGTACGAAGAAGGTCTTCCAGAGAACGTTACTCTTACGTCAATGGTTAAACGTGTAGATACAGCGACACTCGAAGTGTCGAAAATGGCAATGGACGGTAAGTTCCCAGCTGGTGAAGTGGTTGAATTCTCACTTAAAGATGAAGGTGTAGGAATCGCACCAACTTCTGAAGAAAACGTTGCTGCAGACGTGCTCACTAAAGTTGATGAGTATCGTCAACAAATCATCGATGGTGATGTTGTTGCACCAGCAACTGACGCTGAGTTCGAAGAGTTCATGAAAAACGTAAAATAATTTGTTTGAGTTGAGGGGGGACCCATGTGGTCTCCCTTTACTTAAAGTTAGGGGTGAACTTCCTTGGAATATGTAATTGAAATGCTAAATATTCGAAAAGAGTTCGGTACGTTCGTTGCGAACGACAATATCACGCTCCAATTGCGTAAAGGAGAAATCCATGCACTTTTAGGAGAAAACGGGGCCGGGAAATCGACGCTCATGAACGTGTTGTTTGGTCTCTATCAGCCTGAAGGCGGAGAGATTCGCGTACACGGAAAGAAAGTGAATATTGAAAATCCGAACATCGCCAACGAACTTGGGATCGGAATGGTCCATCAACACTTTATGTTGGTTGAAAAATTCACGGTCACTGAAAATATCATTCTTGGTCTTGAGCCAAAGAGTGGCATCACAATCGATCGCGCCACTGCTCGGAAGAAGGTCATGGAGATTTCGGAGCAATACGGACTTAGAATTGATCCGGATGCGAAGATTGAAGATATTTCAGTCGGCATGCAACAACGTGTTGAAATCTTGAAGACGCTCTATCGTGGAGCAGATATTCTGATTTTTGATGAACCGACGGCAGTGTTGACACCACAAGAGATTCAAGAACTTATCCAAATTATGAAACGTCTGATTGCTGAAGGTAAGTCGATCATCTTGATTACGCACAAGCTGAAGGAAATCATGCAAGTTGCGGACCGCTGTACTGTCATTCGTCGTGGACGCTACATTGGAACGGTAGAGGTCGACGAGACGGTAAATGAAGACAGTTTAGCTGAAATGATGGTTGGTCGCGAAGTAAACTTTGATGCAGAATATTCGAAAGCCGATCCACAACAAGTCGTTCTGGACGTTCAAAACCTCGTCGTCAAAGATGGTCGCGGTTTGAAAGTCGTTGAAGGATTGGATTTACAGATTCGTGCTGGAGAAGTACTTGGAATTGCCGGGATTGACGGGAATGGTCAGACGGAGTTGATTGAAGCCATTTCAGGTTTGAAAAAGCCGGAGTCTGGTAAAGTGTTGCTCAACGGAAAAGATGTCACCGGACACACGCCGCGTAAGATGACCGAGGCAGGGATCGGACACATCCCGCAAGATCGTCATAAACACGGACTTGTTCTTGACTACTCGATTCGTGACAACATGGTACTTCAAACGTACTATAAAGAACCGTTCTCGAAACGAGGTCTCATGAACTATAAAGCTGTGGCTGAGAAGGCGAAGGCGTTGATTGAGAAGTTTGACGTCCGAACTCCATCAATTGATGTTCCAGCGCGTGCTCTCTCGGGAGGGAACCAACAGAAAGCAATCATTGCACGTGAAGTCGATCGCTCACCAGATTTACTCATCGCCGCTCAACCGACTCGTGGTCTTGACGTAGGTGCGATTGAATTTATTCACGAGCAGCTTATTAAAGAACGTGAAAAAGGACGCGCCGTCTTACTCATCTCGTTTGAACTTGATGAGATTTTACACGTATCCGACCGTATCGCTGTTCTCTACGAAGGAAAAATTGTAGGGATTCGTGATCCGAAAGAGACGACGGAGCAAGAGCTAGGCTTCTTGATGGCCGGCGGTAAGAGAGGGGACGAAACAGAATGAAAAAATTAAGTTTAAACCAACTTCTCATTCCATTCCTATCCATCATTTTAGGACTACTCGTCGGTGCTATCGTCATGTTGATTGGTGGATACGACCCGGTTCAAGGGTTTATCTCGTTATTTGAGGGCATGTTCGGTAGTCCGTATGCCGTCGGTGAAACATTGCGTGCTGCAGCCCCACTTATTTTCTCAGGTCTTGCGGTTGCGTTCGCCTTCCGTACAGGGCTATTCAACATCGGGGTAGAAGGACAAGTGTTAATTGGGTGGGTCGCAGCCGTCTATGTAGGAATTAACTTCGACTTGCCGATGTTTATCCATTTACCGCTCGCACTTCTAGCGGCAATGGTTGCAGCAGCAATTTGGGCGTTCGTTCCTGGGTTCTTGAAAGCGAAGTTTTATGTTCATGAAGTCATTACGTCTATCATGATGAACTATATTGCCTTATACACGACAAACGCGATTTTACGTAACGTCATCGGCGTAACGAATGAGCGTACGGAGTCAATCAACGATTCAGCGTCACTTGCTTCGCCATGGCTCCAAGAATTGACGACGTATTCACGTCTTCACTGGGGTGTGCTTGTCGCTGTGCTTGCAGCAATCGTGTACTACTACATCCTTCAACGTACGACACTCGGTTATGAGTTACGTGCCGTCGGGTTTAACAAACATGCGTCACAGTATGCAGGGATGAGCGTCAACCGTAACATCGTCCTATCGTTCGTCATCTCCGGTATGTTCGCTGGTCTCGCTGGAGCGATGGAAGGTCTTGGAACGTTCGGCAGTATGACCCTCTCGGCATCGTTCACTGGTGTCGGATTTGATGGGATTGCCGTCGCCCTACTCGGTGCGAACACCGCGATTGGGGTCATTCTAGCAGCGATTCTCTTCGCAGGGTTGAATATCGGCGGATTGGCGATGCAACTTGGTGCGAACGTACCGTCAGAGCTCGTCAAAGTTATCATCGCAGCCATCGTGATCTTTGTAGCGTCTGGATATGCGATTAACTATGCCATTGAAAAACTTAAAGGAAATCGTAAGAAAGGAGTGGAGAAAAAATGAACTTCTTAGAAGTCCTTTATATCGTCGTTCCGGTTGCGCTTGCCTATGCGACTCCACTCATTATCGCAGCACTTGGTGGAATCTTTAGTGAACGTTCTGGTGTCGTCAACATCGCCCTTGAAGGAATCATGGTCATCGGTGCCGCGACAGGAATCATCACGACGCTCACCTTGACTGATTTAGGTGTTGGAGCCTCTAGTCCATGGATTGCCTTACTTGTTGCCATGGTAGTCGGTGCATTGTTCTCCCTCTTCTTGGCTGTTCCTGCCATCCTTTGGCGTGCGGACCAGACGGTTCTCGGGGTGGCCATCAACATGCTCGCCATCGGTCTCGCCATCTTCGTCGTGCGTGTTCTTTACAACAAAGGACAGACGGACTTTATCGAGTACCGGATCGCAAAAGAGAATGTACCCTTCTTATCAGATATTCCCGTGTTAAAGATGTTCTTTATTAATGTTCAGTACACGTCGTTCGTTGCAATCGCCTTGGCGTTCGTCGTCTGGTTCGTCATCTTCAAGACACCGTTTGGACTTCGTCTTCGTTCGGTCGGTGAACATCCGATGGCCGCTGATACGATGGGAATCAACGTCACGAAAATGCGCTTCATGGGCGTCATGCTATCTGGTGCGTTTGGTGGTCTTGCCGGAGCGGTCTATGCTGTAACGGTCACTACGAACTTCAGTGGAACGACAATCGTTGGTCAAGGGTTCTTGGCGATTGCCGCAATGATTTTCGGTAAATGGAATCCGCTCGGTGCGCTTGGTGCCGGATTATTCTTTGGATTCGCTCAAGCCCTTTCGATTATCGGAAGCAACTTACCGGTCATCAACAACGTGCCGCAGCTCTTGCTCTTGATTGCGCCATACGCGCTCACGATTCTTGCTCTCGCTGGACTCGTTGGTCGTGCGGATGCGCCGAAGTCGGTCGGTATCCCATATATTAAAGGGAAACGTTAATTCGAGATAGGACATATGTCCATTTCATCCAGGTTGTTTGGTGCTTAAGCCAAACAACCTTTTTTGATATACTTGCCTAGAGATGTCATGATTAGACTAGGTTACATGCGAGAAACATAAAAAAAGACATATCGGTCAGAGGACCGATATGTCTTTCACGATTATTCGAATTTTAAAGCGTCTCCGTCGAACGACTCGTCCGCTACTTTGATCGAGTCTGTCGGACAACCCTCGAATGCATCCATCATGTCTTCGTATAACTCATCTGGGATTTCAACAGTACCTGTGTTGTCATCCATTAAGTTGAACGCAAGACCTTCATCATCATAATCGTAAATATCTGGTGCTGCCGCGCCGCAAGCTCCGCATGCGATACATGTATCTTTATCGACGATTGTAAATTTTGCCATGATAATAACCCTCCAAACGGTTCGTTTCTCTTAGAAATCATTCTACTGACTATGAGTAATTGTAGTCTACATACCCAATTATTTCAATGAGGAAACGAGCGTCTTTTTGGTAGGATAATGATTTTTTTAAGGAAGTGACGATTTGGTTCATTTAGCGGATGGAGTTCTACTGCTGGCCATTAAACGATTAAATGGAGAACGGAGTGAGCGAAGTCTTTACCATGTCCTGAATGGAAAGCGTTCGGCCACAACGCTACAGGACGCATTTTTTTACGAGTTGGAGCCTCTTTTTGGACAGTTTCCACAGACGGCTTATTCATACGAGTCTGTGCTAAAACAACTTGAAAAACGAGGATGGCTCGATCGTAAACGATTTAGATTGACAGAGGCGGGAGAACTACTAGCTTCACCTGAATCGGTTGAGCAACTATTCAAGCGGTTGGGCGGGGAGCGCCGTGATTATAACGCGACCACATGGAAACGCTTGAGTTTGTTCGTGCAGACGTTCATGTCAAAAGAACACGCCCGTACATTTTATCCTGTACAAGCCGATCGTTCAGCAGAGCAATGGGTCAAGCAGTTGTTACATCTTGATCGGGATTGGAAAGCGCTCATGCGAACGTTTCATCAAGAGATTGAACAAGCACTTGAACAAATTGGGGACCCGTATGCGACGGCCGTCGTCTATCGATTCACAGGAGCGTTTGAGACGGGTTTGACATATGAACAAATCGCTAGCCTGCTTCATGTTGATGCCGAAACGGCTCGTTTGTATTTTTTGGCCGGATGGAACGAACTGTTGATGATCTTGCCGGATGATGCCAAACTACGGGGGTTTACGTACGGCTTATCGACGGACCGGATGACTTATTCAGCACGTGAGTCATATGAATTGTTCTTAAAGGGGTACACGTTCCAACAGGTTCAAGCGAAACGGCGTTTACGTACGAGCACGATTGAAGACCATGTCGTCGAGATGGCGATGTATTTAGAAGTCTTCCCGCTCGAACAATTTGTACCGATGGAGGATGTGGTCACGATTGAAGAGTTGCGGCATCCGGATAGTTGGGCGTTGAAACCGGTATTTGAGAAAATGGGGCGTGTCAGTTATTTTCAAATTCGACTCGTCTTCGCTAGACTGAAACGAGGTGAGAGCTTTGTATGAAGCGACATTAAAACGAGTGTTCGGGTATGAATCGTTTCGTCCTGGGCAACACGACATCATACATGCCGTGATCGAAGGGCAGGATGTATTGGCCGTCATGCCGACGGGGGCGGGGAAATCGCTGACGTTCCAACTCCCTTCTTATATTAAAAATCAAGGGCTCACGGTGATTGTTTCGCCGTTACTCTCACTCATTGAGGACCAGATGCTTCATATACGAGAACGGGGAGAGCGTGGTGTCGCCCGTTTGACGTCGATGGAATCGGCTGAAGAGAAGCAGGACATCATCAGCCATTTGAAACGTTACCGTTTTTTATATCTTTCACCCGAACAATTGGCCGTTCCTTATGTGACGCGTGCTCTGGCGAATGTGAAAATTCAAATGCTCGTCATTGACGAGGCGCACTGTATCTCACAATGGGGGCATGAGTTCCGTCCTGAGTATGCGCGTTTAGGTGAGTTGCGAAAACAGATTGGGAGCCCCCAGTGTATGGCGGTCACGGCGACGGCGCCAGAAGGCGTGAAACAGGACATCATTGAAAAGCTGGCACTGTTCTCACCTGAACAATTCGTCCACTCTGCCAATCGTCCGGAAATACGATTGTTGGTTGAACGATTGGAGAAAGAGAAGAAACTTGAGCGATTAAAAGAGTTGATTCAAGAGATTCCAAAACCTGCAGTCGTTTACACGGCGACCCGTCGCGAAGCGGAGGCGTTAGCCTTTGAGCTAGAGGACGCTTTGTTTTACCACGGAGGCATGTCCACGGAAGACAGGCGACTCGTGCAGTCGCAGTTTTTACGGGACGAAGTGTCGGTCATGGTATGCACGAGTGCGTTCGGGATGGGTGTGAACAAAGACAATGTCCGTTCCGTCGTTCATTTCCAATTGCCGGCTACCGTCGAGGCATACATGCAGGAAATCGGGCGGGCAGGACGCGATGGTCATCCGGCGTTTGCAGTCCTCCTGTATGCGGACGGGGACGAACGCATTCAACAGTTTTTAATAGACGGTCAATATCCGAAAGATGAGGACATGAGATTAGCCTACTTTGAACGTGAGAATGGGACGTCACTTGCGCAACTACCAAGATTGTTACGGATGAACGAAGAAGACCCGAAGTTTCTCCTGCTGAAGCAATTGTTGACAGAACGTTCGCTTCAAGGAGCACTCGATTGGGTAAAAGAAAGAAAGCGAGATCGGTATCGTCAACTCGGGCAGATGATGGATTATGCCCTCATCCGGACATGCCGACGCGATTACTTGCTTCGTTATTTCTCCGAACAAACAGTCGATCAAGAAGAATGCTGTGATATTTGTGGGCCGATTCTGTTCCCGGATACAACACAAATCGTCCGAAAAAATGTGACAGAATGGAAAATTCGGTTGACGCAAATCTTTTCCTTTGAATAATATCATAGTAAAATGATAAAAAAGGTAAAGGAGGGCATACGTTGCGACATCGGAATCAGGCGGATTCTTTACGCGAGCAATTGGCGGACACGTTGCCGTCTCGAGCTGAGAGGCAAGAGGGCGAACGGAAGAGGAAGTTAAATGATAACTGGATGAAGCGCCCGTTGGCGATGACATTGACCTTCGCCATGCTAGCGATTATTCTCATTTTCATATATATCGGGCGACATGCCATATTTTAAGCGAGGTGCGAACAGAGTTCGCATCTTTTTTTATATTCAAAAAATTCTCGATTACACAATAAAAGGGGTAAACCTCTTGCATTGAGGATATACTTATATCATAAGAACGAGTAAGAGAGGAGGGCGGAAATGCCGAAATACTCCATTAAAACCGTGGCGACATTGACCGGCGTCAATCCGACGACCATTCGGGCTTGGGAACGTCGCTATCAGTTTATCGTACCGAGCCGAACGGAATCCGGTCACCGCCTATATTCAGATCAAGATGTCGAAAAAATCAAATGGGTCGTGGATAAGCAGAAAGAAGGGCTTTCTGTCTCACAAGCCATTCAACAGCTTCATCAAGCGCCTGAACCAGAACCGACAACGTCCAAACTATACGATGAAGAATTGAAAGACGGGCTGCTCCATGCGTTGCTCTCATTTGATGAACGGACAGCTCATGATTTGATCAATCGTGCGTTTAATACGTTCAGTTTTGAAAAAGTGACGAAGGATGTGATTGGGCCACTGCTCATGGAAATCGGTTCACGATGGGAGAATGGCTCGATTACGATTGCCCACGAGCATTTCGCCACGGCATTTTTACGAGCGCGACTTTCGACGCTGTCCCTTCAGATGCCAATGAACCCCTTCCTGCCACGTATCACTTGTGTCTGTGCACCTGGGGAGATGCATGAGATCGGATTATTGTTTGTCACGCTCTATTTGCGTCAACATGGATACGACGTCATCTTTTTGGGAGCGGGTTTCCCGAAAGAAGATTTGAGTAAAGCGTTACATGATATCGACACGTCTTGTCTCATCTTCGCATGTACGTTGACTGAGCATATTCCGAACTTGTTAGAGGCGATGGATTATATTCAAAATGAGCATCCTGACTTAAAAATTGGTACAGGTGGATATGCGGTCAGCCTGGAGAGAGAGCGATTCAATGGGTCATTTCTTGGCGACACTCCCGAAGAGTGGACAAAATGGTTATCAACTATTTGACACGGGATGAAAACGGGAGTAGCTTATTATTAGGATTGACTATTCACTGGAGGTTTTCGATTGAGATTTGAAAAACAAACAAAAGAACATCTTCGTGTATATGTGACTGCGAATGAGCTCTCGTTACGTGGAATCGCCATCGATACGATCGTGGGGGAAAACGGTCAGCAACTGTGGAAAGAACTTCTTGAAACAGCAGAAAGTGAGTACGGATTTTCACCGCAAGGAGCGGTTGATTTGAATGTGACAATGTTTCCTCGCGATGGACTCGTCATCGATGTTCAAAAAGGTGAAGCGATTGCTGAGCTCGATGTCGAACAGGTCGAGATTCGATTGACGATTGACGTGATCCATCATTTGATTTATCAGTTCGATGATATTGAAGATGTGATCAACGCCTCGATTCGTCTGTTCCCGCATATACATGAAACCGAGCAGGGTGGGACGCTTTATCATTACAACGGTCGTTACTATCTTCACTTCGTTGAGGTGCTTCCTTCGCAGGTAGAAGAACGACTCGCGGCCATTTTGTCCGAGTACGGCAAGACGACTACGGTCAGCCCGTACGTTATGATGGAATACGGAAAGACGATTCAAACTGAACAAGCCGTGAAAGAGCTGTACGATGCATTCGCATGAGTACGGCTTTTTTTACTTTTCTGTTCCTATTGTTTTTAGGGTGTCCGTGTTATGATTAGACTTGAATTTTCAGTAGCTAGTTGAAGGAGAGATTGGAATGAAAGTCGCTGTTTTATATGGTGGAGTGTCAGGAGAACGAGAGGTATCTCTCACAAGCGGGCAAGGGATGATAGAAGCGTTGACGGAACGTGGTCATGAGGTGACGGCCATTGACTTTCATCCGAAACGGGCGAACGAGCTGTTAACATTGGATGTCGACGTCGTCGTCAGTGCGTTGCACGGGAAGTATGGTGAAGATGGTCGTGTGCAATCGTTATTAGAAATGGCTGGAATTCCTTATACGGGATCAGGTGTCTTGGCATCTGCTCTGGCGATGGATAAAGCGAGAGCAAAAATCATCTTCGCGGCATCCGGTATCCGAGTCGCTCGTGACGTCTTAATCGAGTCACGAGAATCAATCGATGCAAAAGTCGCTGAGTGGGGAATGGAGTTCCCATGTGTCGTCAAACCAGCGCAAGAAGGATCATCGAATGGTCTGACGATTGCAATGGACGAAACGATGTTACGTGAAGGAATTGAAAAGGCGTTTGCTTGTGATTCAGCGGTACTTGTCGAGCAGTACATCAAAGGGAAAGAGCTGACAGTTCCCGTCATCGGGAACTTTGGGAAAGAAGAGGCTCTTCCTGTCATTGAAATCATTCCAAAAAATGAATTTTACGACTATGAATCGAAGTATACGGAAGGTGGTTCGATTCATGTCTGTCCGGCTGAAATCTCGGTCGAGCTGACATCGGAGGTTCAACAGGCGGCAGTCCTTGCACATCGCGCACTCGGTTGTTCAGGATATTCGCGCTCTGACTTCCTCGTTTCAGAAGAGGGAAAAGCCTACATTCTAGAGACGAATACTCTGCCGGGCATGACGCCACTTAGCCTGTTTCCGGATAGTGCCAAGACAGTCGGAATCTCGTACGCTGAGCTTTTGGAACGCTTTATCGAGCTCGCACTTGAGCGCGTAGCGAAGTAAGACATCTGGATTACGCCATCCATCAAGAAAACGCTTTCATTATTTTTGAAAAGCCCTTTCAAATTGAACGCGTATCAGCTATACTTTTAAACGAATACGAGGTTAATTCTTGGGGGAGAATTGACAATTTAGGGGAGGAAACCTTCATGATTACGGATCAAGAAAAAGGTCATCAAAAACGAAAAAACATCTTGGAATCGACACAAGAGGTAATTCACGAAGCTTTAGATAAACTCGGCTATCCAGATGAGATGTACGAGTTATTAAAAGAACCGCTTCGCATGCTGACCGTTCGGATCCCTGTTCGCATGGACGATGGCTCAACGAAGATCTTCACAGGCTATCGCGCTCAACATAATGATGCGGTCGGACCGACTAAAGGGGGAATTCGGTTCCACCCGAGCGTAACGGAGGTAGAAGTCAAAGCATTATCAGTATGGATGAGTCTAAAAGCAGGAATCGTAGACTTGCCTTACGGTGGTGGGAAAGGCGGAATCGTCTGTGACCCACGCGAGATGAGTTTCCGTGAAATCGAACGTTTGAGTCGCGGATATGTCCGTGCCATCAGTCAAATTGTTGGACCTACAAAAGATATCCCGGCTCCGGACGTGTTCACAAACTCACAAATCATGGCATGGATGATGGATGAATACAGTCGCATCGATGAATTCAACTCACCTGGATTCATCACAGGAAAACCGCTCGTTCTTGGCGGGTCGCATGGTCGTGAGACAGCGACGGCAAAAGGTGTGGCCATCATGATTCGTGAAGCGGCACTTCGTCGCGGAATCGAATTGAAAGGTGCGCGGGTCGTCGTTCAAGGATTCGGGAACGCGGGAAGTTTCCTTTCTAAATTCATGTACGATGCAGGGGCGAAAGTGATTGCGGTCAGTGACGCTTACGGAGCTATCCATGATGAGAATGGTCTCGATATCTCGTATTTGTTAGATCGTCGTGATTCATTCGGTACGATTTCGACATTATTTAAAAACACGATCTCGAACAAAGAAATGTTAGAGCTCGATTGTGATATTTTAGTCCCAGCTGCGATTGAGAATCAAATTACAGAAGACAATGCGGACGCGATTAAAGCATCGATTGTGGTCGAGGCAGCCAACGGTCCGACGACGAACGAAGCAACGAAAATCTTGACTGAACGTGGAATTCTCCTCGTGCCGGACGTGTTGGCGTCAAGTGGTGGGGTCACGGTTTCGTACTTCGAATGGGTACAAAACAACCAAGGTTACTATTGGACGGAAGAAGAAGTTGAGGAAAAACTTGAAAAAGTACTCGTTCACTCGTTCAATACGGTATACAATACATCTTCAGCCCGTAAAGTCGATATGCGTCTCGCCGCCTACATGGTCGGTGTACGCAAAATGGCGGAAGCCTCACGTTTCCGTGGCTGGGTCTAATTAAAAAAAGTTCGGTCAACTCAAGTTGACCGAACTTTTTTATACGTTAATGCGGTTCGCAATCGTATCGGCAATCGCCTTGCCGTGGAATCTACCGTTCTCAATGAAGATCTTGTTCGCATCGTTTCCGGCTGCGACCACGCCCGCAATGAAGAGGTGTTCGACATTTGTTTCAAACGTTTCTTCATCGTATGTCGGGACACCACTCTCTTCATCGATCAAAATGCCTGCACTCTCGAACAGATGGTGGTCGGGCTGATAACCGGTCATCGCGAAGACATGATCTGCATAGACATGCTTCTCTTCACCGTGTTGCCGGTAGTAGACGCCATCATCGGTGATGCGTTCGATTGTCGCCTCAAACTCCATTCGAACTTTCTCATGACGGACGAGTGAATCGAAGTTTGGAAGAACCCATGGTTTGACGGAAGGGCTATACGAATCGCCTCGATAGAGTACCGTCACAAAGGCACCAGCCTTTTCGAGTTCGATTGCCGCATCGACAGCGGAATTTTTCCCGCCGATGATCGTGACATGTTGTCGATAATAAGGATGTGCCTCGTTGAAATAGTGATGGACGTGCGGCAACGTTTCGCCAGGTACGTCAAGCAGACGAGGACGTCCATAATAGCCTGTTGCTAAAATCACATAGTCCGCTTCGCGAATGGTTTCGCCACGTCGTTCATGTCTTGATGTCACAACGAATCGGTCACTTTTTTTATCGACCGACTCGACAGTTTCAAACGGGTGGACGTTTAAACCGGTACGTGTGACGACTTCTCGATAATAGACGAGTGCATCTTGACGACGTGGCTTCAAATCCTTACATATGAACGGAATGTCTCCGATCTCGAGCAAGCTCGCGGACGAGAAGAACGTTTGATGCGTCGGATACCGATAGATGGCGTCGACGATATTTCCGCGCTCAATCACCGTACAAGAGACTCCGATCTTCTCCAGTTCGATGGCGGCCGAGAGACCGCATGGCCCGGCACCTACAATAATCGCTTGTTTGTTCACTGAATATCACCTCTTTGTCATTGTAGGGAAGGGGGCGCAGTTGCGCAAGGTTATTGCTGGAAGCTAAAGCTATGTTCCATGACTGACTGGGATGAGCCGGACTCGAGTTCGACGAGGAGTCGTAAACGAGCTTTTTGTGAATTCAATCCGTTTGAAAAAATCACACCCATCTCTTTCAGTTGTTTGCCACCCCCGTCGTAACCGTAAACATCTTGAACGATTCCGTTGAAGCAACGGCTGACAATCACGACGGGAATCTCTTTGACTAAATGTTCTAGTGCGGACAAGAGGGTCGGCGGAACGTTTCCTTGCCCTAACACTTCAAGGACGAGTCCGTCGTACCCAAGCGTGATTACAGATTCAAGTAAATCTGGTTCCATTCCTGCGACGACTTTCAACACGGCTACACGTTTTGAGATGGACGGAATCATTTTCGGTTGTCTCGTTGCTGGTTGACTATAGATGAGTACGTGGTCCTTTGTGACCATACCCACGTTCCCGAAGTGCACAGACTTGAATGTGTCGACTGAAGACGTGTGCGTTTTGGTCACGTTGAATGCCGAATGAATCTCACCGTTGAAAACGACAAGCACGCCTTTTCCACGAGCCGCTTCGCTTTTTGCGACGCGAAGCGCTGTAATCAAATTAAATTCTCCGTCCGAACCGACCTCGTTCGAGGACCGCATCGCTCCTGTCAACACGATTGGGACAGGCGCACCGAGCGTGATTTGTAAGAAGTAAGCCGTCTCTTCTAATGTATCGGTACCGTGCGTGATGACGACTCCGTCATACGTGTCTTGTGTCAGTTCACGTTGGATGAACTGTGCCAATTCAAGCATCTTCTCTGGAGTCATGTGAGGTGACGGGATATTTGAAAAGTGCTTTGTTGTAATGTGAGCGATATCCGTCGCTTTCGGAAGGGTGGCGTCGATTGGATTGACATCGCTCGGTTCGACGTGTCCTGTGCCGGATTGTGACATGGCGATAGTACCGCCGGTGTGAATCAGTAATAAATGATTCATAAGTGTCCTCCTAATTATTTTTATGAAGATTTCCATTTTCTAGGCGTTCTCTACTTTTTCTTTCAGACAATTCAGTGTATGCTAGGGAGAGAAAGGAGAGATGCATCATGATCGCAATCGCCTTGTCTGCGGTTGCACCTGGGCTCGCCCTTCTTTCCTACTTCTATCTACGCCATGAGTTGGAGGCGGAACCGCTCGGATATGTGATTCGTTCTTTCGTGGCCGGAGCCGTTCTCGTGTTCCCGATCATGTTTATCCAATATGCGTTCGTCGAAGAGGGAGTGCTTACTGGACCGTTTTGGCAGGCGTATGTCGCCACTGCCCTGCTTGAAGAGTTTTTTAAATGGTTTATGATTTATTATACAATATATATACATAAAGTCTTTGATGATTACTACGACGGGATTCTCTACGCGGTCGCCTGCTCATTAGGCTTTGCGACTTTAGAGAATTTTTTATACTTATGGGTGTACGATTCATTAGAAATTGCGATTTGGCGAGCGATCCTGCCTGTGAGCGGGCACGCTTTGTTCGCGGTCGTGATGGGATACTGCTTAGGACGAGCAAAGCATTCGATTCGAGAACGGCTCTGGCTGTTCATGGCAATCTTTTCTGCGACGGTCATCCACGGAACGTTTGATTTGATTTTGATACTCGAACCAAATCAAAAGCTTCCTGCCGTGCTTTATATCGTCATTTTATGGACCGTGGCACTTTTACTCGTGCGAGCGGCAAACTTGTCCAATCGTCGACAATTTAAATAAAGGGGAAGAATCAGTATGTTAAAAGAAGGTCAAGAACTGAGAATCGAAGTGGAAGGGCGTGCAGAGGGAAAAACGAAAATTGCAGCCATAACCGATCAAGTCGTATGGATTGAGTCGCCGAGTGACATGATGACGCTCAAAACATTTTTTTTACATGAAGAGGAGGCCATGCGGGTCTTTTTCTTCCAAGGAGACAATCAGCTGTTCGCATTCGACACGAAAGTCGTGAAGCGAATCAGCGATGCCCAAATGACATTACGCTATGCGTTCAATTTGCCAGACGAGAAAAAAATCAAACGGATTCAGCGTCGTGAATATTTACGTGTTCCAGAAATGATTGACGTGACCGTTCTTGCAACCGATGAGGAAAGTTTCGAATCGTTCGAAACAACATCTCTTGACATATCTGCTGGGGGGATGAAAATCATCGCCAACCGCGCTCCAATCGAAGTAGATGAGTCCCTGATTGTCGTGTTTCGAATTGAGGATGAGCATGGCTCGCCCCAGAACTTCCGTCTTAAGAGCCGTCTTGTGCGCATACATAAACAGGAAGTGAAAGAAGAACTGTCTCTGGCATTTGAAGATTTGACCCCTCGTGACCAAGAGACGATTTTACGATACTGCTTCCGTGTTCAGCTTGAAGCGCGAAAGCGGACAGGGTCTGTATTTTCTTCAAGATAAAAAACTGTTATGATGTTCTCGGGATTATTGACCGAGAGGAGGAGGGTATCGGGAACACTCGATACCCGTTTTGTATGAAAAAATCATTACAAATTGCTTTAGACGGACCGGCGGGTGCTGGGAAAAGTACGATTGCCAAGTCGCTTGCGAAACAATTAGGGTATGTGTACATCGATACAGGTGCAATCTATCGGGCGGTAACGTATCGCGCCTTGAACGAAGGGATTGCGCTCGAAGATGGACCAGCACTTGCTCAGATGATCGAGGACATGTCATTACGACTCGTCCCATCGGAAGAGGGACAACGCGTATTTGACGGGGAGGAAGAAGTGACGTCTGTCATTCGCTCGAGTGAAGTGACGAATAACGTCAGTTTCGTCGCACGTCAACCTGAAGTGCGTGATGCCTTGATGGACCTTCAACGTGATTTGGCTAAAGAAGGCGGTGTCGTCATGGACGGCCGCGATATCGGAACACATGTCTTGCCGAATGCCGATTTAAAAGTGTTTATGACCGCTTCGGTCGAAGAACGTGCCCGTCGTCGCCATGAAGAAAATGTCTCGAAAGGCATCCCGAGCGACTATGAACAACTGATCGAAGAGATTGCGCTACGTGACAAACGCGATTCTGAGCGTGAAGTGGCACCTCTCCGTCAAGCTGAAGATGCCCATTTCCTCGATACGACGACGTTGTCCATTGACGGAGTGGTTCAAGCAATTGAACGATTAATTGAAGAGGTGAACGCATGAGCAAGCCATTAAACAATGGACCGTTCGGCATGTATCGATTGGCGAGAGGCGTAGTGAACGTCATTCAACGCTTATCGTTTCAGGTCGAATTCATCGGTCGGGAGAATGTTCCGATGGACGGGTCGATCCTTGTCTGTTCGAACCATCAGTCAAATTGGGACCCGGTGCTGCTCGCATGTGCGATTCCAAAGCAGCGTCCGCTCCGATTTTTTGCGAAGAAAGAACTTTTTAGTGTCCCGGTACTGAAGCATATTTTGAAGCGTGCAGGTCAGATTCCAGTATCTCGTGGGGAAGGTGACCGACAAGCGCTTCGTGTCGTGCTTCAAAAGTTGAAAGAGGATGAAGTCATCTCTATCTTTCCGGAAGGAACGCGTTCAAAAGACGGTACGCTTGGAAAGGCGCAAGCCGGTGTCGGTTTTTTTGCGATGCGTTCGGATGCACACATTTTACCGATTGCCATCATTGGCAAGTATAAGTTTCGCGCGAAACTCCGTGTCGTTATCGGGAAGCCGATCGACTTGTCAGAATTGAAAGCACGCAAGGCGAGTGCGCAAGAAGCGGCCGACTTGATCATGGATACGATTTCCGAACTCTACTTGAAGCACTCGTTCACGAAGTGAAAAACGGATTGTGGAATTGAGGTTTAAACTTCTTTCAATAGAGGTACAATCTTCATAACGCCTTGACAAATTCTCGGAATTATAAGAGATTTATACTAGGTGTAAGCGCCTTTGGCGCTCCTTTTTGTACTCATCGTGAGGGGGTAGTGTTGGAATGGTCGAAGAAATGAAAGATATGCCTGATTTTGAAATTAATCGTGGTCAAATTGTGACCGGAACAGTCGTCAAAATCGAGGATAAGCAAGCGCTGATCGATATCGGTTATAAAACCGAAGCGATTTTGCCAATTAGCGAAGTATCAAGCATGCATCTAGACGATTTAAACGAATCACTCCAAGTGAACGACGAGATTCGTGTCAAAGTGAAAAAGGTCACGGACGAAGAAGTAGTCGTTTCGAAAAAAGACGTCGATGCCGAAGCAGCATGGGATCGCATCGTTGAAAAATTCGAATCAGGTGAAGTGTTTGAAGTGATGGTGAAAGATAAGGTCAAAGGTGGTCTTGTCGTCGATATTGGAATCCGTGGATTTATCCCTGCATCCCTTGTCGAAAGTCACTTCGTCGAAGACTTCGCGTCATACTTGAATAACCCAATTACCGTAAAAGTCGTCGAGATTGACCGCGAAAAAAATCGCGTCATCTTGTCACATAAAGCAGTTGTCGAAGAAGAGATGAGCGCGAAGAAATCAGAAACGCTCGAATCGCTTGAAGTCGGACAAGTAATCGAAGGAACAGTCCAACGATTAACTGATTTTGGGGCGTTCGTCGATATCGGTGGCGTGGACGGTCTCGTTCACATCTCGGAAATGGCACATAGCCGCGTCGAGAAGCCGAGCGACGTCGTAACTGAAGGCGACCGCGTGAAAGTGAAAGTGCTCGGGCTCGACTTAGATAATGAAAAAGTGAAACTTTCCATTAAAGAGACACAACCTGGTCCGTGGGAAACCATCGAAGGGAAGATCCAGCCGGGAGATGTCATCGAAGGAACTGTCAAACGTCTCGTGACGTTTGGTGCGTTCGTCGAAGTCGCACCACAAGTGGAAGGTCTGCTTCACATCTCGCAAATTGCGAACCGTCACATCGCGACGCCGTCTGAAGTCTTGTCAGAAGGCCAAGAAGTGAAGGTGAAGGTGCTAGATGTTCATCTCGATGATAAGAAAATCTCATTGTCGATGCGTGCGCTCGAATCATCTGAACCGACTCGTCAAGATGATGATCAAGCGTTACTTGATGAATATAGCGACCAAGGAGGATTCTCTGTCTCGGAATTGACAGGTGATGATTCTTCGGACGACTCTAAATAAGATGATCGTTCAAGCGGGAGTCATGCTCCCGCTTCTTTTTGTATGGTCACTTAATTTTGCCTGTGATATGATAGGTAAGTTGCGTTTCGAAATGATGAAATGATGAAATTTTGATAGAAAGTTAGTGAGGTGTTGTTATGGGAATTCCAGTAGTGGCCATCGTTGGCCGTCCGAATATCGGAAAATCCACAATTTTTAACCGTATCATCGGTGATCGTGTCTCAATCGTCGATGATAAACCGGGTGTCACACGTGACCGTATTTACGGAACAGGAGAGTGGCTCAACCGTAAGTTCCATTTAATCGATACAGGTGGGATCGAAGTAGGGGACGAGCCGTTGCTCGTTCAAATGCGTCATCAGGCGGAACTCGCCATCGATGAAGCAGACGTCATCATCTTCATGGTGAATGGACGTGAAGGGATCACGGCGGCTGATGAAGAGGTTGCGAACTTGTTGTTCCGTTCGAATAAACCGATCGTTCTTGCCGTCAACAAAGTCGATAACTTTGAAATGCGAGATCTCATGTATGAGTTTTATTCCCTCGGATTTGGAGATCCGTTCCCGATTTCGGGTACGCACGGGTTAGGACTCGGTGACTTGTTAGACCAAGTATTTGAACTCGCTCCAGAAAAAGACGAGTACGAATACAACGAAGACGTTATTCAGTTCTCATTGATCGGTCGCCCGAACGTAGGGAAATCAAGCTTGACGAACTCAATCCTCGGTGAAGAGCGTGTCATCGTTTCAAACATTGCAGGTACGACTCGCGATGCGATTGATACACCGTTCACACGTGATGGACAAGAGTACGTCATCATCGATACGGCAGGTATGCGTAAACGCGGAAAAGTATATGAATCGACAGAGCGTTATAGTGTCATGCGCGCACAAAAGGCGATTGAACGTTCGAACGTGGTTCTCGTCGTCCTCGACGGGGAAGAAGGAATCATCGAGCAGGACAAGCGTGTCGCAGGTCTCGCGCATGAAGCCGGGAAGGCGATTGTCATCGTCGTCAATAAATGGGATGCCGTCGAAAAAGATGATAAGACGATGAAGAAGATGGAAGAGAAGATTCGTCAAGAATTCTTATTCCTCGACTATGCGCCGGTTGTCTTCTTATCAGCGCTCACGTCAAAACGCTTGCAGACATTGTTGCCTGTCATCAAACAAGTGGCAGAAACACATCGCCGTCGTATCTCGACGAGCGTATTGAACGATGTCATCGTTGATGCAGTCGCGATGAACCCGACACCGACGGATAAAGGACAACGATTGAAGATCAACTACGCAACTCAAGTGGCCATCGAGCCGCCGACGTTCGTCTTGTTTGTCAACGATCCTGAGTTGTTGCATTTTTCGTATAAACGTTATTTAGAGAATCAAATCCGTAAAGCATTTGACTTCACCGGGACACCGATTCACATCGTGGCTCGTCAGAAAAACTAATAACGGGGGTGCCACTTATGGCAAACGTAGCTGTCATCGGAGCGGGGAGCTGGGGAACGGCCATCTCGCTCGTGTTAGCGGATAATGGCCATGATGTCCTGCTCTATGGACGTGAACAAGAACATGTGGATGAAATCAATTCGTCACATACGAACTCGTTTTATTTGAAAGACGCGCCATTACCTGAATCAATTCGTGCGACGACGAACTTGAAAGAAGCGTTAGATGGTCGAAGTATCGTCTTTCTCGTCGTCCCGAGTTCGGCGATTCGTCCTGTCTCAAAGGAATTGAACACATTGTTGACGGAACCTGTCACCATCGTTCATGCCGCAAAGGGGATCGAACCAAAAACGCATAAGCGCCTTTCAGAAATCATCGCCGAAGAAATCGATCCTTCTAAGCGTCGGGCAATCGGTGTATTAACTGGACCGACTCATGCTGAAGAGGTTGCGGTCCGTAAACCGACGACCATCACAATCGCATGTGCCGACCTTGATGTCGCGGATGAAGTGCAGGAGCTCCTCACAAACGATCAGTTCCGCGTGTACTTGAATTCTGATGTCGTAGGAGCCGAGTACGGTGGAGCACTGAAAAATATCATCGCCCTAGCGGCGGGTATGACGGATGGGCTTGGATATGGGGACAACGCGAAAGCTGCCCTCATGACTCGTGGGATTGTCGAAATTGCTCGACTTGGCGTGAAGCTTGGAGCGAACCCTGCCTCGTTCTCAGGATTGACAGGGATCGGAGACTTGATTGTGACGGCGACGTCACAACATAGCCGTAACTGGCGAGCTGGTAACGCCATCGGTCGTGGTGAAAAATTAGAAGACGTTCTCGGGAACATGGGAATGGTCGTCGAAGGCGTCCGTGCCTGTGAAGCAGCCCATTCCCTCGCCAAAGAAGCGGGTGTGGAGATGCCGATCACAGAGGCTCTCTATAACGTGTTGTTTGAAGGGAAGAGTCCTCATGATGAAGTGAAAAAATTGATGAGACGCCCGCAAAAACACGAGATGGAACAAGTTTTTCATTTTGAAGAATAGACAGATTGAGAGAGGAGCTGACGTTTTCGTTCAGTTCCTCGCTTTTTTTTGCTAAACTTGAAGTCTGGAGAACATAGAGAAAGTAGGGGGATAGACGTGACACCGTCACTCATCAAAATGTGGATATCATTCGCAGGGATCGGAGCTTTCGCCATCGCTGCATTAATGGTCGCACTCAGTCATACGAAACTGAGCGGTTGGTTCGCCACGCTCGTCAGACTGATTGCTTTCATCATTTTCTTATTTGGGACTGTAATTATGATTTTTGTCGTCGTCTCAGGACCGACTGGAGGATAAACGTGATGAAAAAAAAGATTGTCGCTATCAGTCTGGTTTTGACGACACTGTTAGCGGGATGTATGTTTCCTGAATCAGAGCGGGCCAACAATATCCCGTACGAAGATCAATTGAATACGGTACAAAGTGCGGTCAATGCCTATCGTGAGCAATCTGGGGTATTGCCAATCAAAACGAAACCAGCAGAAACGCCTCTCATGGAGCGTTACCCAGTTGAATTCGCTCGTCTCGTGCCTGGCTATTTAGCGGACCCACCGGCGAATAGTTTCGAAGGTGGCGGGTTGTTCCAATATATCCTCGTCGATGTCGAGACGGAACCGACCGTAAAGCTGATCGACTTGCGTGTGTCTGAGCGGTTGCAACAACTTCAAACGAATATCAACGCATTTCGGGCAAAAGAAGGCAAATTCCCATTTGACGGGTCATTAGGTAAGAATCAGTTCACGCTCGATTATGATAAAATCTTTGTCACAGAAGAGCCGTTCATTCCAAGTCCTTATTCGGATCGTGAACTTCCGATCTACGTGGATGGCACGGGACAACTGTTTGTAGACTATCGCGAAGATGTGAAGGAAGCGCTTCAAAAGACGGATGAGTCGCCAGAAATTGGCGAAGATATTCGTTATTTGCTCTATAAAGATGCTCCATTCGCCCCAGCTTATTCGCAAGGATACACAATTGATGAACGAGGAGAAGTCGTTTTTTTAAACAACTGAACCTGTTTTGATAGTGAATGTCGCGAAATCATGCAAAAAATGTTGTCATATCAACGTTTGTACGTTATGATTAATCCCGTAAACTCCCTGTGAGAGGAGGTGAATCGTGATGAACAAAACTGAATTGATCCAAGCTGTTACTGAGAAAGCCGATGTTTCTAAAAAAGAAGCAACGAAAATCGTTGAAGCTACGTTTGAATCAATCACTGAAGCACTCCAAAACGGTGAGAAAATTCAATTGATCGGTTTTGGTACTTTTGAAGTTCGTGAGCGTGCTGCCCGTAAAGGTCGTAACCCACGTACAAAAGAAGATATCGAAATCCCAGCGAGCAAAGTTCCTGCATTCAAAGCAGGTAAAGCGCTCAAAGATGCGGTCAAGTAATCTGCAATACATAAGTCGCCGAAAGGCGGCTTTTTTTGTTGGGTTTACGAGTTCGAATGACGTGAATGTGACAAAAATGTGCTATACTATGTCAGAATGACAATGAAGTGGACGAGGGGGGATAGCATGGAACAGTTGACAAATGAATTCGTTGTCACAGACCTTGCTCGTCAAATCGAAACACGTATGAATCATCCCTATTTGACGAAACATGAGGTTGTACCAGCCGTCGACATGTTATTGCTTCGTTGGATGGTCGAGATGATTGATTTGGAATCGATTGAGCATCGACAACTCGTGATGGCAACCTATTTCGCACATCAAGCGCTTGATTTACACGACCAAGTAAACAGCAGCCCGAACGGATCTTTGGCACGCCAATTAAAAGTGCTCGCCGGGGACTTTGCATCGGCTCAGTTTTATAAAATCTTGACGGACTTTCCATCATCATACAGTGATCGATTCGGTCAGTCTGTACAGCGGGTCAATGCGGCGAAGTGCACCTTATTGCTTGAGAAGAACGTTTCAATGAACGTTTGGCTCGAAGCGAACGTCGGATTGATTCAAACACTTTCCGAACTGATTGAACAACCTTATTTGACAACGAGCGGGAAACGAATGATTGAAAAGAAAGCGACAGCGCTTAGACAAGACCAAAAGGAGCAACTTACGACGTTGCTCGCGCATGCGGTCGCTTAGAACGGAAAGGATGTTACGCGTTGCAACCGATAGAAAAAGAGCAAAAAGTATACGAAGTATTTCAGTCCATTTCTCCGAGCTACGATACGATGAACTCGATTATCAGCTTCCGACTTCATAAATGGTGGCGACGGACAACGATGAAAAAAATGAACGTCTTTCCGGGGGCTAAATGTTTAGACGTTTGTTGCGGGACTGCTGACTGGACGATTCAATTAGCGGATGCTGCCGGAAACACGGGAGTTGTGAAAGGACTCGATTTTTCAGAGAACATGCTAAAAGTGGGAGAGGAAAAGGTCAAATCTTGGCCGAACATCGAATTGCTTCATGGAAATGCGATGGCTCTTCCGTTTGGTGACAACTCCTTTGACTATGTCACAATCGGATTTGGACTCCGAAACGTTCCGGACTATATGACGGTCTTGCGTGAAATGCACCGTGTCTTGAAACCAGGTGGAACGGTTGTTTGTCTCGAGACGAGCCAACCGACAGCACCGCTTTTTAAAGAGTTGTACCGTTTTTACTTTGGAACGGTCATGCCGCTTTTTGGAAAGGTCTTTGCCGGTTCATACGATCAGTATAAGTGGTTGCAGGAGTCGACCGATCAGTTCCCAGATCGTTTGACTCTCAAGCGGATGTTCGAAGATGCCGGGTTTGAACAAGTCGAAGTGAAGACATTCTCCGGAGGTGCATGTGCCATGCATCTAGGAAAGAAGTGGTGAACCATGTCTTTGAAGCGACTTTATCGTCATATGAACCGAGAGATTGATCAAATCGATCAATTCTTATCTACTCGAGTCAGGACGGACCACCCTGTCATTGAATCGGCATCGCGCCAATTACTCGATGCCGGTGGCAAGCGCATCCGACCCGCCTTCGTCTTACTGAGCGCCGGGTTTGGTGAGACAAAAGATATCCGTTTGACGAAAGTTGCCTCAAGTCTTGAGTTGATTCATATGGCATCACTCGTCCATGACGATGTCATCGATGACGCGATGCTCCGTCGTGGCAAACCAACCGTGATGGAACGATATGATGAAACAGTAGCGATGTATACAGGGAATACGTTATTCGGAGAAGCGATTCGTCTCGTATCCGAAATTGATTCACCAGAAGTGATGCGCATCATGGCAGATACGATGGAACGAATCTGTGTCGGTGAAATCAATCAAATCCAAGATCAATTTGAGTGGGCGCAATCACCGAAGCGCTATTTAGATCGGATTGCGCGAAAGACCGCTCTGTTGATTGAAACGAGTTGTGCGGCAGGAGCTGTCATCTCTGGAGCGTCTCCACAAATCGTGAGGCAATTAAGTCTGTTTGGATATGACATCGGTATGGCTTTTCAAATGACAGATGACTTGCTTGATTTTACCGCTAAGAGTTTTCAGCTCGGTAAACCGGTCGGGGAAGATTTGAAGCACGGTCATAAAACGTTACCGCTCCTATATTCATCTGAGGATTCCGATTTTTATGAACGCCTCCGTCAAGTGAACGCCTCGACGGATACGGAAGTGACGAAATCTCTCGTCCGGGAAGTGCAACGAAACGGAACGTTAGAACGCAGTCAGCGGACGATTGATCGTTACGTCAACCGTGCCATCCGCCGACTAGACGGGTTGCCGGATGTTCCAGACAAGCGGTCGTTAATTGAAATTGCGCAATATATTGGGAAACGCAAATGGTAAAGGCCCCATGTAACCCCTTTCAAAAATGTGTTGGACCGTGTACACTAAATACGTACAACGTACACATTTATAGACTTAGGGGGATTTGGGGAATGGAAAAGACATTTTTAATGGTTAAACCTGATGGGGTAAAACGTGGATTGATTGGGCAAATCATCTCACGCTTCGAAAACAAAGGATATACGTTGAACCGTCTCGAAATGGTGACACCGTCAGTTGAGGTCGCAGAGGCACACTACGCAGAGCATAAAGAAAAGCCGTTCTTTGGTGAATTGGTCGAGTTTTTGACTTCTGGTCCTGTCGTTGCGATGGAATGGGAAGGGGAAGACATCGTGGCCGTCTCTCGTTTAATGATCGGGAAGACGAAACCGGTGGATGCTCAACCAGGAACCATTCGCGGTGATTTTGCATCGACGATGTCACAAAACGTGATTCATGGTTCTGATAGTGTGGATAGCGCGGAACGTGAACTCTCACTTTGGTTCGCTGAAGTGGCTTCACACGTTTCATGACTTTTCGAGGGACGGGGAAACCTGTCCCTTTTTGATTCCCTTTGAATCGCCTGAGGTCACAAGAATGCGGAAATGAGAAAGAATTGAGGTTGAAATTGGTGATGAATGATTATGCCATCTTTGTAAAAAAGTTTTATATCAAGTCGGGTATTGACTTGAACTTATATAAAGAGGCGCAGATGAAGCGCCGTATGGTCGCACTACGCGAAAAGAAGGGGTATGCATCGTTTTTGGAGTATTTGAAGGCGATGGATACAGATCGTCAACTTTATGAAGAGTTTCTCGACCGAATGACAATCAATGTGAGTGAATTTTATCGCAACCCGATTCGTTGGCAACAGCTTGAAGAGGATATCCTCCCGCATCTGATTCGCTCGAGTCAAGGGAAACTTCGCGTATGGAGTGCTGCCTGTTCAACCGGAGAAGAGCCATACTCACTTGCCATGTTGTTGTCGAAACATCTTGCCCCATCTCAATTTTCAATTATGGCTACGGACTTAGATGATGTCGTCATCGAAAAAGCGAAGCAAGGAAAGTACCATGAACGGGCGCTCATCGATTTGCCGGAGGAGTTTCAGAAGCGCTACTTTACCCGTCGTGGCGACGACTATTATATTTCAGATGAGATCAAGCAACTCGTGACATTTAAGAAGCATAACTTGTTAGCGGATGTGTACGAACGTAACTTTGATTTGATCGTCTGTCGAAATGTCTTGATCTACTTCACTGAAGAGGCGAAAGAGAAGGTATATACGTCATTCCAACGGGCGTTACGTCCAGGAGGGATGCTATTTGTCGGTGGAACGGAACAAATTTTCCAACCGAAACGTTACGGCTATGCAATGAAGCAAAGTTTCTTTTATGAAAAAATAGATGGATGAGGTGATCGGATGCGTTATTTGACAGCTGGTGAATCACATGGTCCCGGTCTGACGGTCATCATTGAAGGTTCCCCAGCCGGACTCGCGATCGATATTGCGCAAATCAATGCAGAGTTAAAAAAACGTCAATCGGGTTACGGTAGAGGGCGCCGCATGCAAATCGAGTCCGACCAGGTAGAAGTTCGCTCGGGCATACGGCATGGCGTGACCACAGGTGCACCCATCACATTTTGGATTGAGAATAAAGACCATACGCATTGGAAACACGTCATGCAGGCTGAACCGATTGGAAGCGATATCGAAGTGAAACGCCGCGTCTCTCGACCGAGACCTGGACATGCTGACCTGGTCGGTGGGATGAAATACGACCATCGAGACTTACGTGACGTATTGGAGCGCTCAAGCGCTAGGGAAACAGCAGCTCGTGTAGCGGTCGGGGCTTTCTGTAAGCAACTCCTTCAACAAGTAGGGGTATCCCTCTTTAGTTATGTCAAAGTGATTGGTGGGGAACGGGCGGAGTCGTGCACATTTGATTCGCTTCAAGAAGCACAAGCGGTCGTTGATGCCTCACCGGTACGTACGTTAGATGAAGAGGCCGCGTTGCGGATGATGCGTCGCATCGATGAGGCAAAGGCAAATGGAGACTCGATTGGTGGAATCGTGTGTACAGAAGTACATGGTGTTGTACCGGGACTTGGCTCGTATGTGCAGTATGACCGTAAACTGGATGCGAAAATCGCACAAGCGGTCATGAGTGTCAACGCATTTAAAGGTGTTGAATTCGGTGAAGGGTTTGAAATGGCGTATCGTCCGGGTTCTGAAGTGATGGACCCGATCGCATACGGGAATGATGGGTATACGCGACTCAGTAACCATCTCGGTGGATTTGAGGGGGGCATGACTACGGGGATGCCAATCCTTTGTTCAGCCGTCATGAAACCCATTCCTACGCTCTATAAACCCTTACAATCGGTCGATATCGATACGAAAGAGGCATTTTTGGCTCAAATCGAGCGGAGTGACTCGTGCGCTGTGCCTGCCGCTTCCCTTGTCGTTGAGGCAGTCATCGCATTTGAAGTCGCGAAGGAAATTTGTGAGACGTTCGGGCACGACACGATGGAACGAATCAAACATCGGGTCGATGAGTATCGGGAGGAGTTGCGAGTATGGTAACAATTTCAATCTCAGCATCGACCCCATACGAAGTCGTCTTGGACAATCAGGATCGTTGGATCGATTCAGTTGATTGGTCCAGTTATTCGATGTTATGGGTCGTTACGGATAAACATGTCGAGTCTCTTTACGGAGAGTCGTTCCGTTCTACGTTGAATCTGACCCATTCCCACGTCGTCTCGTCCGTCGTCGAAGCAGGTGATGCGTCGAAATCGCTATCTCAGCTCGAGCAGCTTGTCGCAGAAGGGTTGCGCCACGGATGTGACCGCCAAACACTGATTGTCGCCTTTGGCGGTGGAATGATCGGCGACTTGGCTGGTTTTCTAGCAAGTGTCTACATGCGAGGCGTTCCATACATACAAGTGCCGACGACGATTTTGGCTCACGATTCGGCCGTCGGAGGCAAAGTGGCAGTCAATCACCCCTTTGCGAAAAATGCAATCGGTTCGTTCTATCAACCGTCAGGCGTCTATTACAACGTCAGTCGACTGAATACCTTGCCCGTCCAGGAAGTGCGAAGCGGTCTCGGTGAGTTATTGAAACATGCGTACTTATCACGTTACGTCCTCGAATCTTCTTTCGAGGACGACTTGTTTTTAGACTTGAGCGAGAATGAGCGATTGGATTGGGTGTCGTGGCTTGCCCGTGGGATTCGAGTGAAACAAACCATTGTCGAGACGGACGAGCGAGAACAAGGCATTCGTGCTTGGCTTAACTTCGGGCATACGTTCGGTCATGCCCTCGAATCGGTGGAAGCCTATCGTATCCCACATGGGGAAGCGGTTTTACACGGGATGGTGTTCGCTTTCCTCGTGTCAGGAGATGAAGTTCGAGCGAAGCGATTGTTCAATTGGATGCGTTCGAACGACGTCACGCCGATCGATTGGCAACCATTCGACCACTACGTGGAAAAAATGATGCTGGATAAAAAGAACCGTCATGGTGTAATTCGTTTTGTGTTACTTCGTGAAACGATCACTGTGGAGTCGGTACAGCACGAACATCTTCGACATACGTTTGAACAGATGAAAGGATGGTGGGAACGATGAGTTTAAACGGTTCTATCCGTGTACCGAGTGATAAATCCATCACACATCGGGCACTGTTATTCGGGATGATGGCGAACGGGACGACGCACGTGCGAAATCCACTCCTCGGTGCCGATTGTCGTTCGACGCTCGAGGTGATTCGATCACTTGGAGCCGACGTGACAGAACTGCAAGACGAACTAGTCATTAAAGGCATCGAGTCTCCGCGCTCGGCACGTCTAGACTGTGGGAATTCAGGTACGACGATGCGTCTACTGATCGGACTCTTGTCCGGCTATAACGGGTCGTTTGAGCTCGTAGGCGATGAATCGTTATCTAGACGTCCGATGCGCCGCGTTACCGAGCCTTTACGAAACATGGGTGCACATGTGACCGGGGATATGGCGCCTCTCGTCATCGAAGGGACGGGGCTTCGATCGATTGACTATACGTTACCGGTCGCGAGCGCCCAAGTGAAGTCGGCCGTCCTACTCGCCGGCTTACGTGCCTCGGGTACGACGGTTGTTCGAGAACCGATGTTGTCACGAGACCATACCGAGCGCATGTTGCCCCTATTCGGTGCGAAGCTGTCGATTGTAAACGAAGAAGGGTTACGCGTCATCCGTGTCGAACCCTCGACATTGACCGGATGTACGGTCGACGTACCGGCAGACCCGTCATCGGCTGCGTTTTTCTGGGCAGGGGCAGCCATGGTGGCAGATAGTTCGGTTACGACGAAGGACGTCTGTTTGAATGAGACACGGATTGGATTTTTACGTACGCTTGAACGGATGGGTGCGAATGTCGTTATTTCGAACGAACGATTGGTCGGTGAAGAACGAGTCGGAGACGTCACAGTCACGACGAGTGAGCTAACCGGCACAGTCGTCGAAAAGGATTTAATTCCTTCACAGATTGATGAATTACCCCTGTTCGCACTCGTCGCCTCTCAAGCGAATTCACCGTCCATCGTGAAAGACGCAGAGGAACTGCGCGTGAAAGAAACTGACCGGATTGACGTGGTCGTCTCAGAACTACGGAAGTTAGGTGTGGACATCGTCGGCACTGAGGACGGATTCATCGTCAATCCGAGTCGCCTTCATGGAGGAGATGTCTCGACTTACGGAGACCATCGCTTGTCCATGATGTTACAGATTGCGTCACTCATGACCGATGAAGCCGTTCACATCGAGGGGATCGAGGCATCCGATGTCAGTTATCCTCGATTCCGTGAAGATTTACAACGGGTTCAACGTAAGATAGAATAACGACAAACCGAAGCCCAGGAGGACGAACCATGCTAGATGAATCAGCTTTAACACATATAATCGAGATGCTTGAGTCAGGTGAGACGGAACATGCACTCATGCATTTAGAAGAACTTGAGAAGGAAGGGTCGGATGATGACCGTTTAGCTATCGCTGACCTCTATTTAGAGTTAGGTCTTGCCGACCGAGCGACAGCCGTTCTCTCAAAGCTATACGTCGACTATGAGGGAGACCCGAATGTCGCCTTATCGCTAGCGGAAGCGTATTTGGATAGTGACCGTGAAGAGGAAGCGATTGCCGTGCTTGAAAAAATCAAATCGGATGACGCAGATACGCAAGTGAGGAGCCTCGTCCTCCTCGCTGACCTGTATCAATCGCAAGGATTGGATGAAGTGGCAGTGAAGAAACTGATGGAGGCGCTCGAGAAAAATCCGGATGAACCTTTACTCATTTATGGATTGGCTGAATTGTATGCCTCGACCGGTTCATTTGAACAAGCCATTCCACTCTATGCGCGACTTCCGAAGATGAAGTTGCCGGCTGAAATCGACTATCAAGCGGATTACGCGGAGGCCCTCACGATGGTCGGGTCGTTTGAAGAGGCGCTCGAGGAATACGAGCGGGCCACACATCGTGATTTGAATACCGTCTTCGGTCATGCGATGACGGCTCATCGGATCGGACGTGAGGAAGTGGCGATCAAGCAGTTCAAAGAGCTTCAGGCGATGGACCCAGACTTCACGTCGCTCTACTTGCCTTATACCGAGGCACTCGATGCAATCGGGCAAACGGAAGAGGCCATCGAGATCGTCGATCAAGGCATCACGCGCGACGATTATAATGATGAACTGCGGCACGTCAAAGCAAGGCTGCTTCTCAAACTCGGAAATCGGGACGGTGCCATTAAAGAACTGCGTGAGGCGCTCGTGTTAAATCCAGAATCGTTACAAGCGACAGAATTGCTCTTGTCGATTTTATTTGAAGCAGGAGAATTCGATGACGTTCTCGAAACCATCGATGCACTAGAAGATCATACGACGTCGCCGCTCATGACATGGTACAAGGCGAAGGCGAAATATGAGCTCGAAGCGTATGACGAAGCGGTCAGTCTGTATGCCTCAATTGAGCCGATGATGAAAGAGGACGTGTCATTTGTGACGGAATGGGCTACACTGTTGATAGAGGAAGGTCGTAGACAAGATGCGCGACGTGTGGTCGAGCAATCGCTTGCATTGGTGGTCGATCTCGATGATCGCCAATTGCTCGAAGAACAGCTCGAACAATTGTCTGATGACGTAGAATGAATAAGGGAAGGGAATGAGGTTAGATGGTCGAGCGGAAACGTAATTTTTTGAAGCGATTCGTCGCTCATCATACGCTTCGGAAACGTGAAGCAAAGTGGATTCTTGACTATTGGTTAAGACATCCTGAAAAGCTTGGCAACGTTCATTTCGTGACAAACGCTTCAGTCTCACCACGAAGTCTCGTGATGACAGCGTACGGGTTTGACGGTGAACCGTTTCGATACCGACGGGGAGACCTTGTGACCATGAATCCTGAGAAGGCTTATCATGACATCCGTCTACACGATGGGCCAATCTATGTAGAGTTAAATTTTCAAGGCATGATGATCGATGAGAACTGGGTCGACATCGTCGAACAGAATCCGTTTGAACCAGTGGCAGAAGTGAGAGACGAAGTCTCTTCCTCTGCTCAAACGGTCATTCAAGCATCGGTTGCTCAATTTGAAGAAGAGCGATTGCTGATTGAAATCGATAAAGCGCTCGACCGACGAGACGAGAATTTATTCCGCAATCTGACGACTCAACTTCATCAAGTGCGAGCATCTAAATTATTTTGAAAAAAAACAAGCGCTTCCGTTCCGGTAGGCGCTTGTTTTTTGGTATATTAATTACGTAGGAATACACATTTATTTCACAGTTCGTTCATAACTTTGAAAGGTGAGCGAAGTCATGTACGCTACAATAGACATGATGAGATATGAAGGAGAGGAGGGAAAAGATGAGGTTCGATAGTCAAGGGGCACTCCGCTCGATTGCCGAACGACAATACGTCGATACGCTCATCGTTCCGCTCGCAGAATTGGCGTTTGGTGAAGATATGGTTCGTAAAGCCGAAAGCTATGAAGTGATTCATGCCGTCACGGCTGAGACAGAACGTCAATTATCTGGTCGAACGATGCTCAGCCCGACCATCAGTTACACCGATGTGGAAGCTGGTGTGAAGTTGGCGCAGGATGTGGTGGCGAAAGCAAATTCATCCGGATTTTCTCACGTATTGTTTATCGCGTCAGACGTCCGTTTCAAAGCATTTGATTTGCCGGTTTTGTTCGTACCGCCGCTCGCGCTTGGATCGATGTCAAGCGATCAGGCGCACACGATGGTCCAGAATTTTGCGACGCAAGTCATCACGGAACTTTCGAGCCGTTGGATGGCGACATGAAGCGGTTGACGTAGAGGTTTTATTGATATACTATTTTGTTGAGTGAGAAATTTTTGTGAAGAATGCATAAAGAATTATGGGGTTATGCACACGAATGAGGGGGGAACGAAATGGCTCAAAATGGGTCAAAAGTCACGCGCCGTCAGTTCTTAACGTACACATTGACTGGAGTAGGTGGCTTTATGGCGGCAACATTGATCAGTCCGATGGTCAACTTTGCGATTGATCCGGTTTTGAAAAAATCCGGTGCAGGCGACAAAGTAAAAGTAATGAGTCTTGATGACATCACGACTGAGCCGCAACGTGTCGACTTTAAGAAACAAACACAAGATGCTTGGTATGAATTTGAAGAAACGCTTTCAGCATGGGTTTACAAAACAGATAGTGGCGAGATTGTCGCGCTTTCTCCGATTTGTACACACCTAGGTTGTCAGGTAGCCTACGCTGGTGACCCGACTCGTCCAACAGAATTCTTCTGTCCATGTCATTTGGGACGTTATGAAAAAGATGGAACCAACATCCCAGGTACACCACCGACAGCACCGCTTGCACGTTATGAAAAAGAAGAAAAAGACGGCTTCCTATATCTAGGTAGTCCAGTCGCTCAGTAATGAGAGGGGGAACTAGCCGATGTTACAAAAAATTTATGACTGGGTCGATGAACGCGTAGACATCACACCGCTCTGGCGCGATATCGCAGACCATGAAGTACCGGAACACGTCAACCCTGCTCATCACTTCTCTGCATTTGTCTATTGTTTTGGCGGTTTGACGTTCTTTACAATCGTCATACAGATCCTTTCAGGGATGTTCTTGACGATGTATTACGTACCAGACATCATCAACGCGCACGCGTCGGTATATTATTTGCAAAATGAGATCGCACACGGACAAATCGTTCGTGGGATGCACCACTGGGGCGCATCTGTAGCCATCGTCATGTTATTCTTACATACGCTCCGCGTGTTCTTCACGGGATCGTATAAGAAGCCACGTGAGCTCAACTGGGTCGTTGGTGTTCTCTTGTTCTTCGTCGTCTTGGCGCTCGGACTCACGGGATACTTGCTTCCATGGGACATGAAGGCATTGTTCGCAACGAAAGTTACGCTTCAAATCGCTGAAAGTGTACCGGTTATCGGTGGTATTGCGAAGACACTTCTCGCTGGTGGTGAGATTGTCGGGGCGAGCACACTCGCACGATTCTTTGCAATTCACGTCTTCTTCTTACCGGCGGCATTGTTCGGACTATTGGGAGCCCACTTCTTGATGATTCGTAAACAAGGGGTTTCTGGACCGCTATAAGCCGATTCGAGGAGAAAAAGGAGGAGAAACGATATGCATCGCGGTAAAGGGATGAAATTTGTAACCGACTCTCGAGTAGGAATCTCGAATCGGAAACAAAACATTGCAAAAGACTATTCAGAATACCCAGGACGCACAGAGGCGTTCTGGCCGAACTTCTTGCTTAAAGAGTGGATGGTAGGGTCGGTCTTCTTGATCGGATTCATCGCTTTGACAATTGTCGAGGCACCACCGCTTCAAAATATCGCCGATCCAACGAACACGTCATACATTCCGTTGCCGGACTGGTATTTCTTGTTCTTGTATCAATTACTCAAATATCAATTCGCTGCTGGGGACTGGATCTTACTTGGTACAGTCATTATTCCAGGCTTGGCGTTCACGGCACTTCTCGTTGCACCATGGCTTGACCAAGGTCTCGAGCGTCGACCGGCGAAACGTCCAGTCGCGATCAGTTTCATGTTACTTGGAATTCTCTCGGTCTTCTACTTGACTTGGGAATCTGTTCAAACGACACACTGGGATCAAGTCCATGCACAAGGTGAGCTTCAAATTCCAGGCGAAGGTCCTGAAATCGATACAGCGGCTCCAGGATATGAGATTTATTCAGCTCAATCTTGCGTCAACTGTCACGGTCAAAACCTAGAAGGTGGAGCAGCGGCTCCAGCACTCGTCGGCACACAGTATACGGCTGAAGAAATCGCGGAAATCGCGGTCAACGGTGTCGGTACGATGCCAGCTGGTCAGTGGGACGGTTCAGATGAAGATCTCCAAGCCATGTCTGAGTTCATCGCTTCATACGGTGAAGGCGGCGAAAATAACAAGTAAGTCTTCAAGTGTAGCCTGGATATCGGGCTACACTTTTTTACTTCTGCACGACGCATACGATAAACTGAAGAAAAAGGATTGAGATAATGAACCCCATGTTTTTAAAACCGTTCTTGATGCATCGGATTGTACTGACTGTTTTATTGATCATCAACTTGGGAGGGACGATTTACGGATATATCTGGTATGAGCCTCAATTGCGTGACACACCGTACATCTATTGGCTGTTCGTACCGGATAGTCCGACGGCATCATTTTTCTTTACGATTGTTCTCGGACTTTGGTTAGCTAACAAGCGCTCCTCGTTGTTCGAGACACTCGCCTTCATCACGTTGGTCAAATACGGGGTCTGGGCCGTGATCATGAACATCATGTATCTCGGTACGTTACCACCGGATGCGCCGACCTTGACCATCCTAATGGCTGTCATGTTGATGGTCTCTCATGGTGCGATGGCGCTTCAAGCACTCATCTACGCACCATTCATGAAATGGACCATTACTTCGTTTGTCTGTTCATTGATTTGGGTAATTCATAATGACGTCGTCGATTATGTGCTCGGTCAATGGCCGCGCTATCCGTCACTCGCGGAACATATCATGTGGATTGGCTACGGCTCTTTCTGGTTGACCGGATTATGTTTTTTTATGGGATATGCGTTCGTACTACGCCCATCACTTGAAAATAAGGTCATAAGAATGTAAAATCAAATTATCAAATACATGCAGAGGTGAAATAGAAAATGTCATTAGGTGGCTATATTTTCTATCTTGCACTGATCATGCTCATCCCCTTATGGGCCCAGATGCGAGTGAAAAGTACGTATAAGCAGTTTTTGAAACAACCGCTCCAAAGCGGTGTCACAGGTGCACAGGTCGCTGATTTCATCATGAAACAAAACGGTGTGCACAACGTGAGAATCGAAATGGTCGATGGACTCATGAGCGACCACTATGACCCGGTCAATAAAGTCGTTCGTTTGTCTCGCGAAGTGTATCAAGGGTCGACAATCTCGTCTGCCGCGATCGCTGCGCACGAGATTGGTCACGTCATTCAAGATGCGACAGACTATAAGATGATGCGCGTCCGCCATAGTCTTGTTCCGGTCGTCAACATCACGTCGAACTTGTCTTTCCCATTGTTGCTCGGTGGTTTCTTATTCGGGGCACTCGGGTTGGCTCAACTCGGTGTCATCATGATGCTCGGGGCGGTCGTGTTCCAGTTGATCACGTTACCGGTCGAGTTCGATGCATCGAAACGAGCGATGGCGCAATTGACGTCTCACGGAATCGTGACGGCGACAGAAGAGACTGGTGCACGTAAAGTGTTGAATGCCGCGGCTTGGACTTACGTCGCTGCAACGCTCGTTGCGGTTGCCGAACTCATTCGTTTGGCACTCATCGTCTTTATGCCACGTGAGGAATAGGATTGAATGGAATCCCGTCGGTAGGCGGGATTTTTTAATTTTTTGTTGAAAGGAAATGTTGTCAATGAAACCGAAGCTGACCGAGACGGGTCATCACCAATTGACAAATCGACTTGCGATGCTAAGAAGAGAGCGGACGGATGCGCGTGAACGGTTGCGGACAGCTCGAAAGTTTTGTGATTTCCGCGAAGACGTCACCTACACTGAAGCGGTACGTCAATATGAGCGGATCGAGGCGGATATATTAGAACTGAATCGCCTCCTTGACGACGCGACCATCGTCGAATCCGTTCAGTCGGAAGTCGTGACGTTCGGAAATCAGGTCGTGATTCGGGAAATGCAACAAGAAGAGACCGAGCGCTATCGAATCGTGAGTGAGGCAGAAGCGGATCTAGAACGAGGAAGCATCTCCGTGACATCGCCACTCGGTCGTCGTTTGATGGGTGCGAAAATTGGTCAAACAATTCAAATCGAAACGCCAGGAGGTACGATTCAAGTCGAGGTGCTCCACATCGAACCATAAAAAATCGCCCGTTCATCCCTGTGAACGAGGCGATTTTTTTGCTTATTTCAAAGGCATCCGATTTTCATCGAACGTAAACCCTTCGCCCCCGACTTCATACACGTGATGGAACGTGACGAACGCATGCGGGTCGATCTGTTTGACGATTGTCTTCAAACGGTTCACTTCGTTACGGCCGACGACGACATATAAGACCTCGAGTTCTCGGTTCGAATAACCGCCTTTCGCGAGCAGTCGGGTCGTGCCGCGGTTCATCGTCGCATGAATACCGTCGGCGATAGCAGTGCGGTGGTCACTGATGATCATCGCCGCTTTACCGGCATACGTTCCTTCTTGCATCGAGTCGATGACGCGTGCCCCGATATAGACGGCGAGGAGTGTGTACATCGCCTCTCGAATGTCGAGGTATGTCAAACTGAGGACGATGACAAAGAAGTCAAAGATGAGAAACGTCTTCCCAATCGACCAGCCGATATAGCGTTGTACGAGTCGCGCGATGATATCGACGCCGCCCGTCGTCCCGCCATTGTTAAAGATGATGCCAAGACCGACTCCGATGAAGAGACCGGCGAACAAACTGGCGAGCACCATGTCATCCGTCAAGTCGATGACGAGCGTCGAATACTTGGCGATGAGTGCGTACCAAAGTGAAAAGGAGAACGTCCCGATTAGTGTATAAACGAAAGTCGTTCGACCTAACAACTTGTAACTCATGAAAAAAAGCGGGATGTTTAGTGCCAAGTTCGTGACAGAAGGTGAGATATCAAATAGTCCGCGGAGAATCAATGTGATCCCGGTGAACCCACCCTCGGCCAAATTGTTTTGGACGTTGAAGTGATAAACGCCGAATGCAAAAATAAAAGAACCTATTAAGATAAAAATAATATTTCGAACACGAATCGGTAATTGTACCGTCATCAGGTTCACCTCCCCTTAGATAGAGTACTCGAAAAACAGTTCGATTGACTACCCTGAACATATGACATTCAGAAACGAGTCGGCTATACTTTTCAAAGAAGAGGTGATGTAGATGAAAGTTGTAGCCATCGGGGCACATCCGGACGATATCGAAATCGGGATCGCCGGCATGACCGCCCAATGGACGAAAGAGAAGACTGAGGTCGTGTACGTCGATTTGACGAGAGCGGAACTTTCTTCAAATGGTGATGTAGAAACGAGACGACAGGAGGCAAGTGCGGCTGATGACGTGCTTGGTGTCCGTCGAATCAATCTAGGATTTAAAGACCGGGGGATTGACGGGGGAGAAGAGCAGCTCGAGGCAATCGTTTCCTTGATTCGCCGTGAGCGCCCAACCCACTTGCTCTATCCATATGAGGTCGACCGCCATCCGGACCATGCGGCCTGCGCCCATCTCGTGACAGAGGCGCTGTTTAATGCCGGGATTCGGAAGTACTTACCCGAACTCGAGGCATATCGTCCGGAAAGTGTGTACCAATATATGATCAATGCTCACGTCGAACCGGATGTGTGCGTGGATATTAGTGACACGATCGAAGTGAAGACACGGGCGCTTCAATGTTACGCGAGTCAGTTCACCCCGGTCGATGGGGTGAAGACACCGCTCACCGATGCGTACGTGGAACGGGTCATCGCCCGTGAACGCCATTTTGGGAGCTTGATTGGCGTCGCTTATGCGGAAGGCTTGAAGCGCGTTCGACCGTATGTCGTAAAACAGGCAGGTGAGCTCGCATGACATATCGGATTGGGATTCTGTGTTATCCATCGGTCGGAGGCTCTGGGATATTGGCGACAGAGCTCGGCATGAAGCTTGCGGACCGAGGACATGACGTTCATTTCATTACGAGCAGCATGCCGTTTCGTTTGAACGCCTATCACCCGAATATCACGTTCCATCAAGTCGAAATCAATCAATATTCGGTCTTTCGGTATCCGCCGTACGACATGACGCTCTCAGCGAAAATCGCGAGCGTCATCCAATCGTTCGGGCTTGATGTCATCCATGCACACTATGCCGTACCGCATGCCGTTTGTGCCGCGCTTGGTCGCGAGATGGCGGGAGTGAAGACTCCGATCGTGTCGACGTTACACGGGACCGATATTACCGTGCTCGGTGAGGACGAGGAACTGAAACCGGCCATTCTTTATGGATTGCGCCAATCGAACGCGATCACGGCGGTCTCGCATAGTTTGAAACGAGAGACAGAAGAGCGGATTGCCAGTGATTTACCGATCCAAGTCATCCATAACTTCATCGATGAATCGGTGTATACGCCTCAACTCGACCCGACACTCCGGGAACGGTACGGCTTGTCGGATGAGGACCGGGTCGCCATCCACATTTCAAACTTCCGTCCTGTCAAACGCGTCGACCTCGTCCTTGAGGCGTTCGATCAGATGGATGTTCCGAATAAGAAACTATTGCTCGTCGGAGACGGTCCGCTCATGGGTGCGATGCGTCGACTCGTTACGGAAATGGGGCTTGAAGAGCAGGTCATTTTTGCCGGGAAACAAGAACAAGTCGCCGCACTTCTGGCAATCAGTGACGTTCACGTCCTGTTATCAGACAAGGAGGCGTTCGGTCTCGTAGCGCTCGAGGCAATGGCGACAGGTGTGCCCTCTGTCGTGAGCGATGCGGGTGGGCTACCTGAAGTGATCACGGACGGTGAGGACGGTTTCGTCGTTCCAAAAGGGGATGCGAGCCAGGCCGCCTCTGCGATGGAGCGGCTCTTGACCGATCGTGAGCTTCGAGAACGGTTCCGACAAAATGGATTGGTGAAATCCCGGCGTTTCGCCTCACATGACATCGTGACCGAATATGAGCGCTTGTATGAACAGGTGGTGACATCATGACAGAATGGGAACATGCAAAACAAATCATCGACACCATCGAACAGCATGGGGGCGAGGCGTATATCGTCGGTGGTGCTGTTCGGGATTACGTGCTCGGGAGTCTGCCCGATGATATCGATTTGGCGACGTCCCTCTTCCCGGAGGAGGTGATGGCGCTGTTCCCGAAGTCGGTTCCGACCGGTATTGAACATGGGACCGTCACGGTCATTATTGACCACCATCCGTTCGAAGTGACGACATTCCGTTCAGAAGGGTCATATTCGGATTCGAGACGACCGGACCATGTCGCACTCGGGGTGTCGCTTGAAGAGGATCTATTACGAAGGGACTTCACGATGAACGCGATGGCGTTCCATGATGGGCGAGTGGTCGATTTATTCGGTGGCCAACATGATTTAGAGGAACGAATCATCCGAACAGTCGGCAGTCCGTTTGAACGGTTTGGAGAGGACGCGCTTCGCATCATGCGCGCTCTTCGCTTCATGTCACAGCTCGACTTCACCTTACATGACGAGTTGCGGGAAGCGGCGAGCGGGCTCGGTCATAAGCTCGAACAGATTGCGATGGAGCGTATCGCAATCGAATTCGAGAAACTGTTGACGGGACCTGCGTACAAGAAAGCACTAGGTGAGATGGTCGAGCTCGGCATTCATCGTCATTTACCAAACGTGACGACCGAACTGATGCAGCGTGTCCAAGAGGACAATCGGACCCCTGTGAACGCGGTCAGCGGGTGGGCACTCTTTCTCTATCATGCACAGGATGACGGCTGGCTATCGCCATGGAAACGGTCGAACGCCATCAAACGGGAGGCACGCACACTTGCACAGCTCTGTGAGACAGGGCTTGACCGGATGACGATTTATGCGACGGATGAACAGACGCTCTCCACTTATTTCCGAATGAACGGGGAGAGAGACCGAAGCCGTGAACTGAAACAGTCGCTCCCGATGACTTCAAGGAAAGAGTTAAAGTTTAACGGCCGGGACGCCTTAGCGCTCGGGGCACGAGGGGAAGCGATCAAGCATCTGTTAGCCGACCTCGAACGACGCGTCATCTTAAACGAGTTACCGAACCATGAGACAGTATTGAAAGAGGAGGCGAAACGATGGCTTCAACGCGCGGGCGTGTTCTGACGCTATTACAAGATGGTGAAGTATGGAGTGGCCAAGAGTTGGCCCGTCAATTAAATATTTCACGTACCGCTATTTGGAAACATATCGAAACGCTTAAGCAAGACGGTTATGCGATTCATACGATCCCAAGAAAAGGATACCAATTGCTTGAGCAAAGTGACCGATTCGATGAACCGGCGTTTGCGTCATATCGGAAGGGACGGTTCGGTCAAATCGTCCATGCGTTTGACCAAATCGACACGACACAACGAATCGCCCATGAGCTGGCGCAACAACACGTGCCAGAGGGGACGCTCGTCATGAGCGAGGAACAGACGGCAGGGCGCGGACAACTCGGTCGCAATTGGTACAATCCGAAGCACGTCAATATCGCGGCAAGTGTGATTTTAAGGCCGGAGTTGCCCATTCGCGACGCATCAAAGCTTACCTTGATGGCGGCGAGTGCGTTTGCGAAAGCGTTGAATGCACGTGACCTTGACGTGACCATCAAATGGCCAAACGATTTACTGCTAAATGGCAAGAAAATCGGAGGCATTCTGACAGAAATGCAAACGGAAGGTGACCGCATCCAAGCCGTCATTTTAGGGTTTGGAATGAATGTCAACGGCGATGACATTCCGACGGAGTTGGCGCACCGGGCGACCTCCCTGTATTTAGAGACCGGGACGCGGTATCATCGCAGTGAGTTATTGGCAGAACTGTTGGCAGAACTCGAGACCGAATACGATCGGTTCCTTGACGTGGGATTTGCGCCCGTTCGCTTGAACTGGATGAAACATGCCGCCTATTTAAATGAGTCGGTCACCTTGAGTGGGTCCCGGACGTCGCGAACAGGTGTCATGCGTGGCATCTCGGACGAGGGGGCGTTGCTACTCGAAGTGGATGGAACGGTCGAACCGGTCTATTCTGCTGAGATTGCAGTGTGGAATGATTGATGAAAGCGAGACCATCGACTATACTTAATGTGTCGGACGCTATCAATTTTTGAAGTGTACCGCGCTTGCAGACTGTCACATTCAGTTGTCTGCCTTGATCATTATGACAGGGACAGAAGGACACTAACTCATGAAAACCATGAATTTGTTTTTCGTGCGCCTTCTTGCCATCTGTGTAAGAAGGCGTTTATTCTTTCCTGTCTCCACGTTAAGGAGGAGAAACAGATGCACACGATGACTACATTGTTAAAAAAAATGAACGAGCAAGAAAAGCTCGTCATGTTGACGGCATATGATTATCCGTCAGCCAAACTTGCCGAATCGGCCGGTGTCGATTTGATCTTAGTAGGTGATTCACTTGGGATGGTCGTACTTGGTTATGATTCGACGATTCCGGTGACGATGGAGGACATGCTCCATCATTCGAAAGCGGTACGCCGCGGAGCACAAAATACGTTTGTTGTGGTAGATATGCCGTTTGCGTCATATCACGGAGACTTCGATCGGACGTTACAGGCAGCATCGCGTTTATTCCAAGAAGGCCGTGCGGATGCCATCAAACTAGAAGGGGCCGGTGACGTGCTTCATACGATTGACCGCTTGACACAAGTCGGCATGCCATGTGTCGCCCATCTAGGGTTGACCCCTCAATCGGTTGGCGTCCTAGAAGGATATAAAGTACAAGGGAAGTCCCTAGAGGCTGCCGAGACACTCCTTCAAGATAGCTTGGCTGCGGAACGTGCTGGCGCGAAGATGCTCGTCCTTGAGTGTGTCCCTCACCAATTGGCAAAACGGATCGCAGAAGAATTGACGATTCCTGTCATCGGAATCGGTGCAGGTGCAGATGTTGACGGCCAAGTGCTCGTCTATCATGACGTATTGAAATATGGGGTGGACCGTCTCCCTAAATTTGTCCAAGCGTATGCAGACGTGAATGAATTGGCGACGGATGCTATCCGTTCTTATGTCGAAGAGACGAAGAACGGTCACTTCCCGTTAGAACGTCATACGTTCACAATGGATGAGTCGTTACTCGACTCATTGTATGGAGGAAAAGGATGAAGATTGTATCGACCGTCGAAGAATTACGTAGTGCTTTACCAACGAATCAAACGATTGGCTTCGTGCCGACGATGGGATATTTGCATGAAGGACATATGAGCCTCGTTGAAAACGCACGACGGGAAAATGACGTCGTCGTCATGAGTATTTTTGTCAATCCGACACAGTTCGGACCGAATGAAGACCTCGACCGTTACCCCCGCGACTTTGAACGGGATGAGAAGTTGGCACGTGAAGCGGGAGTCGATGTCTTGTTCTATCCGACGACGGAGACGATGTATCCACTTGACATGGCGCGTGTGACCGTCCGTCACGGGGCGGACGTATTATGTGGGGCGAGTCGTCCCGGTCATTTTGATGGTGTGTTGACAATCGTTTCAAAATTATTTAACCTTGTTCAACCGACACGCGCTTATTTCGGTCTGAAGGATGCTCAACAAGTGGCACTCATCGAAGGATACGTCCGAGATTATTTCGTTCCAGTCGAGATTCGACGCTGCCCGATTATTCGTGAGGAGACAGGACTAGCCAAATCTTCTCGAAACGTCTATTTGTCAGATGTCGAAACGGTAGAGGCGAGTCGGATTTTCAGCGCATTGACGATGGCGCGAGAGGCACTCGATACAGGTCAACAAGTTGATGAAGTAAAACGACAGCTGACTGAACGTTTGAACGAGATTCCGAACAGTCAAATCGATTACGTCGAGCTTGTCGATTACCCGACGCTCGGTGCTGTCTCGAGCGACTCGACCGAACTCTTGTTAGCGGTGGCCATTCAGTTTGAACGGGCCCGATTGATTGATAATGTGATTTGGAAGAAGGGATGAATCCAATGATTCGTACATTTATGCACGCAAAGCTTCATAAAGCAACAGTGACAGAAGCAAACTTACACTACGTCGGTTCGATTACAATCGATGAGGATTTGATGGATGCGGTGGGTATCATGGAGAATGAACATGTACACATTACGAACAACCATAATGGTGCTCGCATCGAAACGTATGTCATCAAAGGGGAACGCGGTTCAGGCGTGATTTGTTTGAACGGAGCGGCAGCACGTCATTTCCAGGTCGGTGATGTTGTCATCATCATGGCTTACGGTCAAATGACAGCGGAAGAGGCAAAAACGCATCGTCCGAAAGTAGCTGTGTTGAACGAACAAAATGAGGTCGATCAACTTCTTTACGAAGAGATTGCTCATACAATTTTGTAAAGGATTCGGGGGTGTCGGCAGAGACATCCCCGTTTTTTCGTTATTCGTTCTATGGTAAGATGAGACAGACAGAAAGCACGAGCGTGCCAAAGATGGGATGGATGTTATGGACACGTATGTGATTGTGGATTTAGAGACTACGGGTCATTCCGTTAAGTCCGGAGATGAATTGATTGAGTTTGCGGCGGTCGTCGTACAAGAGGGTGAAGTGATAGAGCGCTACAGCACCTTGATTCGACCGAGTCGACCAATCCCACCTTTTATTACGCAATTGACAACGATTAGTGACGAAGATGTAAGTGATGCACCTACATTTGAAGATGTGATTCCCGACATTTGGAAAATGCTAGATGGACGGGTGTTTGTCGCGCATAACGTCGCATTTGATTTAACTTTTTTAAATGAGAGTCTTGAACAAGCGGGTTATCTTGCGTTTCAAGGGAGAGCCATTGATACTGTCGAATTGGCCCGCATCTTGTATCCGACTTTAGAGAGCCATGCGTTAGAAGCGTTATCGGATACGTTTGACCTCGTACATACAGACGCACATCGGGCACTCAGTGACGCAGAGGCGACAGCCGAGCTCTTCATCCGGATGCTCGACCGTTTACGCGATTTACCGATGGTGACGCTGAAACGACTTCGAGAGTTATCTGAGTCATGGACGAGTCATATCGAACCGTTACTCGATGAGATGATCCTTGAGGTCGGGATCCGTCCAGACGACGAAACACGTTTTGATATCCACCGCAAAATTGCGTTAAGGCGACCGGTGGATGCCTTCGTCCCGACGACAGAACGTGAACCGTTCGAGCCGTTCCTTTTGCGGACGATCGAAGAGACACTCCCTTCACTGTTTGAGCAGTTTGAACCGAGACAGAGTCAATTCGAAATGATGCGTCACGTCTATAAAGCGTTAGACGATGAGGAAACATTATTAGTCGAGGCGGGTACGGGAACGGGTAAGACGCTTGCGTACTTGATTCCGAGTGCCCACCATGCCCTCGAGACGAAACGCCCGGTCGTCATTAGTACGCATACCATTCAATTGCAAGAACAGTTGTTAAATCGAGACTTACCTGTTCTTCGTCAGATTTTTCCTGAGATCGAATTCACGTTGTTGAAAGGGAGACGCAATTATATCGATTTGCGTAAGTTCGAGATGGTGCTCGACGAATCAAATGACGGTCTTTTGGTATCGATGTGTAAAGCGATGGTACTCGTCTGGCTCACAGAAACCGAGACCGGAGATTTAGAGGAACTCTCATTCCCGGGATCTGCGACACAAGGTCCTGCTTCGTTCAAGCGTTTGATTCAAGCAGATGCTTCTAATGATTTTGGTCGATTCGACCCATGGTATAGCCGTGACTTTTTCACGAAAGCCGTGTTGCGCTCGAAAGAAGCGGACCTGATTGTGACCAATCATGCTTTACTGTTCTCGGATTTACAGCATCAGGCAGGCATTTTACCGACGGACACACCTCTCGTATTAGACGAGGCTCATCAAGTTGAGGAAGTGGCCTCTCATCATTTCGGTGTGACATTTGATGCGATTCAATTTGACCGCCTCTTCAAATGGTTCGGCTACGGAGCAGATGGCAAATTCCATGCTCGCATCATTCAGCTAGCCGATTTGACATCCGTAACCGAAGAAGCGGAGGCATTCAGTCAACAAATTGATTCGGCTCTTGCAAGGGTCGAGGAAGAACTCGAAGATCTTCTGACGTCCCTTCAATCGTTAGGTAAGAAAAAAGAACCTCGACAAACGGTTCGTTTCGAGCGGGAAGGTGCAACGTTTAGACCAATTCGAGAAGTGGCCAATCGACTCGAGGACAAACTGCGGACGTTGCGGACGTCACTCCGACACCTCCATCGACTGCTCGATGAGCGTAAAGAACATATGACGTTCAAACAGCGCGCCCTTCTCGGTGACTTAAAAACGTTGATTGGAGACGTGCGTGAACTCGAGAGTGTCATCTATGAGACGATGTTGACGCGCGACGATGATGCGGTCAGCTGGGTCGAACTGAATTTAGGGAATCGGAAATTGACCTCGGTATACACGCAACCGGTCGAAATCGGACCGCTGTTGCATGAACGTCTGTTTAAGAAGCGACCGACAATCTTAACATCAGCGACGATGACGGTCTCAGGGAAGTTCAGCTTTATGGAACGACGCCTCGGATTAGAAGGAGAACCGGTCCGAAGAGTCGTCTTACCGTCACCATTCAACTTCAAAGACCAGACCAAACTGTTTGTACCGTCGGACTTCCCATTGATCAATGAAGTGCCGCTTCCTCAGTTCGTCGACCAGACGGCCCAGTCGATTGTCCAAATTGCGAACGTGACGAAAGGGAGGATGCTCGTCTTGTTCACATCGAACGAATTGCTTCGACTCACTTACGAACAAGTCAAAGACCATCTTGACACGTCTTATACACTTCTCGCACAGGGTGTGAGCGGCGGCTCGCGTAGCCGCTTGACGAAACAGTTCAAACGGATGGAACAGTCGATTCTCTTTGGGACAGCAAGCTTTTGGGAAGGTGTCGATATTCCAGGGGAGGCGTTGACATGCCTTGTCATTGTAAGACTTCCCTTCGCACCGCCCGACCAGCCGATCATGCAAGCACGTTCTGAGAAAATTGAAGCGATGGGGAAATCACCATTCTTTGAGTTATCCCTGCCCCAAGCGGTCATTCGCTTCAAACAAGGTGTCGGTCGATTGATTCGATCGAAAGGGGATTATGGTGCCGTCTTCGTGTTCGACCGACGTGTGGAGACGACACGTTACGGCAAACAGTTCATCAACAGCTTGCCTAAAGTTGACCGGATTGAAGGAACGCTTGAAACGTCGTTATCCGAGTTAGAGTTGTTCTTAGATGAGAAGGAAAAGTCTGTGGCACGAAATGACAGATAACGCTAGGCATCACGATATTATCGTTTTATAATGATACGTATAGTGTTTTTGGAGGAGGAGTCAATATGAACTCGAATATTGAGACGCTGGCGAGCGTGCGCATCGAACCGACTGCGGACGTCTACAAAATTGTCGACTTATTGAATCGTACCTTAAAGAGTCAGGATTTAATGTTCGGTTTGTCACTTGAGAAGAAAGTGAATGATTCGAAGAAGGAAGAGATGGTCTTCACCATCTATCGTACAGAATGACCAGAAAGGCAAAATGGATCGTCTCATTACTGGCGGCACTGATTGGTGTCGTCCTTGTCTTTAGCGTGATGTATCGATTCACCATCGGTCATACAGAGAATCAAAAAGAAAAGCTCGTCGAAACGGCGATGGTACGATTGACTGAAGAATCTCCAGACGCGAGAGTGGGTCAGGGAGAACTGTTCAATGGGACAGAGGCATATGTCGTCTTCCCAGAAGTAGACGGGAAGTCCATTTGGTTTGTCCCATTGGATAAAAAGCTAGAGATCGAGCAACGAGAAATCGGTGAAGTGGACGCTACTGACGTCTGTTCGAAGTCAGTTGAGGAGACAGGCGGACAACTGGTCAGCTGTAAGGTTGGTTTTGACGAACGGGCACTCATCGAAGTGGTCACGAAAGCGGATGCGTCTTATACGTATTCGTACTATACGCTTCAGACCGGAGAATTTATTCGACGGGTCCAATTGACCGATCAAATGTAATGAATTAGAGGGGGATTATGATGGAACATCTATTAGCGAAACGTGTAAAACAACTCACACCATCGACTACCTTAGCGATTACAGCTAAGGCGAAGGCACTGAAAGCTTCAGGCAAAGATGTCATTGGTCTCGGCGCGGGTGAACCTGATTTCAACACACCAGAACGAATCATCGACGCTGCTTGTCAAGCCGCTCGAGATGGAGACACAAAATACACGCCATCTGGCGGGACAGTCGCGTTGAAAGATGCCATCATTGAAAAGACGAAACGCGATAGTGAATTGTCGTTCGAACGCAACGAGGTGATGGTTGCTTCAGGCGCGAAACATGCCCTATACGCTCTGTTCCAAGCTATTTTAGATGAAGGGGACGAAGTGATTGTCCCAGCCCCATACTGGGTCAGTTACCCGGAACAAATCAAATTGGCGGACGGAGAACCTGTCTTGGTCGACACGAATGAAGAGACGTCATTTAAATTGACGCCGACTCAACTGGAGAATGCAATTACAGCTCGTACAAAGGCCGTCATCTTGAACAGCCCATCTAATCCGACGGGAATGATTTATACGAAAGAGGAGCTACAGGCACTCGCCGATGTCGTTCTTCGACACAATCTTCTCGTCGTTAGCGATGAAATTTATGAAAAATTGATTTACGGTGATGCATCGTTCGTATCGATTGCGACACTTCCGAATATGCGTGAACGAACGATCATCATCAATGGGGTCTCGAAATCTCACGCGATGACAGGTTGGCGAATCGGATATGCCGTTGGTGATGCAAAAATCATCGGCGCGATGACGAATCTGGCCTCACACTCGACATCAAACCCGACATCTGTCGCACAGGCGGCTGCGGTAGAAGCGTACAATGGACCACAAGAAGATGTGGAAATGATGCGTCAATCGTTCGAGGAACGACTTGAAATCGTCTACGACCGTCTCGTCAAAATCCCTGGCATCACTTGTTTGAAGCCACAAGGTGCATTTTACTTATATGCCAATGCGAAGGTCGCGGCCACAGAAAGTGGCTATGACACCGTCGATGCTTGGTGTGAAGCTGTTCTTGAAGAAGCAAACGTGGCACTTGTGCCTGGTTCGGGCTTCGGACAAGACGATTACGTACGATTATCCTATGCAACTGAATTAAAACGCGTATTAGAAGCGCTCGATCGAGTAGAAGAATTCGTTACGGAGCACGCTCGATAAGCGAAAGGATGGAAAAGAATATGACAACTATTTCGATTAACCAATTTAAAGATTATGAAGGCCAATCGGTCCGTGTAGGGGCCTGGATTGCCAATAAACGTTCAAGTGGTAAGATTGCTTTCCTTCAATTACGTGATGGAAGCGGTTTTGCTCAAGCAGTCGTTGTAAAAGCTGACGTGGCGGAAGAGTTATTTACGTTAGCCAAAGGGATTACTCAAGAAACTTCGGTTTGGGTCACAGGGAATGTCAAATCTGATGGCGGACGTACACCACTCGGATTTGAATTGGAAGTGACAGATTTAGAAGTGATTGCGGAATCGATTGATTATCCAATCACACCGAAAGAACACGGAACGGAATTCTTGATGGACAACCGTCACTTATGGCTCCGTTCACGTCGCCAACACGCGATTATGAAAGTTCGTAACGAAATCATTCGTGCGACATATGAATTCTTCAACAAAGAAGGATTTGTCAAAATCGATCCGCCAATCCTTACGAGCAGTGCTCCGGAAGGGACGACAGAATTGTTCGAAACAGATTATTTCGGTCAATCAGCCTACCTTTCTCAGACGGGTCAATTGTATATGGAAGCAGCGGCGATGGCCCTCGGAAAAGTATTCTCGTTCGGTCCAACGTTCCGTGCGGAGAAATCAAAAACACGTCGCCACTTGATTGAGTTCTGGATGATTGAGCCGGAGATGGCATTCGTCGATCATGACATGAACCTTGAGATTCAAGAGCAATACGTCTCATACATTGCACAGGCAGCACTTGCGAACTGTAAAAATGAACTGGAACTGCTTGGACGTGACCTTGAGAAATTGGCACAAGTACAAGCGCCGTTCCCTCGTGTTCGTTACGAAGATGCCATCAAGTTCTTGAAGGCAGAAGGATTCGACGACATCGAATACGGTGATGATTTCGGTGCACCGCACGAGACGGCGATTGCCAACGCACATGATCAGCCGGTATTCATCACGCATTGGCCAAAAGAAATCAAACCGTTCTACATGAAAGTAGACCCTGAGAATCCAGAACTTGTTCTGTGTGCGGACTTGATTGCACCAGAAGGATATGGTGAAATCATCGGGGGATCTCAACGTGAGGACGACTACGATCGTCTAAAAGAAGAGATCATCAAGGAAGGTCTCGACGAAACGGATGCGTATGATTGGTACCTTGAACTTCGTCAATACGGTTCGGTCCCACACTCTGGTTTCGGACTTGGTCTCGAGCGTACGGTCGCATGGATCAGTGGAATCGAGCACATCCGTGAAGCGATTCCGTTCCCACGTCTTTTAAACCGAATTCACCCTTAACGATTAATCGGGGAAGACACCATGTCCTCCCCGATTAATGTGTCTTAGAAAGGAAGTGCGACATGGATGCACATCAATTGATTCAATTATTCGAGCAAAGTCCGGTCGTCATTCCACGAAAGCTGTTCACCGATGCGAGACGCCTCGATTTGTCACCCGTCGAGTTCAGTCTGATCGTCCATCTTCTAGAAATGACTGGAGAAGGCATCGTCATGCCGCTCCCGAGTGAGCTAGGGAAACGATTGAATGTTTCAGAGAATGAGGCGCGCTCAGTGTTACTTGGTCTGTTGCAAAAAGAGTTGATCGCGATTGACGCTTCAAGTGATGGCGAGCGATATAGCCTATTGCCACTTTTCGAAGCGTTACAAGGGGAAGAGAAAGTTGCGCCACAGCAGACACTGAATGAGAATATCATTCATACGTTTGAGAGGGAATTTGGAACGATCACCCCGTTCGAGATTGAACAAATTGTCGGCTGGATGACGGAAGATGGCTTCAGCGAAGAACTCATCATGGCCGCACTTCGTGAAGCGAAACTTCGAAACGTGCGAAACTTCAAATACATGGACAAAATCCTGCGCGTTTGGCAAGACCATCATGTCGAATCGCTCGAGGATGTCGTGGAATATCAACGGAGGAATAAGTGATGTTGACGCGAGCACAATTACAAGAAGTGTCAGATACGATGAAGCAGATGTTCCCAGACGCTCATTGCGAGTTGACGCATCAAAATCCCTTTGAATTGGTCGTCGCGGTCGCGCTCTCCGCACAAGCGACGGATGCGCTCGTCAACAAGGTGACACCAGGATTGTTTGAAGCGTTTCCGACTGTCGAGGCGATGGCTGCGGCTGACGTGTCTGAGATTGAGGCATTGATTAAACGGATTGGTCTGTACCGTAACAAAGCGAAGAATGTAAAAGCACTCTCAGAAAAAATTGTGAACGAGCATGGGGGGATTGTCCCTTCTGACCGAGCATCGTTAGAGGCGCTCCCCGGAGTCGGTCGTAAAACAGCAAACGTCGTCCTTTCTGTTGCATTCCATGAACCGGCGTTTGCGGTTGACACACATGTGGAACGAGTTTCCAAGCGTCTCGGTATTTGTCGCTGGAAAGACAATGTTCGACAAGTCGAGGATACATTAATGAAAAAGTTTCCACGCGAGGAATGGTCACAACTTCATCATCAATTCATCTTCTTCGGACGATATCATTGCAAGGCACAACGCCCAGGCTGTGAGGCATGCCCACTCTTGCATATGTGCCGTGAAGGAAAGAAACGAATGAAGTCACAGAAAGTCACCACATAAAAAACGCATCGACACGCAATGTGTCGATGCGTCAGACTGTAGACAAAGTATAGGTCTAATGTCTTTTATATGCCCAACCCGGGCACGGCTCGCTTTCCTAGGGGCAAGCAGGGAGCCGCATCGCGACTGCGTCACTGCTGGGTCTCCCTTTGCTTGCTATTCCCTCAGGAGTCTCGCCTGCCCGTTCTTGGTCACCTTTTGTCCTTCATCCCATATAATGGTGTGAGAAAAACACACAGGGGCGGATCTGATGATCAACAAGTCGACACCATCCATCCTTCACGGTCTGACGAACGGAACGGATGTTGAACGGCGGGCCGAGGCGGATGATCTCGGGATTGATGACGGGCGGGCTCGGCGTTTACCTTCCCTTTCCCCTGATACATCGATTCGAAGGAAGTATCGAGTTTTTTCTTCGGCCGTCGTGGTCTTAGAAAAAGACAAACGGCCGCCAGATGACGACCGTTTGCTTTGCTCGTCCGACGGCGCCCCGACTCCTACAGGAAAGCAATCCGACGGAGACCCAGCAGCGACCTAGGTCGCGATGCGGCTCCGGGATTGCCTGAGGAAAGCGTGGGCGCCGGACAGGCGAGCGATAAGATTCATGTTAGTCAACAAGCTGACGCATCGACACGAAAGGTGTCGATGCGTTTTTGCTTAATGATTCCAAGGATGGTCGCTCCATTCGCGACGTTTTTTCGTGATTGGCACTTTTTTGAAGCCCCAGTTTCGGAAATCTTGGTCCGGACTTTCTTTACGGATGTAAATTTTGTCCTTAATGGCTTTAAAGATTCGGTTCTCGTCCCCATAATGGACGAACCGTGGTTTCACTTCAATCACGCCACGACGAACGCGAGAAAGTGGCAGACAGACGAGGTCAGCGATTTCTAAGCCAGATTGATACATCGTGTTCTGCTTCTCAGAGAAGATGAAGCCTTTAATTTTTTGACGGCTCTTTTCGACGTCTAAATGAACGGTACCTGAGTTGAAAATATCAAAGAATGCTTTTTGAATCAGTAAGTTCTGATAATCGTCTCGGGATTCCAGGACGACACGGGCACTTACTGCCTCTGTTTCTTCTAAAAACGCATAGAATGACTTCATCAGGTGAGCGAATGCGACGACGTACGGATCTTTTGGCGTCGAATAAAAGTCATGAAGCTTTTGTTTATCGACCTCGACACTGACGATTGTACAGTCGATTCCTCGCAAAAATTCAGGGAGTTTATCCCAAAAGTCGCGCAACATATCAATCGTGATCCCATCTTCTTTTCCGTAAGGATGTTCCGCTTTTAAAATTTCTTTTAAATGAAGTGGGATATGCTCCGTTTTGAACACATCTCGTTTGAACGCCTGAAGACGTCGTTTCAATTCACACGGTAATCCAGTCTCGTCTGCATCGATTGAATACTTATATTCCATCAGCACGCCAGTCAAGTTAAATTGCGTATTTCCCTTCGGTGTGCCTGTTTCGTCGACGAACATGACATACTTCTTTCCACTTTCCATCCAATCCCTCCAAAACAGCTTAACAGTAACGTCTTTAAGCACCCTATTTTATTTCCAAATGATAATTTGGTCAATCTATTGCACAGATATTGCACATTTTTTTTAGAATGACATCAATGAGGTTTATCGGTGTGTCATCTTGGATAAACAGTAGAAGTGCTATTATCATAGAAAAGCAATCGAATCATACATAACGAGAGCTTTTCAATTTGGATACACAATCGCTTACATACTAGTTTAACATACGGGAGTTTGGTACGATATGTGTTGCGGTAATTCCACACGAGTGTCGACCGACAGAAGTCGACAATCAGACCTGAGACGGAAGGAACGAGTGGACCGACCTGTTAATATGTATGTATGGGGTGACGACATTGTTCCATTATCCAAACGGTAAAAAGTCAAACGTGACAAAGACAACAAAGGGGGAAGGAATTTCGAAGCAATCATCGAATTCTCAAACCTATGCGAATCGCGGAATGAACTTGGAGACGCTGTTAAATGAAACGAATGAGTTTTATCGGATTCATCAACGAGCCGTCATCCACAAAAAACCAACCCCTCTCCAAATCGTCAAAGTCGACTATCCGAAGCGAAGTGCCGCCAAAGTAACGGAAGCCTATTTCAAACAGGCATCTACGACCGATTACAACGGTGTTTATCGTGGTAGGTACATTGACTTTGAAGCGAAAGAAACGAATAATAAGACATCGTTTCCGCTCGGCAATTTTCATGACCACCAAATCGCCCACATGCGTGAGTGTGAACGTCATGGAGGGATTTGTTTTGTCATCATCCGCTTTAGTCGCTATAATACGCAATATGTATTGACCACCGAGCAACTTGTTCAGTGGTGGGAACAACGGTTAACGGGGCGCAAATCGATTCCGCTCAGCTTTATCGAAAAGGAAGCGATTGAAGTTCCGACGAGAGCCTTGCCGTCGATTGATTATTTGACGGTGCTCGATCAATGGCTCGATTGAATAGAAGGAGTGAACCATGAATGGAGCGAAGTAGGGTCGCACGTCGACAAGATTCGACGACAAATAAACGCAAAAAAACTGGGAAACAACCAAAGACGAAAAGTAAGAAACCGATGTGGAAACGCATCTTTTTATTAGGTTTCATGTTATTTATTGCTGCGGTAATCGCATTCGGCGCATATACGGTATATGCCATTGCGACGGCACCAGAACTAGATGAAGACAAACTTGTCGATACGTATCCGATTCAGTTGCTTTCGGCTGAAGGAGAACCGCTCGAAGGGGCGGGTCAGATTCGAGAGTATGTCTCCATCGACGACATCTCTGAAGTGATGCAACAAGCGGTTGTGTCCATTGAAGACCGTCGTTTCTATGAGCATAACGGGATTGACTTACGTCGAATCGGCGGAGCCGTCGTTGCCAACTTGACAGAGGGTTTCGGTGCAGAAGGTGGATCGACCATCACTCAACAATTGGTCAAGCAGTCGTTCCTTTCGACAGATAAGAAGTTGAAGCGTAAGCTTCAAGAACAATGGCTCGCACTCAAACTCGAGCGTGAGTATACGAAAGAACAGATTTTAGAGATGTACTTGAACAAAAACTATTACGGTAGTGGAGGATACGGTGTGCAAACCGCATCGAAACGTTACTTCAATAAGCCGGTCTCTGAGGTCAATTATCAAGAGGCCGCGATTCTCGCAGGTCTCCCGCAACGTCCAAGTGCCTACGATCCAATCAATGGTGATCAGGAGTTGACTCGCTACCGTCAAGAGCAAGTCTTGTCTGCAATGAAACGTGACGGACATATTTCTGAGGAACAATACAATGAGGCACTCGATGTTGCCATTGCTGACGTCATCTCACCAGGTGAAGAAACGGAAGAAGAAGCGTTCACACGTGCGATTTACTCTCGTGTATTGAATGAGTTAGAAGAGGACTATGGTCTTGAACAGTCAGATATTTACGGGACTGGTTTGAAAGTTTATACGTCAATCAACAAAGAGTTACACACAAAAATCAACAGTGATATTAAATCGAATAATGTTAATTTACAAACAAGTAGTTTCCCTGAAGATTTACGAATGGGTGCAACCGTCTTGAATACAAAGACCGGTGAAATTGTCGCTATCGTAGACAGTCAACAGGCGAAGCAAGGTGATACCACATATCGTGACTACTCAAATGAGAAGTATCAAATCGGATCGACAGCTAAACCATTTTTCGATTATGGTCCTGGAATTGAAAATGGGCAGTGGTCGACAGGTAAAGTGTTGCTTGACGCTAAATTAGATGGAACATATAGTCCGAATAACTATTATTCAGGTTTCCGTGGACCAAATACGATGCGCCAATACTTGAAAATTTCAGCGAACACGCCAGCAGTTCGTGCATTCCAAGAAGTGCGGGATGAGTATGGACAAGAAGCAATCGAATCGTTCGTTAAAAATGTAGGAATCGAACCTTCATATTCTGGCGATGAACTCAACGAATCTAATGCTTTAGGTACGGCAGAAGCGAGCACGACACAGATGGCTGCAGCTTATGCAACACTTGGTGCGAATGGGATGTATACAAAACCGCACTTGATTCAAAAAATTGAATTCAATGATGGTTCAAGTATTAATTCACCGATTAAAGCCAAGCAAGCGATGGAGGATTATACAGCGTATATGTTGACAGACATGCTTCGTGATGTTGTGAGTGCTGAAGGTGGAACTTATGCACCTGGCGCATTCCCATGGGACGTAGCAGGTAAAACGGGTACGACGAACGAGCCTAACTCTACAAATCCGAAAGATAAATGGTTTACTGGTTATTCTACGGATTACTCGATCTCAGTATGGACAGGAAAAACGAAAGATTCGACAGTCGCTTCGTTCGATCCTGACTATGCCCAATACTATTTCGAATATATGATGCAACAAGTGACAAATGCGACGGGACAACCGGATCGATTCCAACGTCCAGACTCAGTCTTGTCACTTGGTAATGAGCTTTATGTAAAAGGAACAAAACCAAAAGATCTTCAACCTGAGAAGTTGGTTGCTCCGACTGGGGCAAGTGTTAACTACGATGAAGAAGGTCAAACCGGTTCTGTCTCATGGTCATACGATTTCGATGGTGCACAAGCCGATGGTTATACGGATATCACGTTCACGGTGACACAAAAGTCAGCCGATGGAAGTGAGCAAGTCGTCGGAACGACCGGGGAGACGAGTGTGAATATTGCAAACTTGGCCGAAGGAGACACAACGTTTACTATTGTCGCAAATGCGTCGAACCCGTTGACGGGAGAACAGCAATCGGCACCGGCACAAGCGAGCTATTCGATTGAACCGAAAGAGGAACCGACGGAAGAAGAGGAAAACCCTACTGATGAGGGGAATTCCGAAGATGAACCATCAGACGAAAATAACGGGAACGGGAATGATAACGGGAACGGGAATGGTAACGGAGACGGAAACGGCGAAGATACCACCGACGAACAAACTCCTGATGAACCGGCTACGGATGAAGGTTCTGGCGAAGGTACAGACGAACCAACTGACGGAGATGATTCAGGAACTCCGTTAGAGGGACAATCCAATGGTGAATCGTCAGACACGAATCGTGGAAACAATAATTCAAACAATGGGAATAACTAAGGAGAGCAGGGCGACATTGTGCGCCCTGTTTTTCGTTTGACTTTGTTATAATGAAAAGAAAGGGAACAGGATGGTGACACATGGTTCAACTCTCTTTAAAACGCAAGATGAAAGTATTACTTGTCATGGATCGACTGCAAGACGATGATTTCGGCGTGCCTCTCGGTGGACATCTCGGGTTAAAGCTTTCACATGTGCTCTTAAAAGAGTCCATACCGTTTGGGCGTCTCATCCAGGACCAAACCGTCGCCGAAGCAATCGGACATGCTTACTTGAAACGAATCGGAGTCGAGACCATGTTCACGGGCGAAGAATCCTATTATAAAGAACTTCTTCGTGGCAACCGTCAACTCATCTCAACAAACGAAGATTATTATAAAACGGTGCAACGCTACGTCAAACATCTTTTAGCGGTTCATTCGAAATGTACGAAACTACATACCATCGTCTTGTTCGGACGGTCGACGCAACGTCTGTTTTCAGATGCGCTCTTCCGTCTCGAAGAAGAAAATGAGCATGTCGCTGCTACATTTAAAGACATGGCCATCTTTCAGATGCCCGCTGTATCGAGAGTGGTACGAGATGAACGGATTCATAAAATCCGACAAGTCGTAGCGGACCTTGCACCTTCGAATGCGTAATGAAAGAAGGTGACTAGATGCGAAAATCTCGCTCTGTCGAAGAAATCATAAAAGAATTAAGAGATGATCCTGGTTTTTCAAACCACGTACGTCATTGGCACACGGTCGATGCACGTCCGGCACAATATGCCCCAATTCCAGAGCAGGTGCCTGAACAATTGGTGAATGTACTTAAGAATCGTGGAATTGAACAGCTGTATACGCATCAAGCCGAGGCTGTGAAACAAACGGCGGCTGGCCATTCGACGGTCATCGTAACACCTACGGCATCTGGAAAAACACTGTGTTATAACTTACCCGTTCTATCCAAGATGATTGAAAAACCTACAGCACGTGCGCTTTATCTTTACCCGACAAAAGCACTCGCGCAAGATCAAAACAGTGACTTGATGGAGATGATCGAAGCCCTTGAAGGGAATTTGCGATGCTTCACTTATGATGGCGACACATCACCTGCGGCACGAACGAAAGTTCGCGATGCGGGCAATATCGTTATCACGAATCCCGATATGTTACATTCCGGCATCTTACCTCATCATACGAAATGGATTCGTCTTTTTGAGAACTTAGAATACATCGTCGTCGACGAACTCCATACGTATCGCGGCGTGTTTGGCAGTCACGTGGCGAACGTGTTTCGACGTTTAAAACGAATCTGCGCCTACTATGGTAGTCACCCAAAATGGATCATGACATCGGCGACCATCGCGAATCCGCTTGAACTTGCCGAGCTTTTGACGGAAGAAGAAGTCGTATTAATCGATCGAAACGGGGCACCTCAAGGCAAGAAACACCTTGTCTTCTATAATCCGCCTGTCGTCAATGAAGCACTCGGAATTCGTCGTAGCGCAACGCTCGAGACGAAACGAATCGCCTCAAGGCTCGTGGAAGCGAACATACAAACGATTGTATTTGCGCGGTCGCGCGTACGTGTCGAGGTGCTATTGACCTATTTGCAGGAACTAACACGGCGGGAGCTCGGACCAAAGTCTATTGTCGGTTACCGTGGCGGCTATCTTCCATCTGAACGCCGAGAAATCGAACGACGGTTGCGGAACGGGGAAATCAAAGCGGTCGTTTCGACAAACGCGTTAGAGCTCGGTGTCGATATCGGTCAACTTCAAGCATGCGTCTTAAATGGATATCCAGGGACAGTCGCTTCGTTATGGCAACAGGCTGGGCGCGCCGGTCGTCGGCATTCAGAGTCACTCGTTGTATTTGTCGCATCCTCGTCATCACTCGACCAACTCGTCGTCGAACAGCCGGACATGATTTTAGATCGCTCACCGGAAGCGGCACGTCTTGACCCGAATAACTTGATTATTCTAGTAGACCACATCAAATGTGCCGCTTTTGAGTTGCCGTTTCAAAAGGGAGAGCGGTTCGGAACAGTCGACACGGAAGATATATTAGAGTTTTTGACGGATGCTCACGTCTTACACGAACGGGCCGATAGGTACTATTGGATGACGGATTCGTTCCCGGCCCATGACATCTCGCTTCGGACGAGTGATCAAGAGAATGTCGTCATCGTCGATCAGACGGCGAAGCATCAAGTTATCGGTGAAATGGACACGTTCAGTGCCATGACGTTGTTACATGATGAAGCGATTTATTTGCATGGAGCCGAACAGTACCAAGTCGAAAAACTCGATTTTGAGGAGAAGAAAGCATATGTCCGCCGGGTTGACGTTGACTACTATACGGATGCGAATTTAGCAGTTGAACTGAAAGTACTCGAAGAGAACAAGTCAGACGGAGCGAAGACGTTTGGTGAGGTATCGGTCATCGCGATGGCCACCTTATTCAAGAAAATAAAATTCGGGACGCATGAGAACATAGGGTCGGGTCCGATTCATCTACCGGAGCGAGAGTTGCATACGACAGCTACATGGTTCACGTTAGATGAGCGATTCGCCTATTCGGAGGCGGACCTCGAAGATCAACTTGAAGCGGTCAGCGATTTGATGAGGCGACTTGCGCCACTTTATCTCATGTGTGACACGCTCGATTTATTCACTACGATTCAGATGAAGTCGACGCATACGAGTAAGCCGACCGTTTATTTGTACGACCGGTATCCAGGAGGCATCGGTCTCAGTGAGGCACTCTATAAAGATGCAGACATGGTGCTTGAAGCGGCAGAACGGACGGTATCCGACTGTCCATGTGAGAGCGGATGCCCCCGTTGTGTCGGCATGATTGGATACGGTGATTTCAAGCAGCAAGTCATCCGTCAGTTGCAAGCATTGAAAGGAACGATATGAAAGCTAAACTATCTAGATTAATCAAAACGAACGAACCTGGCCCAAAAGCTAAGGTCACGAGCCCTGACGAAGTGGAGCAACAAAAGTGGAAGGATCATGGGGGCGAGATTTTAACGTTTGAGGGGGAATGGTGTGTCCGGATTCGAAAGACATATCCGCTCGACGAGGTGTATCACGACTTCAAGTTTGGAGAAGCAAGAAAGATGATGCGTCAAACCGAGCACCCGTTTTTCGTCGTCGACTTAGAGCCCGACCAAGTCCTGTTCATGGATACGGAAACGACCGGGTTACGCGGTTCAGGAACATCAATCTTTTTGATTGGATTTGCTAGGATTCAAGAAGGACACCTTGAAATGATTCAATACGTGTTACCTCATCCGGCGTTTGAAACCGCCTTTTACTATCATTTCTTGCAGGATATCGGAGATGAGGTTCGTTTCGTTACCTATAACGGGAAATCATTTGATTGGCCCCAAATCAAGACGAGACATACATTCGTCAAATCCAGGGTGAAACAATTACCTTCAGTGGGCCATGTCGATTTACTTCACGCTGCAAGACGATTGTTAAAACCGAGGCTTGAATCGGTATCATTAAAAGCAGTCGAAGCATACTTCGGTCATGAACGAACGGACGACCTTCCTGGATTCTTGGCGCCGATGCACTATTTTCAATATATCAAAGAGCGGAATCCTGAAATATTGCTCCCGGTCCTCGAACACCATCATGCGGACTGTTTAAGCCTTGTCTCTTTGTATACACGTCTCAGTCAACTCGTTACGACCCCGGTAACTGATTTTGGAGAGGAACGTGCTCACTGGTTACATGACCTTGGCGAACAAGATCAAGCGCTGAGGGAGTTTGAGCAACTCTCGAGTCCATCGAAGCGTTCCATCATGCGGCAAGCGATGATATTAAAACGAGCTGGACGATTCGAGGAGGCCATTCCGCTATTTGAGTCGCTTCATACGATTGAAGGGTATGTCGAACTCGCCAAGTATGCAGAGCATAAACAAAAAGACATCTCTTTGGCGATTGATTACACAGAGCGAGCCATGAAGCTACTCGAACAAAAGAGAACAGTGCTACGTCAAACTATCGACCGTGAGAAAATGGAATTGGAGCATCGACGAGCTCGCCTAGAAAGGAAGCAAACATGAAAGTAGTAGCCGTCACAGGATATCGTCCTCATGAACTCGGCATTTTCAAAGCGGATCATCCAGGAATTGAAATCATTCAAGAGGCTTATCGGAAAAAGATACTTGAAGTCATCGAATTAGGTGCTGAATGGTTCATATTAAGTGGAACGAATGGTTGTGAATTGTGGGCTGGACAAGTATTGTTAGAGTTAAGAGAAACCTATCCGATTAAAATTGCCGTGTTTCCTCCATTCTTAAGTATGGACGAGCGCTATAAACCATTCGAACAAGAACTATTTGTGCAACTGCAACTCGAGGCAGACTTTTTTGAACCGCTGACACAGCGTCCATACGAAGACCCTAGTCAACTACGCGCAAAAACGGCATTCTTTTTAGATAAAGCAGAAGGATTGATCACCTTGTATGACGAAGAAACGGAAGGAAGTCCCCGCTTTTTAGTCGATGGGGCTCGGCGGAAGCCGAACATGGAAATTTTCCTAATCACACAAGAAGACTTACGAGTCATTGAAGAAGAAAAACAATGGGAACAACAATGGGAGTGATATGATGCAAACGGAATTAACAGCAGAAGCGATTTATAAACAAGAATTCAAGACGGCGTTACGTGGTTATTCACAAGAAGAAGTCGATCAATTTTTAGATGTCGTCATTCGCGATTATGAAAAAATGGCGAAAGAAATCGAGCGTCTTCAAAAAGAAAACGACTTGTTGCGACGGGAACCTGCGCCTGCGTCGGAACCAGTTAAACCAGCACAACCGGTTGCGTCAAATTATGACATGTTACGCCGTATCTCAAATCTCGAAAAAGCGGTCTTTGGAAAGCAAGTCGGTCCAAGCGAATAATGAATAGGGGGTGGAGTCTATGTTACAAGTGTTAACGGCCACGGAGAAACAACCAGTCAAACAACAGACAAAAAAGCTGTTTCGTGTGAAAGAAGAAGTGATGAAAGCACCAACCTGCTATACAGATCGTCTCGTCGAAAACATCAGACAAACATGCCGATTTGATTGGATGATGATTGAACAAGTCAAATTAGGGGATGATCTCGTTCATTACGTGCTCGTCGGACCTAAAGGCGTCTTCTTGATTCAATTAAATCGAACTCCAGCCCCCGTCCATATGACGAACCGGGAATGTCGAACCGAGACCTCGATGGGGTGGAAACAGGTTTATCCTCATCCTGTCACGGAATTAGAACGGATGACCAAACAAGTGCGGTCACGATTAAAAAAAGAATGTAATCAAGCAATTCCCGTCTATTCGTTTTTAATCTTCCCAGAAACGGAACGATTAAAGTTAGAACGAATTAAGGCGAATTGTGGAGATTCATTCGCTCTGGTGGATCAGGTGATTAGTAAAACGAACCTTCAGACGTTGACAGAGCCGCTCGTCAAACAAATCGCCTATTATTGTTCTGAGCGACAAGTACATAAATAAGAAGAAGGCCGAATACCAATCATTCGGCCTTCTTCTTATTTTAAAAGTTCTCTTGCTTTTGCTGCATCATCTCGGTGTACGAACAGTGCAACGCGATCGTCCAAGTTTTTTGCGAGCGGTTTTAATAACTTGCCGGTCGGAAGTCCTTGTTCCACACGACAGGTGATGCCCCGCTCGGTCAAGTAATGATAATCACCTAAGAGTTCTTCACCTTGTTTCCCGAATGCTTCACCGAAACGAACCCACTTCAAGTTGCGAATTGTTCGAATCGTGACCAAGATGACAAACAAAATGGCGAGCGCGATGATCAATAATGTTTCCAATGCTTTCAACCCCTTCTTTACACAAGTTTAATGGTGTGGCGAGTTGAAAGCAATATGGAGCGAACGGTATACTGAAATGGAAAAGAGGGATGAAATGAAAAAACCGATTCAATCGAGACGAGAGGCAATCTCACTACTAGAAAATCAGCAAGTACTCTATATTCGAATTCATAACGGACAAACGGGCATGATCAAATCGACAGAGGAAGGTATCATCGTGGCCATTCCAAATGAAGAGACAGATCAAATCGATTTTCGAAAACTAGAGGACATCGAGGCGTTTGAAGCGTTTTATGATTTGACGCTCTCGAAACCAGGGATTTTGTATGTAAACGTTGAAGAATAATGACATGGAGAGCTTCACCATTTCGGTGGGGCTCTCCATTTATACACGTTTAAGAGGAAGGCAGCCAGACAGCTAACTTGTCCTGTAACGGCTTTAGGCGAACATGATGTTGCTTATGCAACAAATAACCGTCTGGGCGAATGACTAGTATGCCACGTTTCATAAAGAGGGATTTGGCAAGTTCGTTCCCTTGATCAAAGAACGGGCGACTCGTCTTAGATAAGGTGATGGTTTGAATGAACGGTTGGTTCTCGTTCAAATAGTCATAGATGGATGACAAATCACGTTTCCCATCGTCAAATACAAGCACTTGAAACCGTCCGTCCGCGATTTCCGATATTTTAGTCCGAAATCCGTCATCCGTTCGTAAAATCTCTGTCTCCGGAAAAATTTTTCCTTCCGCGACGCGACGAAACGGTAATCGTAGCGCATTCGGATACGATAAATGAAGTTGAGAGATCCGTTCGGTGATTTTTTGGTTGATGAGATTGACACGTGTGAAGACATCGGCACCGATTGCTTGGAACGGTAAAAGCATCGGAAGTGTCGTCTGTAACATCTCCGTAGCGATATTCGTCGTCTGTAGCACGTTACGGGCTACGTGCTCCCGCTCGTCCCGATAAGTGGACACAACGTGATGGGGAGCGCCAGTTTTGAGATGCAACCATAGTTTCCAACCTAAGTTGAAGGCATCTGCAATCCCAGTGTTCATCCCTTGTCCACCGACCGGGGAGTTAATATGTGCCGCATCCCCCATGAGAATGATGCGGTTGTGAATGAACGTATCGACCATGCGATTATGCACGCGGAATAAGGAGAACCATTCAACGTCGCGAATATGGACCGGCATATGACTGCGTTGTTCCACCAATTCTTGAAGGTCCGATTCTTGGAATGATTCATCCGTTCTCAAGTTTCCTGTGATGCGAATCGTTTCATCAGTGAGCGGGAAGACTTCGAGCACTCCACGATCCGAGAAAAAGATATGAACCTCTTCACGGGATATCGGCCAATCAGCCTTCAAATCGGCTAGCACCCAAGCCTCTTTGAACGATTTACCACTAAACGGAAGGGCGAGCATCCGACGAACCGAACTGTTGGCTCCATCGGCGGCGACAACGTATTTCGCTTCAACAGCACGAGTTCGCCCGTCTGTAGCGGTCAAATGTGCGATGGTACGGGATGGGTACTGGGTGATGGATGACAACGTTTCACCGCGCTTCACAACATGACCATGTTTTTGTAGAGCACGTTCTAATATGTCTTCGGTTTCATTTTGACGTAATAACGTCACGAACGGATATGGGGTCACGAGTTTGGAGAATTCAAGTTTTGCTGTCCACTGTCCCGAAAAATATAGATTCCCCCGTTCAATTGTTCGGGCACGTTCTAGCACTTCTTGAGCAACATCCAAACGAGAAAACACTTCGATGGTCCGCGGCTGGATCCCGATAGCTCGTGAATTATCCGACGGGGTCGTCTTACGATCAATGATTTGAAAAGATACGCCATATCTAGCTAAAGTGAGTCCGAGCGTCAGGCCGGTTGGCCCGGCGCCGACAATCAATACATCTACTTGTTCGTCCACGCTGATCAACTCCTATCATTAATAATGATATTTCCGACATTGGCAGCGACTAAACGAAAAGTAGGGTATAGAGCGGTATATGATATTCGATGATGGAAGGTGAGTGAACATTGTGCAGCCATGGATCACAGAAGAACAGATTCGAGATAGTTTTACAATGGATGAAGATTATGAACAAACAGCTGCAGTGTTAATCCCACTCGTTCAGATTGATCAGGATTGGCACGTCGTGTTTGAAGTACGAGCTCACACGATGCGACAGCAGCCTGGGGAGATATCATTTCCAGGAGGACGCCTCGAAAAAGGAGAGACGCCCGTTGAAGCAGCAATACGAGAAACTTGTGAAGAGTTAGAGGTTTCTGCAGATAAAGTAGAGGTCGTAGGCAAATTGCGACCGCTTGCTACGCCGCATCGCCAATTGATTTATCCGTTTGTCGGAATCCTATCGGAAGTACCAAGTGTAGAAGGGACGGATGAGGTCGATCATTTGTTTACCGTACCGGTTTCCACATTGCTCATGATTGATCCATTCCACGGAGAAATGGAATGGACGATGAGTCCGGATCAAAATATTCCACTTGATCGATTGGCGAATGCTAAAGCGTACGAAAAACGGGTAATTAAAATGAGAGAACCTTTTTATGAGCATGAAGACTACATCATTTGGGGACTTACTGGAAAATTCTTGACACAATTTATTAAACGGATAAAAGAAAACGTATTCAAACGGTTATAATTTCGTTATAATGATAGAAACAAATTTAGATTGGAAGTGAATGGGTGTGTCTGAAGAATTCCTCGTAGGTGATATCGTGAAGTCGACTCGTGAAGGATGGGTCGCTGAAGTGACCGCCGTACTGACCAATACTGTGATCGGTGACGTCTCGATTATGGAAGAGTTTCAACAGCTCGGACTCGAATTCGAGAAACAAGTTTTACTAAAATCAGAATTGGAATTGATTGAACGCGCCAGCTGACCTTTTTCTGAAAGGGATGATTCAGGTGTCCATTGACAAAAAAGTACGTGAATGGCAAGAGGCGGGTTTATTGGATGAAGCGACGGGGTTAAGACTAGTCGACTATGAACATAAACGACGGGCGGCTAGTGAGCAACATGACCACAAGCCGCCCGTTTTGGTCATTGTCGGATCCATCTTGTTGGCTCTTAGCCTATTCAGTTTCGTCGCAGCCAACTGGCAAGCGATTCCCGACCTGTTGAAAATCGGTTTGTTTCTTCTTTTTATGGTTGGATTCTATGTCTTTGCCGAGCGGATTCGCTTGAAAACACCAAAATATGTCACGCTGTTACGTGTACTAGGGTTCGTTTTCTTTATCGCGACCATGGCGGTCATATTCACGACGTATAATCTGTCTGGCCAATTGACTCTATTGTTCTGGATTATCTTTGCGATGGCAGTACTTCATCGCATCTTGTATGAGCACGTCATATTCTCCATGATCACCGCAATCGCTGCATTTTTAGCCATCACCAATAGTTTCGAAAGCATCGGGCTGATTTTGATTGGGATTGCTCTAATCGTGACATGGGTATGGTTCCATTTCGTCGATGAATCGTTGGACCGCACGTTCGCATGGCTAACCTTTTATGGCCTTCTCAATATTTTCGGCCAGTATATCGATTATGAGGGAAGACTGTGGCCGCTTTGGTCACTCGTCATCTTGCATGCATTGCTCTTATTCTATCGAAAACAAGCCGCATGGCAAGCAACGTATCTGTTCACTGCGGCCGTTCTATCAATTGGGTATTTAATTAACGTGACAGAAAGTTGGCTCTCTCAAAGACCGCCTTCCGTCATTGAAGCGACACTCTTGTCGGTTGCACTCGTTGCCGTCTATTTGATTCATAGACGGAATGATCTTCTGTGGGTAAGTCTGCTGGCAGTTATCCCATTTGCACTCTTTGAAGATTCAGGAGTTTTACTGGCAATCATCATCGAAGTGATTGCACTTGCTTACTTGATTCGCCAAGACGTGACACGACGACCGACAATTTTCGCCTTCATCTATTTCTTAATCGTTCAAATGACAATTTACTTCATCTACGTGTGGGATCGGCTCGACATCTCACTCTTCTTCTTGATTGGTGCGTTAATCGTCTTTGCGTTGTCACTCGCACTATGGTGGCGTAATCGAACGAGAGGGGATGTGACGACATGAAACGATTTTCTGTTTTGCTTGTCCCGGTTGCTCAAGTCTTGATTGCCATCGTCTTTGTGATTCTTGTCTATGCCATATCGTGGGTCGGGGAGACGTACACGTTTAAAGGGTCTTCGTTCGAACCGTATGACCCTTATTTTGGGGATTCCATCTATCTCGAATATGATGCCTTCAAAGGACGACAAGATGTCGAAACCGGAACGGTATATGTTTCCTTTAAAGAAGGGGAAGAGGGTTATGCAGTCATCGATCGAATTGAGTCGAAACCGTTTTTTGGTGGTATTCGGGCAAACTATTATGATCGACTTCTTTATATAGAAGAAATGGGTTCGTATCGTGTGTCGGAAGATGAGATGGATGCGATAAAAGGAAAGCAGTCGTTCACGGTTCAAGTTGATGTCGCACCGTGGGGTATGCTCAGAACGTATGAAATTGAGCCAAATGAATAAGCGTTAATCATGACAGGAAGATTACAGGTTTGTTACACGATTGATTGTAACGAATCTGTAATTTTTTTGCGAACCCATGGAATATCAACGTAGATTTCAATTATTACAATCTGTAACCGATTTTTTTGTCATATGTCAGGAATGTTTCACTTCGATAAAATCACTACTTTGACGGGACTTCTCGTGGTAAATTAACATCTGTTCGTTACATAACGAGAAAGGTGATGACCTTACTACGATGAAATTATTAAAATATATGATCGTCATTGGAGCTACGATAATGGGGTTGTTCACATTCATCGATCAGGCAGATGCTGCACAGATCGGAATCGGGACAGAACAGAAAATCGTACAAAACCCGCTTGAACTAGAACGCCAAGCAATTGAAGAAAAACGACAAAAAGAAATCGCCCGCCAAAAGAAACTTGCTGAAGAAAAACGCATCGCAGAAGAGAAAAGGATCGAAGCAGAACGTCTTGCGGAAGAGAAAGCAAAAGAAGAAGCAGAGAAAGCAAGACTTGCGAAACTTGAAGCAGAACGAAAAGCGGAGGAAGAGCGAAAAGCAGCGGAACAGGCAACAGCTGCAAAAACGTCGGCTTCTGCCACTCAATCAGTCAGTGCAACACCAGTATCTACATCTAAAAAAGTCATTACAGTCGAATCGACCGCTTATTCAAATGATGTTGCGGATAACAAGGCGTACGGCGGTCGTGTATTAACGGCCACGGGTCATGATGTGACTGATTCGATTTATTATAACGGAATGCGAATTATCGCCGTCGACCCAGCCATCATTCCTTTAGGGTCAAAAGTCCACATCCAAGGTGTCGGTGATGCAATTGCCCTTGATACAGGTGGTAGAATAAAAGGACATATCGTCGACCTACTCGTCGATTCAAAACAGGACGCGATCCAATGGGGGCGTCGACATATTGAAGTAACGCTATACTAAAAATCAGGTTCTCCAATTAGGAGAGCCTTTTTTTGTTTAACAAAGTAGAGAAACGGGCAAAATACTATTTGAATTTCCATTTTGGAAATAGTTGAGGAGGGATCAGGTTGATTGAGTTTCGTGATGTATCAAAACGTTATGAAGACGGGACGTTAGCCGTCAAAGATTTGAGTTTAACTGTAGAAAAAGGAGAAATATTTGTATTGATCGGTCCTTCAGGTTGTGGCAAGACAACGACGATGAAAATGGTCAATCGATTAATCGATCATACGGACGGAAAAATTATAATCGATGGAAAAGAAATCTATCAATTCGATATTTTTGAACTACGCCGTAATATCGGTTATGTCCTCCAACAGATTGCATTATTCCCTCACTTAACTGTGGAAGAAAATATCTCTGTCGTACCGGAATTATTAAAGTGGAAAAAAGACCGAACAAAAGAACGAGTGACCGAATTGATGAAAATCGCCGGACTAGACCCGAAACTTCGCTCGAAAAAGCCAGCAGAATTATCAGGAGGTCAACAGCAGCGCGTAGGCGTGTTGCGTGCTTTAGCTGCAGACCCGGACGTCATCCTCATGGACGAACCCTTTTCTGCGCTTGATCCGATCAGCCGTGGTCAATTGCAAGATGATATTAAGCGCTTGAATGACGAACTTGGCAAAACGATCTTGTTTGTCACACACGACATGCAAGAAGCGATGAAGCTTGGTGATCGCATCGCGTTAATGCGTGATGGGGAACTCATGCTAGTCGGTACACCAGAAGAAATCTTGGCGAGTGAAGATCCGTTCGTCTTAGAATTTACACAACGTGGAAGAGGTGAGCTAGATGCTTGAGACGTTCCAAAATAGACAAGGACAACTTGTCGAGGCACTGATTGAGCACTTGCAGCTCTCTGTCGTATCGCTTTTGATTGCCGTCTTAATTGCCGTGCCATTGGGAATCTGGCTGACGCGCCGTAAGAAAATCGCCGAAACCGCCATTGGCGTCACCGCGATTATTCAAACGATTCCGTCGCTTGCCTTACTCGGATTAATGATTCCACTCGTTGGAATCGGAGCATTACCTGCCATTATAGCGCTTGTCTTATATGCGCTGCTCCCTATTTTACGAAACACGTTCACTGGGTTGAATGAAGTGGATAAATCGTTATTAGAAGCTGCTCGAGCTTGTGGGATGAAACCGAATCAAAGTTTGATGAAAGTCGAACTTCCACTCGCGCTCCCGGTCATCATGGCTGGTATCCGTACAGCGATGGTCTTGATTGTCGGGACTGCGACGCTCGCCGCTTTAGTCGGAGCAGGCGGACTCGGTACATTGATCTTGCTTGGGATTAACCGGAACGACAATTACTTAATTTTACTCGGTGCCATCCCTGCCGCCATTTTGGCACTCCTATTTGACTTCTTGTTGCGTCAGATGGAAGGTGCGACAGCGACACGCAATAAGACGAAGTTGATTGCCGTCTCGACCGTACTCGCGCTCATCATCTTCACACCGCTTGCGTTTGGTCGTTCGCAACAAACAGACTTGGTCGTTGCCGGAAAACTTGGTCCTGAGCCAGAGATATTAATGAATATGTATAAATTATTAATTGAAGAAGAAACGGATTTGACCGTATCGGTGAAACCGAACTTTGGGGAAACAACATTCGTATGGGGGGCCCTCCAGTCAGGGGATGTCGATATTTACCCTGAATTCACTGGGACCGCACTCGCGAGTCTCGTCAAAGAAACGCCTGAGTCAAACGATGCCGGTGAAGTGTACGAGCAAGCAAGAGAAGCGCTTGCGGAAGATGGGTATGTGATGCTCGAACCGATGAAATTTAACAACACGTATGCACTCGCGATTCCACGTGATTATGCAGAGGCGGAAGGCATTACGGCCATTTCTGATTTACGGAATGTCGAGTCGGACATCAAGGCCGGTTTCACGCTTGAATTCACGGACCGTGAAGACGGATACCCAGGACTTCAAAACGAGTATGGATTTGATTTCCCATCTGTCGTCTCGATGGAGCAAAAATTGCGCTATCGTGCCATCTCACGAGGAGATGTCAATTTAGTAGACGCCTATGCGACGGACCCTGATATTGCCGAGAACGACCTGGTCGTCTTAGAAGACGATCGTCAATTCTTCCCACCATACCAGGGAGCGCCACTCATGAAGGAAGAGACACTTGAAGAGTATCCAGAAATCGAGGATGCGCTCAATCAGCTCGCAGGTAAAATCACAGACGAACAAATGTCTGAATTGAATCGACGGGTCGCGTACGGAAATGAACGCGCGTACGATGTAGCGAAAGACTTCTTAGAACAGGAAGGATTACTATGAGAGCTTTGATTATTTCGAATCCGAAGTCCGGTACGAGCGAAACGATGCTCGGCGAAGTCATCGGAACGATTGAATCGCTCTATAAAGAAATCATCATCAAAAAGACACAGGAAATCGGGGACGCGCTCCGATTCGCCGAAACAAGCGAATCGTTCGACCATCTGATTGTCATTGGCGGGGACGGTACGCTAAACGAAGTAGTGAATGGGTTAATGACCTTAGAGCGCGACGAGCGTCCGACAGTCGGCATCATTCCAGCAGGAACATGTAATGACTTCGCACGAGCGCTTGAACTGCCAATTCAACCGACACAGGCTGCTCAAATCATTCGTTCCTCTCACGAACAATATGTCGATGTCATTCAAGTCGATGAGATGTATGCGCTCAATTTCGTAGGCGTCGGTTTGATCGCGGATACATCTCGTCAAATCGATCCGGATGAAAAAGAATCATTAGGCTCAATCGGATATTTTTTAGCGACCATCCGTCAGTTCCGTGAAGCGGACCCATTCAACATCACACTTCGGCGGGGCAGTGAAGTAATATATGACGGTGACGTTAGTTTTCTCTATGTTGGGAACGGGAGTTATCTCGGTACGGTCCCGACCAAACTAGAGACACAATCGTTTTCCGATGGATTGCTAGAAGTCGTTCATAGTTCGGCAATCGGATTTCCCATGATTCGACAGCTGTTGGCCCAACAACTCGGTCTCGATCAGAAGTCGACGGAGTGGAATCACTTCCAGGCTTCTCATATCGAGCTAGAATTGAATGCGCCACAAATCATCGATGTCGATGGAGAGCACTTCGAAGCAGACAAATTGTCGATCCGAATTCGAGAGCGTGCCCTCACCTTTTTAACGCCATAAAGCATCAACAGAGAAAAGTATTCAGACTTTTCTCTGTTTTTTGTTGTTCTCATCTTGGAACCATGTTAGTATTTCACTATTATTATGAAAATGAAATGAAAAACAGGAAGTAGGGGTAATCATGGCGCAAAATTCATTCGCCTCAAAAATTGGATTCATACTAGCTGCCGCAGGGTCAGCAATCGGTTTAGGTGCAATCTGGAAATTTCCATATGTCACCGGAACGAGCGGGGGCGGTGCCTTTTTACTCATGTTTTTGGCGTTCACATTATTGCTTGGTCTGCCATTATTAATTGGAGAATTCATTGTCGGACGTTCGACTCAAAAGACTGCGCTTCTTGCTTTCAAACAGTTAGGGCATGGCCGTTGGACCATTATCGGCTACTTAGGTGTCCTTGCTTGTTTCTTGTTACTTTCCTTCTATAGTGTCATTGGAGGATGGGTCCTCATCTATATTGGACTCGGTTTAGGTGGGACGCTCAGTGGACGTTCGGCAGACGAATTTGGTGAGGTGTTTGGGAACGTCGTATCGACACCTGAAATTGCCGTACTCGGACAATTCTTGTTCCTCTTAATCACACTCTTAATTGTCTTACGTGGCGTTGAAGCAGGGATTGAACGAATGAGTAAAATTTTGATGCCACTTTTGTTCATCAGTTTCTTAGTTCTCGTAGTCCGCTCGTTGACGCTTGACGGGGCGATGGAAGGCGTTCGTTTCTTCTTACAGCCTGACTTTTCTGCATTGACTGGCGAATCGATATTGTTTGCCCTCGGACAGGCGTTCTTCTCCTTATCGTTGGGGGTGGCAGCGATGCTGACATATGCGTCTTATATTAAGACGAAAGGAACATTGAACCGTTCAGCGAACATGATCGTCTTATTGAACATTGCGGTTTCACTTTTAGCAGGACTAGCCATCTTCCCGGCAGTCTTTGCATCAGGTCTTGATCCGGCTGAAGGTCCGGCGTTACTCTTCGTCGTTCTACCGGCAGTCTTCAACCAAGTACCGCTCGGTGGATTCTTCATGGTCTTGTTCTTCCTATTGTTCGCTTTTGCATCGATTACATCATCGATTGCCATGTTAGAAGTCGTCGTCGCAGGTGTGACCGATCGTTTGAATGAAAAGAAATCCTCATGGACGAAAAAGAAAGTGACGGTGACAGCCGCTCTTCTCGTCTTCATCGTGGGAGTACCATCCGCGCTGTCATTCGGACTCTTAAGTGATGTACAGATTTGGAACGGTCGGACGTTCTTTGATACGATGGACTATCTCGTCAGCTATATTTTAATGCCGACGGGTGCACTCTTGACTTCCATCTTTGTCGGTTACGTCGTTGACCAACGTGTCCTAAAGGATGAAATCGAAACATCAAAACCTGGTGTGAAGCTGTACCCAATCTGGCATGCACTTATTCGCTATGTCATTCCTGTAACCGTCGCGATTGTTATGGTTTCAACATGGATGACCACGTAACAAACGAACTGTAGACTCTATGAGTCTACGGTTTTTTTCGTTTCGCAACGGGAAAGTAGTCGATATAGGTAGTTGATTCTACACCTGTGGACGGAGGTATCGACGAATTTTATTATGCTAAAATGATAGGGATGACGAAACTTTTGTTGAATGGTTTCGTAATGTACAATAGAAGTAACATGAGATGAGGTGAAAAGAATGAAAACATGGATGAAATGGGCCCTGACAGGGGCAGTCATATACTTTGCCATTAACGTATTCGATTTCTCCTGGTTATTCATTATTGTAGGGGCGCTCGTCTTGAATGAAGTATGGTCGACGAACAAGCGCAAACATCGTCAACGTACACCGACAACGGTGGCAAAACGTGCCAAGAAGAAACTGTTACTCGATGAGGAAGAATCGTTTTCTGGATCGAGAATTTTAAAACCGATCGAAGAGCCGATGCCTACGCGACAGTTCGAGGCGACAGACGATTTAGAGCTTCAATTTTTGCAACGGACGATTGAGCAAGGATATGAGAAGTTACAACAGATCGACCGTGTTCTTCCAGATATTAAAGATGTAGAAGTGAGGCGTGAAATGAAGGCCGTCTCGAAAGAAGCGCACGAATTGTTCGAAGAATTATTCGAAAATCCACAAGACGCAAAGCATGTTCGAGACCTGTTCACATTCTATTTAGATTCCCTCGTCTCGGTCGTCTTGAAATTTAAAGAGCTTGAAGGAAAACGAGTCGTCATTCAAGAAGAGACTCGGGAACAATTAATCACAAATATGCGACTAATTGTCGATAAATTTAAAGAACAACGCGGACGTCTCCTTGAAGATGACGCCGTAGACTTTGAACGTGAACTGATCATGATGGAGCGCGTCTTGTCTGATCAGCCGGAAGGGAGAAAGAAACATGACTTCATCGAATGAAACGAACTGGCAGTCATGGCCGGAAGAAGAACTGACTTCTGATACGAAAACAAAAACGGAGACGGAGGGGTTCAGTGACCCATCTGTCGAATGGTCATCCGTTACACAGTCACATGAAGTGCCAGCCATTCAAGCGAAACCAGACGTGCCTCAAGAGCATCGCGAGCGCATCACACGATTGGCTGAATCCATTGATATTAAAAAGACAGACTCTGTTATGTTGTTCGGGTCGAATGTCCAGCGCGAACTTTCCCAATTCTCTGATCAAATTTTGACGGAAGTGCGGATGAAAGATGGCGGCGATGCCGGGAAACTGTTGTCTGACTTGATGCAAAACGTCCGTAAGATGGACCCAGATATGCTTCAACCGGAAAAAAAGAGTTTCATGGATAACATTCCGCTCATCGGTCGTGCGAAAAAGAAGGCTGAAAACTATAAGCTTCAGTTCGAAAAAATGAATGTCTATTTGGAAGAGGTCATCCATAACCTCGATCGTGCGAAGTTTGGTCTCATGAAAGACATCACGATGCTCGATCAAATGTATGATAAGAACAAGCGATATTTCGAAGAGTTGAACGTCTATATCGCCGCGGGTGAGACAAAACTTGACCATGTACGGGAACACGAGATTGCCCCGTTACGTCAAGAAGTAGAAATTTCTAAAGATCAATCGAAGCTTCAACAATTGAACGATATGATTCAATTAGCGGACCGTTTTGAGAAAAAGTTGCACGACTTAAAATTGAGTCGTACCATCAGCCTTCAAATGGCACCTCAAATTCGGGTCATTCAGCAGAATAACCAAATCCTCGCTGAAAAGATCGAGTCAGCGGTCGTCAACACGATTCCGCTTTGGAAAAACCAAGTCGTTCTTGCACTCAGCTTGACGCGCCAGAAAACGGCACTTCGTATGCAGCAGGACGTGACGAAGACGACAAATCAACTGCTTGAGCAGAACTCGAAGATGCTCAAAGATTCATCGATTGAAATTGCTCAAGAGAATGAAAAAGGGATTGTCTCTGTTGAATCACTGAAAGTCGCTCACGAGAACTTACTTTCTACGTTGGATGAAACATTACGCATCCAGCAAGAAGGGAAGCAAAAACGTCGTGACGCCGAGCGCGAACTTGACCGCATGGAGCACGAATTGAAGGAGAAGGTCATCGAAATCGCTTCGAAAAATAAAGAACTACCAAAGGACACTGGATACTAAGGGGGAAGTCTGAGCAATCAGACTTTCCTTTTCGACGAGGAGGGACTTGAGTGGAGAAGCAACGATTGTGGGATGAGACGTGGTTATTATTCGCTGATATGATGGCCGAGCGGCACTCGAAGTGTGCATCGAAGAGTGTGGCCTGTGTCATTGTAAAAGACGAAAAACCGATTTCAATTGGTCTGAATGGTACACCATCTGGTCATACGAACTGTAATGAAATCTATATCAAGCAAGAAGATGGGTTCTATAAGCATGCCGACTATGTTGCATCGACGGATCTCGATATGATCAACGAACCGGCACGACTCATCCGAGATGGCGTGACATATATCAAGTGTACAGACCCATATGATCACCATCACTGGTCGAAGCAACATGAAATCCATGCGGAAATCAACGCGATTGGAAAACTCGCTGCCGATTCAACGAATGCATTTGGTGCGACGGCGTATGTCACGCATTCACCATGTCATGCCTGTTCACTCGCATTAATTGCGGCACGCGTCGCGCGAGTCGTTTATGCTGTCGGTTATGAGCATGGGGATGGGTTAGAATTGATGCGTGAAAGCGGAATTGAAGTGTTACATATGCCACTTGAGAAAATGTACAAAAATACATTGTAAACGTTTTCATTAGATGATATAATATTAATGTACTGCCAATGGTGTTTTACTCTTCCATTATTCGCCCCTTCTCGGAGGGGCCTTTTTTTTTGTTCAAAATGAGGTGAGACAAACTTTACACATAATGTTCAATATTTCACAATATACACTTTAAAATCTCTTATATAATAAAAGTAGATTCAAGAGAGGGGAATTTACACATGGAAAAACTCGTTCGCTTTACAGATGGTGCATATGAAGTAGAGGCGTTGATCACACTCGAAGAAGTGTGGGAAGATAAATTTGCGATTGGCATGCACAAGGAGCTTGCCGTCAAATCATTAACCATTAACGGAAATGAAGTATCAGAGATTAAACATGTTCGTGCACTCCTTCGATACTATCCGACGCTTGGTGTATCAGGAATCTTGTTGGCATTAGATAAGGCGGCTGCTGAGATTGTCGCATTGTCGAAAGATCAAGATCCAGCGCTCCAATACGTTGAACTCGTGGCCATTCAAATGGACGAGGAAGCGACAAACGACTTGAAAACATTATATGCGGCAATGTGATCTCAATTGGGTGAACCATTTCACCCAATTTTTTATTGCATCTTTTATTCCTTATGGTATGATGTTTACAGATGAAGAAATGGAACGCCATATCGTTGTCAACCATAAGCATGGGGATCTAGATAGCTAGATCGCTGTCAAAAAGCCACGTTCATAGGAACGTGGCTTTTTTTTGTTCAATGAAGTCGAATCCAGCCGCCACATCTTGAGCAAGGTGCGCATCCGAACCCATCGTGAACGGGATGTGCAGGTCGTTCGCGGATTTTGCAAGTCCGGCGATGTAAGGTACCCCACAATCCGGTTTTCTGAGTCCGGCCGTGTTGAAGTCAAGTCCGAATCCCCGGTCGGCAATCATCTGTAACAGACGTATTTCTTCCTCTTTTACTTTTGAGCGGTCCCATTCATAGTTTCTTTGATACTTTATCGGGAGATCGAGGTGTCCGATACGAGCGACACGGATGTCTTCCCACGAAAATGAGAGACCCTGTTCAATCGACTCATAATAAGCTCTCAAGACGCTCTCGAATGAGCCAAACGCTTTGATGAGTTCATCAAACGTCTCGGCAGAATAATCAATCGGCATATAGGCGCCATCTCTATATAGGAAATGCTGCGATAAAATGACTTCATCAATCAATGGTGCGAAAGGCTTGAGTAAGGCAATGGTCTCTTTCTCTAAATGAGGCAATAAGTCGACTTCTAATCCAACTTTAATGTCGATAACCGCTTGATACTGCTGTTTCATCTGATGCAACGTATCGAGGTATTCTGGAAGTAGATCAATCGACATCGCCGAGTCTTGATTCGGGACCGGGTCGGTGAACGATGGGGGGAAAGGCGCATGTTCTGTGAACGTCATCGTTTGCAAGCCTTTTTCGATTCCGACTTGAATATAGTGTTCAAGCGGGTCATTTGTACCGTGTGGACAAAAAGGGGTATGCACATGGCCATCGTGGGTAAAGTTAAACATCGATTACACGTCCTTTTCAGTTCATTTGGTTGACAGGTGTTTATCTGTTTGATAAATTTAACACAATACTTTAGTTTGGTAAAGTGATAACAAGATAAAGGGTGGTTATGATGATTTGGTCAAATTCAAAAGGTTCGATTCCAGAAGGCTGGTATGAACTTCAATCAGGAGATGTCATCCGTCCAAAACGATGGATGTTGTCATTTTTAGAGAAGGCAGAGTCGAGCGGCTACGCAGTCATCGATCCACCGCTTCTCGAATACTATTCACATTATCAAAATTTAGCGCTCTTTGACGAGTCAGCCTATTATCGATTGTTCGGGAACGACGGGGAACTTCTCGTCATGCGCCCTGACTATACACTACAAATCGCAAGAAAGTTAGCAGACGGTCATGAACCGATGCGTGTCGCTTACGCTGGTGCCGTCTATCGTCGGACGGTCAAACATTCCGGGCAACCCCATGAACGGCAACAGCTTGGACTCGAATGGGTCGATGGCGAAGAGAAGGACAGTCATCTGATTGAATCCTTTCTCGATATGACGGAAGGAGTCCTGCCTACCGAACGTTTGACCATCAAAATTGGGTCAGCAGCCGTCATCTCGCTCATCGCGAAAGAGACAGGGATTCAGGAACGGACATTCCGAAAAATCTTAGCACTTCGAAACTTAGAATCATTACGTGAATTAGCAGAGACGTATGGCTATCCGTTGATTGCGAAGCTGCCCTTTTTAATCGGGAATTCTGCACTCGAAGAATTACGGGCTGAGGCACCGGAATCTTTAAAAGAAGCCATCGGTGAAGTGGACGAGGCAGTAAAACACTTACGTACCATCGGTTTAGAGGTGTCTTACGATTTCGGTCAAACGGGAGACTTTGATTACTACTCAGGATTGACCGTGACGGGAAGTGTGGAAGGCAAGCGTGTCCTTTCAGGAGGACGATATGATTCACTGTATGGACATTTTGGACACTCGAGACGAGCGTTCGGCATGTCGCTCGATTTAGAACGGTTAGATGAGGTGATCAAATGAAAGTAGCGGTCGCGAAAGGTCGGATTGAAAAAGCAGCCCGTCAATTTTTTGTCGAACGTGACTTACCCGTATGGCCGGAGAAGCGGGGACGTGAGTTGACGGTACAAGCAGGAAATCATGAATTCATTTTCGTCAAAGGGGACGACGTCTATAAATATGTGATGCATGGAGCGGCAGATGTTGGCATAGTCGGCGGTGATATTTTACGAGAAAAAACGCCAGGCGTACTCGAAGTCGTCGATTTACCGTTCGGTCGCTGTCGAATGGCCGTGTGTGGTCCAAAAGTTCGACGTAATGGAACGAAAAAATTAAAAGTGGCGAGTAAATATCCGAATATCGCCATATCACACTTTGCATCGAAGCGACAAAACGTAGAAGTCATTGCATTGAACGGGTCAGTCGAACTGGCTCCGTTAACGGGACTCGCTGATTGCATCGTCGACATCGTCGAGACAGGCGCGACGTTGGCTGCAAACGACTTGGAAGAATACGAGACGATTTTTTCAATCAATGCAAAATTCATCACGAGTGAGACAGCTTTAGCGGAACAGCCTGACGAATTGAAGGCGTGGATTCGAAAGCTGAGTCAGGAGGAGAACGCATGAGTACAGAAACGAATCGCTCAAGGCGCGAAGCTTGGGCCGAAGCCGTGAAACCGATCGTGGAATCGATCGAGGCCCGCGGAGACGAAGCGCTGCTTGAGTGGACGAAACAATTCGACGGGGTCGACCGAATCGAATCGGTCGATTTGGCAAGCTTTAATCCGCCAGTCGCGTATGCTGAATTGACAGAGGCGCTGACGTTAGCAGCAGAACGGATTCGTGCATTTCACGCGCGCCAAGTCCGACAAGACGATGCGTTCGAAGATACGATGTTCCGCCTTGGGAGACGCTATATGCCACTTGATTCGGTCGGAGTTTATGTACCGGGTGGGACTGCCGTCTATCCGTCGAGCGTCCTGATGAACATCATTCCGGCGAAAGTAGCTGGCGTTAAGCGAGTCGTCATGGTCACCCCACCAAAAGCAGATGGGATTGACATTTCCCTCTTGATTGCAGCAAAAATTGCAGGTGCCGATGAGTGTTTTCTGGTCGGTGGGGCCCAAGCCGTGGCCGCACTGGCATACGGGACAGAAACGATTCGTCAAGTTGACAAGATTGTCGGCCCAGGAAATGCATATGTCGCGACGGCGAAGGCTCTCGTCTCACACATCGTCGGTATCGACTCCGTCGCCGGACCGTCCGAAGTGTTAATCATTGCCGATGAGACGGCGAACCCGAAGTGGGTTGCCGCCGACCTACTCGCACAAGCGGAACATGACGTCGAGGCGACTGCGATTGCGCTCGTCACGTCAGAAACACTCCGCGATCAAATCGAGCAAGAACTTGAGCGACAATTAGTGCTATTACCACGCCAAGACATTGCAAGAGATTCGTTGAAGCGTGGCGGCGTCTTGTACCGGACAATCGAGGATACGATCGAGTACGCGAATACGATGGCCGCGGAGCACGTCCAGTTGGCCGTCAAAGATCCTGAGGCGTTGATGCGGGCAATCCGTCACGGTGGTTCGTTCTTCCTCGGACATGAGGCGGCCGAAGCATTTGGAGACTATATCGCTGGACCGAACCATGTCTTGCCGACGAGCGGGACTGCCCGCTTCTCTAGTGGACTATCGGTCGATGACTTTTATCGCCGTCAGACGTTCCTTGAGATGACAGAACTGGATGAGACGATTACAAAGGCAGCGATTCGAATCGCCAAACAAGAACAATTAGAAGGACACGCCCGTGCGATGGCTGTTCGGATGGAGGACGCATGAGACGAAATTATCAGAACATCCCACGCTATGTACCTCATGCCGCTTCGGGATATGCGCTCAATCAAAATGAAAGCCAATATCCGTTACCAGAACGTCTCGAACGAGCTATTCGAGACGTATCACTCGAGGCACTCAGCCGTTACCCAGTCGAAGAATTGCTCGCTTTAAAAGCAAGCTATGCTGACTATGCGGGAGTCGAGCCGACACAACTCATGGTCGGCAGCGGGAGCGATGAGCTATTGGCCATCTTGAGTCAGGCAATTTTGGATACGGAAGACCGTGTGGTCGCACCGGCCCCCGATTTTTCGATGTATGGGATCTACACACAAATTGCCAGAGGGCACTTCACACAACCGGACGAACAGGGTTTGCGTTACGAGACGTTGATTGAGGTCATTCGAGCAACCGAGCCTAAACTCGTCTTGATCTCGAATCCGAATAATCCGACCGGTAAGATGTGGACACTAGACGAATTGTCGGACATTGCGACACGTGTACCGTATCTGGTCGTGGATGAAGCCTATATTGATTTCACAATGAAAGATTCATTTGTGTCTCGATTGAGCGAATATCCGAACGTCATCATCTTACGGACGTTATCGAAAGCGTTCGGTCTTGCGAACCTCCGGATTGGTTTCATGATTGCATCTGAAGAAATTATCGAACAGATTGACCGGTTCCGTTCACCGTTCAACGTGAGTGGACTCAGTGCCGCTGTCGCCAACGTCGTCTTACGAGATGAATCTTATATTCAAGAGTCGATTCAGTTCCATACGGCGCAACGTGAGAAGTTAACGGAGTTGTTACGACCAGTCGGTGAGATTTTACCGAGCCGTGCCAACTTTATCTATGTCAAAACGGATGATAGTGAAGGATGGGCATCCCGCTTCCTTGATAAAGGGGTCCATGTACGTGCTTTTCCCGATGGACTACGTGTCAGTGCAGGGACAGACGAGGCGTATGCCTTGATCCGACAAACGATTGAAGAGGTGAATTCTGTTGAGAACAGCTGAACTAAAACGTGAAACGAAAGAAACGAAAATTGACATTCGATTAAATCTAGACGGAACGGGTGAAAGCTCCATTCAAACGGGGGTCGGCTTCTTCGATCACATGTTGACGTTGCTCGCTTTTCACAGTCAGATGGATTTAGACGTGAAAGTCGAAGGCGATACGTGGGTCGATGCCCACCATACGGTCGAGGATGTCGGGATCGCACTCGGTCAGCTCATCGCCAAGTCACTCGGGGATAAAGTCGGAATTCGCCGCTACGGGTCGAGTTACATGCCAATGGATGAGACGTTAGCGCGAGCGGTCATTGATGTGTCAGGACGCCCATTTCTCGTCTATCAAGCGGATATTCACAATCCGAAGCTTGGTGACTTTGATACCGAACTCGCTGAGGAATTTTTCCGTGCCGTTGCCATGAATGGTCGACTCACACTTCACCTTTCTGTTCTGTACGGGTCGAACTCACATCACATGATTGAAGGGTTGTTCAAAGCGTTCGGACGAGCGCTTGCCGAGGCGGTCTCTAGCAATGGGACGAACCGTCTCCCTTCTACGAAAGGATGGATCGAAGGATGAAAGTAGCGGTCATCGATTATGGTATGGGAAACGTATTTAACGTCGAACGTGCGTTACAAGCCATCGGTTGCTACGTCGTGATCACGAACGATGCAAATCAAATTGAAGAGGCGGATGCCGTTTTACTTCCTGGGGTCGGTGCCTTCCCGCAAGCGATGCAATCGCTCGAACAGACGGGTCTTATCCCACTCTTGCAACAGATGGCGACGGAAAAGCCATTTTTAGGGATCTGTCTTGGGATGCAGCTCTTGTTTGATTCGAGCACGGAAGGTATGCCGACAAAAGGTCTCGGGTTGATTCCGGGAACGGTCGAACGGATGCGAGCGAAGCGTCTCCCACACGTCGGATGGAACTCGATCCTTCGCGATGAGGATGTCTATTTTGTCCACTCTTACCATGCCGTGACGGCGGACGACTACATTTTGGCGGCAGCTGATTATATGGGTGAGAAAGTTCCGGCAATCGTTCAAAAAGGGCTCGTGACGGGCATGCAGTTCCACCCGGAAAAGAGCGGGACGTTCGGTCTCAGCTTACTTCAAGAATGGAAGGAGGCGGTCGAGCGTGAGATTACTACCCGCCATTGATTTGATTGGAGGCAAGATCGTCCGTTTGACGGAAGGTGATTTTTCTACGGAAGAACAATACGGAGATCCGTATGAATTATTAAAAGCGTGGCAAGGGAAGGTCCCGATGATTCACTTGATTGATTTAGAAGGAGCCAAGGCAGGTGAGCCGCGTCATTTAGACGTTGTCCGTTATGCGAAGTCTCTAGGGTTCCTTGTCCAGACAGGAGGAGGAATTCGTTCAGAAGCCGCACTTGATGCGGTCATGGAAACCGGTGCGGATCGCGTCCTTTTAGGGACGAAGGCGTTTACGGATCCTGACTTTCTAGACAAAGCGATTGAAAAGTATGGCAAGCGAATCGCTGTGGCACTCGATGCCTATGACGGGAAGGTCGCCATTAACGGATGGCAGGAAGCGACAAAACTCGATGACATCTCGGTCGCTCAAGACCTTGTCAAACGGGGGATCGAAACGATTCTATATACCGATATCGGATCCGATGGGAAACTGAATGGACCGAACGTTTCTCGCATGAAGGCGTTACGTCAAATCGTCAACGTCACATTGATTGCCTCAGGCGGTGTGACGACTGAAGAGGACGTAAAGGAACTGAAGATGGCGAAAATTGATGAGGCTGTCGTCGGGAAAGCACTTCTGTCCGGTAAGGTGAGCATCGAAGAACTGATTGAATGGGAGGCGCGTTATGCTTAAACGCAGAATTATTCCATGTCTTGACGTGAAAGAAGGTCGTGTCGTCAAAGGGATTGAGTTCGTACAATTACGAGACATCGGTGATCCGGTCGAAATCGCGAAATATTACGATGAGTCCGGAGCCGATGAACTTGTCTTTCTCGATATCACGGCAAGTACGGAGCGTCGCCAGACGATGCTCGAGGTCGTCAGTGCGGTAGCGCGGAAAGTATTCATCCCGCTGACGGTCGGAGGTGGGATTCGTTCACTCGAGGATATCTCGTCACTATTAAAAGCAGGGGCGGACAAAGTATCGTTGAACACGCTCGCTGTAGAAACCCCAAGTCTCATTCGTGAAGCGGCCGATCGTTTCGGTTCACAATGTATCGTCGTCGCAATCGACGTAAAGTTTGAAGATGGCGAATATTATGTGTACACATATGGTGGAAAACAGAAAACGGACCTGTTGGCGGTCGAATGGGCGAAACAAGTGGCCGTGCTCGGTGCGGGTGAACTTCTTGTCACGTCCATGAACCAAGATGGAAAGCAGAGCGGTTATGACCTTGCGATTTTAGAACAACTTCGTGAAGTCGTCGACATTCCGATTATCGCATCCGGTGGGGCAGGCAATGCCGAGCACGTAGTCGAAGCGCTTGAGAAAATCGATGCCGCATTACTTGCATCCATCTTACATGACCGAAAAACGACAGTAGAAGAGGTGAAGCACGTATGCACGAGTCACAACTTGCCGATGCGGTTCGTTTCGACGAAAATGGACTGATTCCCGCCATCATCGTCTCAGACGACGACGGGGCGGTCCTCATGCTCGGATATATGAATGATGAGGCAATCCGAAAGACGCTTCGTGAACGGGTCGTCACGTTCTGGTCTCGTTCAAAAGGTCGGCTTTGGATGAAAGGGGAGACGAGCGGAAATACACTGGACGTCGTCAGCATCCACATCGACTGTGACCAGGATGCGCTTCTCGTTCGTGTTCATGCGAATGGCCCGACGTGTCATACCGGTAATCGAAGCTGTTTCTTTACGGAGGTGAACGTATGATTCATGAATTGGAACAATTGATTCAATCTAGAAAAAATGAACCGAAAGAAGGTTCGTATACGACTTATTTATTGGAACAAGGCGTTGAAAAAATCGCGAAAAAGTTCGGGGAAGAAGCGTTTGAGGTCGTCATTGCTGCCATGACGGATGAAGACTTGGTTGAAGAGTCAGCCGACCTTCTGTATCACTTACTCGTCTTGTTAGCAGCCAAAGGTGTTCGTTTAGAGGATGTGGAAGCGTTACTCGCCAAGCGTCACGGTACTACCACACCGGCGAAACCACGTCGTGACGTCACGGAATGGTAAATAAAAGAGGAAGGAGACGCGCTCCTTCCTCTTTTATGTTACCGATTGACCGAGGCGGCCATGCGAATGTACGTATGGCGTCGTCCGCGAATCGCAATGGATAGTGCCTGAATGTTCTCTGGTACGGCAATTCCGGACAGTCCGGCGTCACCTATATGCACGATGTCTGCTCCGCCTCGTTTTGAAGAGAGTGCGATTTCCCGAACGGTCTCGACATCTGCGCCTTCTTGTGACGTTCCAATCGCCGCTAACGTGAGAGCGCCGAGCACTTGCAATTCCTGAACGAGTTCGTGAAACGATTCTTCACGGACGCCAGGTACAGTGCCTGGAGCCGGAAGGAGGATGATATCTGCGCCAGCTTCGACGAAGCGGATATACGCGTCGCGGTCTAACACATTGCCTGCACCGGCTTGATGCATTTTCCCGGCAATGATGACCCCTGCGAATTCACGACGTGCTTGGATGATTGCTTGTTCGATTGCTTCATTCGTGACCCCGGTATTCGGATTGCCTGTCAAACAGACGAAGTCAAACCCGAGCTCCGATGCTTTTTGGAACGCTTCGATTGAAGCGAGTCTGCCTCGTTTCACTTCATTCATCTCGGACGACTTCTCTGAAAAATCAACAGGTTCCAAGTTGACTCCAACTGGCAATCCAATCAGTCGTTTTAGTTCGAGAATCGGATGATCGCTCATCTCATCACCCGGCATCTCCCCGAATAATGCATGACTTTCAAGTCCTTTAATGTAAGGATGAAACACATCGATCATGTTCAATAAAATCAAGTCGACACCGAATGCTCGTGCTAGTTCTGCGTTTGTCACTTCTGGATACAACGGCTGCACCGTCGGGATGACCTCGGCCATGACCGTTCGACCTTCTGCTTTTCGAATCGAATCGATTAAATCTTGACGATTAAACGTGATAAAATCACTTGCTCGACATTCCAGTATTCGTTTCATGTGATCTGCCTCCTTCTGCTCATCCTTGTCTCTATTCCCTAAACCCTTGAAAAATCCTCTATACTAATTTTAAGGAGGGATTATGATGTCGGAAAAAGAAAAGATGATTCGTGGTGAACTGTATTTAGCTGGTGATGAAACGCTCGTTGCAGACCGTAAGCGTGCCCGGAGATTAACTGAACAATTCAATCGTTCTGGAATCGATGATTTGGAAGGACGAAAAGAGATTCTTGGTGCGTTACTCGGATCGACGAAAGGGTCGTATTATATCGAGCCGAACTTCAAATGTGATTATGGGTATAACATCCACTTAGGAGATCGATTCTATGCGAATTTTGACTGTGTCTTCCTAGACATCTGTCCCATCACGTTTGGGGATGACTGCATGCTCGCACCGGGTGTACATATTTATACGGCGACACATCCGATCGATCCGATCGATCGGATCTCAGGATATGAGTTCGGGAAGCCGGTGACCATCGGCGACCGCGTGTGGATCGGTGGAGGGGCGATTATCAATCCCGGTGTGACGATTGGGGATGAGGCCGTCGTCGCATCCGGTGCGGTCGTCACAAAAGATGTGCCATCTCGAACAGTCGTCGGAGGAAATCCGGCACGTGTGATCAAGACGATCGACTGACAAAAACTCCTGAACGCGTGGTTCAGGAGTTTTTGACATGACTTGATTGCTTGTATTTCTGAATAGCTGTATATGCAAGATGAAGCGCCGTCTCATCACCAATCGTCACCCGAATCCCCGTAGGTTGTTTCGACGTGTGTATGTTCAAGTCGGTCAAATGGGCCCACACTGCTTCAGGTTGTTCTAACTCGATATACAAGAAGTTTGTCGATGCAGGGAGGACATGCCCGATGGATTCAAAGGCTTGCGTCCACTTTTGACGCATCTGGTCATGCCATTCGATTGTTTCGTGAAGATAAGTCGCATCTTTTAAGAAGATGTTGCAAATCTTCGCGCTCACCCCGCTAATGTTAAATGGAGGTATGAATTGACGGAAGTAATGTGCGAGCTCGCTATTCGTCACCATGAATCCGATTCGGACGTTTGCCAATCCGAACGCTTTTGACATCGTACGGAGGACGATGAGATTCGGATGCTTCGCAAGAAACGGGATCATGCTGTCATTCGGTGTGAAGTCCATGTACGCCTCATCCACCACGAGGTACGGCACGAGTGAGGCGAGTTGCGTCAACTCTTCTACGGTCCACAGCTTTCCGGTTGGATTGTTCGGATTCGATAGGAGAAGAAGTTTTGGATGATGTGTCTCAATCGCCTTTACCATTCCTTCATATGATAAATCAACGGCTTGAACATGATGACCGTGTGCGATGGTCGTGAAGATTGGATACATCGAAAAGTCAGGTGCCGGAGACAAGACGATGTCATGTGGTGCGAGCAATGCTTGCGTCACGACATGAATCATCTCATCACTCCCACAACCGACTAGTAATTGCTCGGGTGTGACGCCAACGTATGCAGCGTAGCATTCGAACAATTCATTGATCGGTTCGACCGGATATTCGTGTAAGTCATGATACGTCAACGAATCAAGCTGACTCTTGATACGGTCAGGTAACGGGAACTGACTTTCATTTTGATTTAACCGATGTCCCGTCGGATAAACGACGGGATAAATCGGTAGCTCGACTTGTCTCATTCAGTTGGCTCCATCGAGAACCATTTTTTCACCAATTCATCGATTTCACCTGACTCCATCATCTTGTTCAACTCTTCGTTGAACTGGTTACGTAACTCATCATCTAATTTGAAGGCAGCAGCTGATCCTTTTTCGCCATCCTCTTTCAAAGCGAATGTATAGAAGCTGTCATCTTGGTCTAAATACTTTTGTGCGACCGTGTCTTCGATGACCATTGCATCGATTCGACCTGTGTTCAACTCTTGAACGATTTCAGGGATCTTGTTCAACGATACGAGTTCAGCGTTTGGTGCTTGTTCTTTAGCGATATTTTCTTGAATCGAAGCCGTTTGGACACCGATTTTCTTACCAGACAAATCTTCGATTGCCTGAAGGGACTCGTCTTTAGTCATGATCAAGTTTGTCGCGGATAGATAGATGTCTGAGAAATCGGCATTCTCTTTACGCTCTTCTGTTGGCGTCATCCCGGCCATGACGAAGTCGACACGCCCGCTATTGAGGGCTCCGAGTAAGCTACCGAAGTCCATATCTTCAATCTTCAATTCGTAACCGAGACGTTCTGTAATCGTCTCCGCGATTTCAATATCAAATCCGACAATCGCATCCCCGTTTGCCGTATCGACAAATTCATATGGGAAGTAATCGGCGCTCGTCCCCATGACGAGCGTTTTTTGTTCTGTCGCTTCACCTTCTGTCTCTTGACTACATGCACCGAGTAATACTGCGCTCATCATAAGTGATCCTGCTAATAACCATTTTTTCATATGTGTATAATGCCTCCCTGTTGTAGATGAGACTAAGTGTATATGTATGATTATTAATTGTAAAGCATAAATATACAAAAATTATTAAAAAGAGAAGCACTTTCTATCTGAAAGCGTTCTCTTCTTAGTTTTCCAAAAGATACGACATAATTCGCTCAATTGGAATTTCTCGATTGTCCATCGTATAGGTTTGTAAGTAAGGATGGTTAGTAGGCCGTTTGCAGTGTTCATTCATCTTAGACCAATTCTCATACGAAACTTGATCAATTTGACTCGGCCGTCTGACACGGTTTCGAAGTCGTGTGTTAATTTCTTCGTAAATTTCATGACGACACTCGATATAACGGTAAGTCGCTCCGTACTTGGTGGAAATCGCTATCCCTTTATCGAGCATTTCATCATAGAGACAAGGACTGTCGAGAATGACGTTTTGTCCAAGTGATAGGTGATACTCGACGAGGGACCAATCGACATCATAAGCCATCTTCCCGATTTCTCCATCCGAGAAGTTGCCATCAGGAAGCGTATGGAGTAGGGCGGTCTTTGAAACATCATGATCGATGATGACTGCGTGTACGTGTTGGATGATATGCTTAGCCAATGTGGATTTTCCTGATCCAGGTGTTCCAGACATTTGAAGAAAAAACAGATGATCACCTCACATCTAAGTAGGAGCAAATCTTATTACTCATACAACTTGATTTATTTGTTAAAATGACTCATTTCCTTAAGATAGTCTTCGATACAATCGACCTGAATAACCTGATAGGGTTAGTTAAAGGTTTGATCCGATGTTAGCATTTGCATACCATGATGACGTTCCCGTCAAGATCTCTGAAATTGAACCAATGTTCGTGCTCAATGGGTGTAATGACATCAATGTCGTTTTGAGTCATATAAGAATAAGCTTGATGAATATCGTGTGTATTTAAGTGAAACAGTGGTATCTGGATGATGTTCTCTTTTGAGTAGATGTTGCTATCTAAAACGAGGTTAGTACCCTCTAATGGAATGACATATAAATGGTCGAATAAGATTTCTCCTTTTGTTGAAAGGTCGAATAAATCACAATACCAGTCACGCGCTTTTTGAATATCACTTACCGGAATGAAAATGGTACCGATTTTGTGAAGGATAGGGTTCATAGAAACTCCTGCCTTTTCATTTGATGAATGAAGTTTTCAACATCTTTCCGAGATTTTAAGACGATGATCTGTTTCTCGTGAGAATATTGTTTGATTCGTTTGACCATCTCTGGCTTTTGAATGTCAGGAAAATTCCAAACCCACTTCAGGAATGCGAAATCGAGTTTTTCCTCACAGGATGCACCCATATCCGGTCGTGTCGTACCACGATATCGGACAACTCGCTTGAGGACGCGATATATACAGACGATGCGTGGAAGATCGATTAAAATGACAGTGTCCGCTGCCTGTAGTCGTAAATCAAGGGTATTCCCGAAATTTCCATCGATGATCCATTCATCCTTCTTCACGAGTTGTTGTTGGATGTCGATTCGTTCCGCTCTCGGCGCCATCACCCATCCTGGTCTCCACATGAGAGCGTCCAAATGATAGACATCGAGATGTAATCGTTCACCGAGTTGACGGGCGAGTGTGGATTTCCCCGCACCACCAGAACCGATGATCATGATGCGTTTCATATAGTCACTTCTTTCATTGATGGACTCGATAAGATTAACTTTGCCCGTGCATCCATGTTTTCTGGTAGATTTTGTAGTGAAAAATATTTTAAATCTATTCCTTCATCATCGTTTAAACATAACGTGCCCGTCACTGTGTCAGTGATGAATAAATGGGTAACATTATGTACTTGATCGCCATTTGGATATTCAAAGAAAAAATCAGGTCCAGAGAAAACTGAGATTAGAGTTAATTGGTTGGAAGAGAGACCCGTTTCTTCATACAATTCTCTTTGTGCTGTTTGTTCAATTGTTTCTCCGGGTTCCATCGCCCCTCCAGGAAGTCCCCATTCCTTTGTATCTTTCCTTAGTTGAAATAAAAATTCTTGATTATCATTTTGTACAGCTACTGCAGCACCGACCATAATGAAAGGACGGTTACCGATGAGCTCTCTCATCGAATGTATATAATTTTTCAACTTATAGATCCTCCAATACAATCCATTTCTTCAATTGACCGTCCTCTTCGTAAATGACCCGGACATCCATCTGTCCGATAACGAGACGTTGTTCCGAACTGAACACGACAATCGGATAGTTCGTGGACACGGGCTTGTCCGTCTCAAAAATAGGGCTATGCGCCTGCATCGCGTAATAGCCGTCCGATCTCGTGTTGGCCGCTCCTGCATCAATCTGTGTCACATGGTCAAATCCTCTCAGTCTGAGTACATAACTATAAGACGTTCTCGCTCCTTGCTCGAGACGCCATTCTTCGATGGTGGCTGATTTGTCGTCCATAGATCGCTCTTCTAGCACTTTCTGTGCCGTATACTCTTTTTCGTAAGGAATCATCTCCTGAATGCTGACGACGGTCATCGTCGCGAGCTTGAGTGATTCCTCGGAAGGTGGGGTAATCAGTATACCAATAAAGATGAGGATGGGAATCAATAAATAAACCATGACACGACTACGCATTTTCATCACCTTACCTTTTCAGACTGTAAACTATTTCTGCATAAGAGAATCAGTTCCCTTCAAAAGAACGCTGGAATCTCAAAAACCGATTCATTTCTTCAAGTTTTTGAATGAGCAGGTATGATATAGAGAGGAGGGATGTACATGAAAATCGGGGTCATAGGTGGAGGCGTTGCGGGTTTGACTGCAGCTGCGCTCGCGCAACAGAAAGGGCATAATGTGATTGTATTAGAAGCATCGCGTGAATGGGGTGGGTGTGCCGGCAAGTTTCAACGGGGTGACTACTTGTTTCCTGCAGGCGCAACGCTCGGTATGGGATTCGAACGAGGAGGGGTCCATCAGCGGGTTCTTCAGAAATTGGGCGAATCGGTCGAGGTGACGTTACTGGACGCGGTGATGGACATTCAACTGCCTGACGTCACCGTCACTTACTTTCGCGACCGAAAGCGTCTTCTTGAGGAGCTCAGTCGCGTGTTCTCAGAGCATTATAAGGGAATCCATGCGTTTTACCGTGAAGTGTGGGGCGATTTTGAGAAGATTCGTCCGTTGTTTCAGCAGTTGCCCGCTCTTCCACTTCGGACGACATCAGACATAGTTTACGCGCTGAAAGGTTTTCGACCGAATCAAATCACAACGCTTCTCAAACTCCAGCGGCCACTCGGTGACACGTTAGCTCGTCATGGACTAAACGGTACGATGTTCGAGCGATTTATCGATGGCGTTCTGCTCGACAGTTTGCAAACCGGTGCGAAAGAAGCGAGTCATTTACTCGGTGCAGTGGCGCTGTCGGTCTATCACGAAGGGGCGTACTATGTGGAAGGTGGACTGTATCAATTGGCTCATGCATTAGAGCGCGCCGTTCGGACGTTTGGTGGGGAGACGAAATTAGGGAGAGACGTCCAGTCCATCGAACGAGTGACAGATGGATGGCTCATCACCGATCGAAGAGGACGACTTGAACTAGTCGATGTCATTGTTTCCGCCATCCCGATTGAGCGGACGAGCGAACTTCTGAGAGGACAAGAACAACGATGCTTCAAACGACAATACCGCAGACAATTGAAGCAGTCGCAATGGGGCACGTTCAGTCTCTATCTCGTCTTGCCTGAGGATGTGTGTCGACAGAAACCGCTGTTTCAACAAATCTATCACGAGCGATTACCGAGTGGGCATGCGTTCATTTCCATGTCCGCGCCGGATGACGTGTTGCGCACAGAAAAACCGGAACGGACCATCACGGTATCCACACATATCGATTTATCAGAATGGCAACATTGGAAAGACCGGGCGGCATATGAGAAACTAGAGCAAGATTGGACCAATCGTCTCGTCGACGTCGTCGCAACTGCTTTTCCCGCTTGGGACCGCGAGTCGTCACTACTTCTTCCTGGTGGACCCGGGGCATGGGTGAAGTATACGAAGCGACCGCATGGGGCAGTCGGAGGTTATGCGCAGACTCCTAGCCAGGCGCTCTTTCGCGCTGCGAGTTATCGCACCGACTTGCCGAACTTTTTTGTATGCGGGGATACCGTATTTCCAGGAGCGGGGACGATTGGCGCGATGACGAGCGGATTACATGTCGCCCGGGCACTCGGGGTGACGATTGATTAGGGGGATACTGATGAAGAAAAAAGCGTTTGATGAACTGACAACGATGGAATTGTATCGCTTACTGGCATTACGAACCGAGATTTTCGTCGTCGAACAAAACTGTCCGTATCAAGAAATCGATGGAAAAGATGAACAAGCCATCCATTATTGGATTGAAGAAGATGGAGAGATTGTCTCCGCCCTTCGCGTATTGACGGAAGCATCTCCGATCGCCATCGGACGTGTCGTCACGAAAGCGACGCATCGAGGGAAAGGGTATTCCCGCCTCTTGATGGATGCGGCAATCAAAGATTTTGGACATGAGACGTTATACCTGCAAGCGCAGACGTATGTGGAACCTTTTTATGCCTCGTTTGGCTTCAAACGGACGAGTGATGTGTATCAAGAAGATAGTATTCCACATGTCGATATGTTACGTGAATCAACGAATCCCGCTAGTACCGTTTCGGAATCGTTCATGTTAGAATGAGAAAGAACATTCACGTGCTTTTGAGCACGATTACATTATAGACATAAAGGGGTTTACAATGGTGACCAATCAACAAGTAATTGCAAAAGCAAGAGAATTGGCAGATGTATTAGCACAAACACCAGAAGTGGCGCGCTTCAAAGAAGCGGAAGCGAAAGTAAACGGAAGTGACCGCGTACAGACTTTGATTAAACGAATCAAGTTCTTACAAAAAGAAGCCGTCAACTGTAAGCACTATGGTAAGACGGAAGCACTTGCGAAAGTCGAGCAAAAGATTGATAAAGCGATGGAAGAACTCGATTCAATTCCGGTCGTTCAAGCGTTCCAGGAAACTCAAGTCGAAGTGAACGATTTGCTTCAATACGTGACGGTGACGCTCGCGAACTCCGTGACGGACCGTATCATCGAATCGACGGACGGTGACGTCCTTGCAGGAAAGACAGGGAGCGGCATGGCGGCTGAACAAGCACGCGGCGGCTGCGGATACTAAAACGACACAGCTGGCCGATGGTCAGCTGTTGTACTTTCTAGAGGTGAATCAACATGCAAGAAGTCCATCAGACACCAATGATGAAACAATATTTCTCTATCAAGGCCGACTATCCGGACGCCTTTTTATTCTATCGACTCGGCGACTTTTACGAGTTGTTTTTTGAAGATGCACAAATTGTTGCAAAAGAGTTAGAGCTCACGCTCACTTCTAAAAACGGAAAGCAGGCCGAGCATCCAATCCCGATGTGTGGCGTTCCGCATCATTCCGCAGCAATCTACATTGAACAATTGATTGAAAAAGGTTTTAACGTCGCCATCTGTGAACAGACAGAAGACCCGAAAGCGACGAAAGGACTCGTGAAGCGGGAAGTCATCCAAGTGATCACGCCGGGTACATACATGGCGTCACTCAGTGAAAAAGAAAACCGATATCTCGTCGCCATCTCGGACGTCGCAGGGCGATTCGGAATTGCTCGCGGTGACGTCACGACGGGGGAATCATGGTTGACGACACTCTCGTCAGAAGAGGCCGTCTTGCGGGAAATCGAAGGATTGCTCCCGAACGAGGTCATCGTCGAGGATGAACGGTTGGCCGACTTGTTACGTCAGACCGGGATCCCTCTCTCGATTCAAGTGGACAAGCGGGAGAGTCCGCTCGCACAAGGTGCGAAAGATGAGCCACAGCGTTCGGCGTTTGAGTTGTTGTTCGCTTATCTCACGAAAACACAGAAACGTTCGCTCGATCACTTGCAACCAGCTGTCGCCTATGAAGTTGAACAGCACATGCAACTTGACGCCAATACGGCCCGAAATCTTGAGTTATTCCGTTCGGCTCGTTCAGGGGAACGGAAAGGGTCACTCCTTTCACTCCTTGATGAGACGACGACGGCGATGGGCGGTCGTTTGTTGAAGCGTTGGCTCGAACAGCCACTCTATACAGAGCAAGGCATCAAAGAGCGACAGGATGCCGTCGAGAACTTGGTGGACGACTTCATGTTGCGCGATCAACTACAAGAAGAGTTGAAGCGAGTCTATGACATCGAACGCCTTGTCGCTAAAGTTGGGTACGGGACGGCGAATGCGCGAGATCTCGTCCAACTTCGCGACACACTCGAGCGGATGCCTTCTGTCCGGTCACTCTTACAAACAGTGAAAGCCGATCGCTTGCAGCAGATTGAACAAAAGCTCGACTCGTTCGAGACATTGAGTGAACAGCTTCGGGCTGCCCTTGTCGATTCACCTCCGATTTCGACGAAAGAAGGCGGGATGATTCGTCACGGGTATTCGGATGAGCTCGACGAACTGTTAGAAGCGAAAGCGAACGGGAAATCGTGGATTGCCAACCTCGAGCAACAGGAACGCATCGCGACCGGCATCAAGTCGTTGAAGGTCGGGTATAACCGCGTATTCGGTTACTACTTGGAAGTGACGAAAGCAAATGCGAAGTTGCTCGAAGAAGGGCGTTATGAACGGAAGCAGACGTTGACGAATGCGGAACGATACATCACTCCAGAGCTGAAAGAGAAGGAAGCCCTCATCTTAGGTGCGGAAGAGAAGAGCTGTACGCTCGAATATGATTTGTTTGTCGCACTTCGCGAAGAAGTGAAGACGTATACGAAGGACCTTCAACAATTGGCCCGTTCACTCAGTGAGTTGGATGTTCTCCTCGCCCTTGCCGTCGTGGCGGAGAAGCGGGAATACGTTCGCCCAGTTACGACATCTCACGTCCAAATTGAACGTGGGCGTCACCCTGTCATTGAGACGGTCTTGCCGCGAGGCGAATATGTCGCCAATGACTTGACGCTTGACGACACGCGTCAAATGTTACTCATCACCGGACCGAACATGTCCGGTAAATCGACGTACATGCGTCAATTTGCCTTGATTGCGATCCTACATCAAATCGGTTCATTCGTCCCGGCCGAAGCGGCGGAACTTCCACTCTTTGACCGTATCTTCACACGAATCGGTGCGGCGGACGATTTGGTGAGCGGACAGTCGACGTTCATGGTCGAGATGACCGAGACGCGCCAAGCCGTCACCGAGGCGACGGAACATAGTTTGATTTTATTAGATGAAATCGGTCGCGGGACGTCGACCTATGACGGAATGGCGCTCGCACAGGCAATCGTTGAATATATCGCCTCGTCAATCGGCGCGAAGACACTGTTCTCGACGCACTATCATGAACTGACGGTGCTCGAGGACTCGATTCCGTCACTTGAGAATGTTCATGTCCGGGCGATTGAGCGGGATGGACGAGTCGTCTTCCTCCACGAAGTGCATCCTGGACGTGCAGACAAATCATATGGGATTCATGTGGCAGAATTGGCTGAACTTCCGGGTTCATTGATTGACCGGGCCCGGACGATTCTGTCAGAACTCGAATCGGAAGCAACGAAACCGAGTTTGAACGAGCGACCTGCTCCACCTTCAGTGGAAGAAGTCAGCCAGTTGTCATTGTTCGAGTCGCATGACGCTGTTCGAGAACAGCTGCTCAAACTCGATCTATTGGCAATGAATCCAATCGAAGCGATGCAGGCGCTCTACGAACTGCAACAGACCGCAAAGAAAGGGTGAGTCGATGGGAATCATTCGAGAGTTACCTGAACAACTTGCGAACCGAATCGCAGCCGGGGAGGTCGTCGAACGACCGGCTTCCGTCGTCAAAGAATTAGTCGAAAATGCGATTGATGCGGGAGCGACGAAAGTGGATGTCGACTTACAAGAGGCGGGCATCCGTCTCATCAAAGTCCGTGACAACGGGCATGGGTTCCATGTAGAAGACGCGGCGCGAGCTTTCTTGCGACATGCGACGAGTAAAATCCGGGACGAGCACGACTTGTTCCGGATTCGGACGCTCGGCTTCCGCGGTGAGGCACTCGCCTCGATCGCGTCGGTCAGTCACGTCTCCTTGAAGTCAAAGCGAGCAGATGAGGATGGTTTTGAGATGACGCTTGAAGGTGGAGTCGTCAAGGCGACGAATCCGACGGCGACGAACGTCGGGACCGAAATCGCGGTTAGCCAGCTCTTCTTCAACACACCGGCCCGTCTCAAATATTTGAAGACGTCAGCAACGGAACTCGCGAGTATTACGGATACGTTGAACCGTTTAGCGCTGTCTCATCCGGAGATTCGATTCACCGTCTTTCATGAAGAGAAAGAATTGTTGCGTACGAACGGGAATGGAGACTTGAAACAAGTCATGCTTGCCATCTATGGTCGCCAAGTCGCCGCACAAATCGTCACGGCGTCGAGTAAGACGAACGATTATACGCTGAGCGCCCATCTCGTACGCCCGGAAGTGACCCGTTCGAACAAACAGTACGTGACTCTCATCTTAAACGGTCGAAGCATCAAGAACTTTGCACTGACCCAAAGCGTGCTTGAAGGCTACCATACGCTCTTACCGATCGGTCGCTATCCAATTGCCGTGCTCGAAGTGAAGATGGACCCGATGTTGATTGACGTGAACGTCCATCCGACAAAACGTGAAGTGCGCTTGTCGAAAGAAAAAGAACTGTGCCAGCTCATCCGAGAGACCGTTCAATTGACGCTCCGGGAGCAACGTCTCATTCCGTCTGTGAAACAAGAGCCGAAGCCGAAACGTGTGACACCGTCCGAACAGTCGAAACTCGACTTTTCGATGGAGCCCCAACCTAAACAGGCAGATCCGGTCGAGTGGAACTATCCGATTCCTCGGGAGCGAAAAGAGTCGCTCACGTCTCCTTCCCAATGGAATCCGTCTCCGCTCGTTCATGAACCGGAACCAGAGATGATTGAACCAAAACAGGTCGAAGAGCCTGTACGTCAGTCGGAGCGTCTTCCGGCGTTAGACGTCATCGGGCAACTCCATTCGAGTTATATCATCTGTGGAGCGGAAGACGGGATGTACGTGATGGACCAACATGCCGCCCAGGAACGCATCAAGTATGAGTTGTTTTATGAGCAGTTAGGACGTCCGGATAAAGAGTATCAACTCCTCTTAATCCCATTGACGTTAGATTTCACGCAAGAAGAGACGCTCGCTATCGAAGAAGTGCTCCCGCTTCTAGCGGATGCCGGCATCACGTTAGAGCCGTTTGGGGGAAACACGTTCCTTGTCCGTGAAATTCCAACATGGTATCCGCAACATGACTTAGAGGGCACGATTCGTGATCTGGTGGAGATGGCCATTCATCAGCGGTCAATTGACATCGCGAAATATCGCGAAGAAGCATCAATCCTCATGGCGTGTAAACGATCGATCAAAGCGAACCATCCACTCAATAGGGAGATGATGCGACAATTGATTGATGATTTGAGTCGTACGACCTCTCCGTTTACCTGTCCGCACGGGCGACCGATTCTCGTGAAATGGAGCACGTATGAGCTTGAGAAGTTATTTAAACGCGTCATGTAATCGTCTTGTTACCTTGTTTTAACACGATGTAACGTTTATGCAGGAGCCCACATGGGAAAACTATACACATGTCACTCAACGCATCGAGGTTGAGAGGTGGCTTTTTCACTGCCTCACCCTCAAGATGTCGACATGAAATGTATATCCATGTAGGAGGAAAAGAAAATGACGAACAAACTTCAAGTATCAAAACGAGAATTACGCCCACGATCACTACGCACGAAGTTGCGTAACGAAGGAAAAGCGTTAGGCGTTGTCTACGGTTATAAAGTAGACAGCACACCAATCGTGTTTGACGAGATGGACCTTCGTAAAATTCTCCGAGACCATGGTGACAATGCTTTGATTGAACTCCATTACGATGGAAATAAAATCAACACGCTCGTGCACGGATCGGAAACGGACCCGTTCACTAACTTCTATCAGCACGTCGAATTCATGGCCGTGAAGATGGATGAAGAGACAGAAGTTGAAGCGGATATCGTCCTTGTCGGCGACGCGAAAGGCGTCAAAGAAGGCGGATATCTCGCCCAGTCACTTTATAAAGTGACGGTCGCTGCGACACCTGCCAACATCCCAGAACGCATCGAACTCGATGTCTCAGAGCTTGGAATCGGTGATTCGGTGACGGTAGCAGATCTTCCAGAAGACAAATCGTACACGATCGTCTCGGAACCAGATATGCACATCGCCTCTGTGAATGAGCCGGTTGCAGAAGTTGAAGAGGAAGAGTCGGAAGAAGGTTCAACTCAAGAGGAAGCATCAGAAGCTTCATCGGAAGAAGCTGAAGAATCGTCTGAGGATAAAGAATAAGAGTTACACAAGTGCTTCGAGAAATCGGAGCACTTTTTTGTTTTTCACAAATCCGCCACATGTAAACGATTACGATGTGAACACTCTGTCAATTCCTTCTAGAGGTGATTGCCAACAGAGACTGTACAGTTTATATTGTTAATGATTTCACATATTCGAACTGATACTTTCCTATTTAATTATTCAGAAAGAAGGGTTTGTGACATGGCATCAATGGAAATCCATGCACTCGAATCGTTACGGAAAAAAGCACAGGCTTCCTCGCAAATGATTCATTATCGTCCAATGGAATACTTTTTACGGGCAATGTTAGCCGGGATCTTTATCGGCTTTGCTTCAATCTTCACGTTGAAAGTCGTCAACGGGATGTATTTAGCGGAATCTCCGTTCACGACACTCATCGGGGGCTTCTCGTTCGGGATTGCGCTCGTCATGATCATCTATGGGGGAGCCGAGTTGTTCACGGGGAATACGATGTATTTCACAACGTCGACACTTCGCGGTTACACGACGCTCAGTGACACGATGCTCGTCTGGTTACTCTGTTTCGTCGGGAACGCACTCGGGGGAATCCTATTCGCCTTACTACTTGCACCGACTGGCGTCATCCAAGAACTCGGGATGAACAACTGGTTGTTCTCCGTTGTTGAAAGTAAAATGCATCATACGACGGTCGAAATTTTCTTCCGCGCCATCTTCTGTAACTGGATGGTCTGTCTCGCTATTTTCTTACCGAAACAAATGAAAAATGAGTTCGCTCAAATCTTCTCGATGATCTTCCTTGTCGCGGTTTTCTTCGCTTCAGGATTCGACCACGTCATCGCCAACTTCGTCTTGTTCGCCTTGACGCTCGTCGTCCCACACCCTGAGACGATTAGCATGGCAGGTGCGATTCATAACTTGATTCCTGCGACGTTCGGTAACATCATCGGTGGAGCGCTCTTCATGGGAGCCATCTATACATGGCTCAACTCGAAAGGTCTCCGTGAAGCACAAGAATTAGAAGAAGAAGTCGAATTAAAAGTTGTAAAAGCTGTTAAATAAATGATGTTTGTCACATATAACGTAGAGCCTTGTCTTACCGAAGACGAGGCTCTTTTTTATCGTATGACCACACGTAAACTGTCACAATATCGACTCGTGACCATCGAGAAAAACACATGCCATAATCTATATATAGGATTCTTAAAACGAATATGAATGTTTTGAATCCATATATAGTGAGGTGATGGGTTTTGAAATTACTGCAGTTGTATGAGGACGTCTGTGTCTTACCAGACCAAGACTTGGTACAAGAGAATGCGAACGTGGACGGTAAATCCCCGCTCGGGAAACTAGCACGACTCTCTTCGGAAGTGTCGAAAGAACTATCGCAGACGTATTTGATGTCGGAGCGACCAAAACAGGCCGTCACTGATAACTATTTATACGTGCACGACGCCGACTATTACATCACAGGCTCGACGACATGTTGTCAAATTCCACTCGGTCAATTATTAAAAGATGGATTCCATACGGGGCATGGAACAATCAGGTCACCAAAGGACATTCGCTCCGCCATGGCACTCGCATCGATCATCCTTCAAGCGAATCAAAATATGCAGCATGGGGGGCAGGCCTTCCCGATGTTTGACGTCGACTTGGCACCGTATGTCGAGAAGACATATGAGCGTCAACTGAGCCGACTCCAATCCTTACCCGTTGACTGGGAAGAAACGCAATTGGAGACACTCGCGGAAGAAGAGACGATTTCGGCGACGTATCAGGCGTGTGAGGCGTTCATCCACAATGCGAACTCCATGCACTCACGAGGTGGCGGGCAAGTGCCTTTCGTTTCGATCAATTATGGAACGGACACATCAAAGTGGGGACGTATCCTCATTCGAGAGTTACTTCGTGCCACGGAACGAGGGTTAGGGAACGGAGAGACTCCGATTTTTCCTATTCAAATCTTTAAAGTGAAGGAAGGAATCAACTTTCGGGAGGACGATCCGAACGTCGATCTTTTCCGTGAAGCATGTCGGGTCACAGGAAAACGGCTATTTCCGAATTTTTCCTTCATCGATGCCCCGTTCAATGCTGCTTACTATGATGGCACGCATGCATCTGAAGTGGCGTATATGGGTTGCCGCACTCGGGTCATGGGAAACCGGCACGGAGAAGAGACGTCGATCGGTCGTGGCAATCTTTCCTTTTCCACACTCAACTTGGTGAAGATGGCACTTGTCTCGGAGTCGATCTCGGATTTTTACAGCATTCTCAACCGATATGTCGACATCGGGATCGAACAGTTGGTCGAGCGTTTCGAATATCAATGTACGCGTCGCGCTGAAGAATTTCGTTTCCTTTACACACAAGGTGTCTGGCGTGGAAGTGAGCAGTTACATATTCATGATGAAGTCCGAGACGTATTGAAACAAGGAACGCTTTCACTCGGTTTCATCGGACTCGCTGAAACGTTGAAGGTGTTGACGGGAGGTACACATGCTGAGTCGCGTGAAGCGGAGCGACTCGGTCTTGACATCGTCACGCATTTGGCCAATCGCATGCGTGCGGCAGCCGAAACGTACGACTTGAACTTTTCGTTGGTCGCGACACCGGCAGAAGGATTGTCAGGTAAATTTGTGACGCGAGACCAGGAAACGTTTGGGATGATTGAAGGTGTCACTAATCGTGCCTTTTATACAAATTCATTCCACGTGCCGGTCTATCAGTCTGTATCAATTCGTGAGAAAATCCGAATCGAGGCACCGTATCACGCATTGTGTGACGCGGGACATATTTCATATGTCGAAGTCGATGGGTCACTTGCCCACAATGCGGAAGCGGTGGAATCGATTGTCCGCTTGATGCGACAGCATGATATCGGCTACGGTTCCATCAATCATCCGGTCGATCGTTGCGGAAATTGTGGGTTAGAAGGACTGATTGACGATGCCTGTCCGACGTGTGGCGAGGATACAAACATTGAACGAATCCGCCGCATCACCGGTTATTTGGTCGGGACGATGGACCGTTGGAATACGGCGAAGCGAGAAGAAGAGCGGGCGAGGGTGAAACACGATGCGCATTCTATCCGTCGTTGAAGAATCCGTCGTTGACGGACCGGGGATTCGGACGGTCATCTTTACTGCTGGCTGTCCGCATCACTGTAAAGGGTGTCACAATCCTTCCTCGTGGAATCCAACCGGGGGTGAGGATGTCGAAGTAGAGGAACTTGTTCAGCGCGTCAAGCTCAGTGGTTGGGACGGGGTGACCATATCTGGAGGCGAACCGTTTCTTCAATCGTCAGCGTTAGCAAAACTCGTCACGGCATGTAAGTCGCTCGGTAAAAATGTGTGGGTGTATACGGGTTATACGCTCGAACAGTTGGAAGCGATGCATGACGAAGCGATTCAAACCGTGTTGGACTACGCCGATGTGCTCGTCGACGGTCGTTACGAGCAGTCGCTACGAGATATGGGACTTCGTTTTCGAGGATCGAGTAATCAACGAATCATCTTTTTGAATAAAGTATAATCGAGGCAGAGATGTCTCGATTTTTTGTATAATGTTGAAAAAGGGGGAGTTTTCAATGAAATGGTGCAGTTTTGAGATGCAAGAAGAGCAACGAGTGGGGATTGTCAAAGGCGATTTCGTCTACGATGTCAGCAATCAAGTACATACGACAAATTTATTAGAAGTGATCGCGCGTGAGTTCGAACCAGATATCGATTTGGACGTGGCGCCCTCATACCGAATGACGGATGTGAAACTACTCGCCCCGTACCGTCCATTGAAAAACGTGATTTGTATCGGCAAGAACTACGAAGAACACGTGAAAGAGATGGATACAGCAGGAGCAGGGAAACTCGTCATCTTCACGAAAGCACCGACCTCGGTCGTCGGTCCGGAAGCGGTCATTGAGCGTCATCCTGAATTGACGGACAAACTTGACTATGAAGGTGAGCTCGCCGTCATCATCGGCAAGTCTGGACGAGACATCGAAGCGGTCGAGGAGCACATTTTCGGTTACACCATTCTAAACGATGTGACGGCTCGAGACGTGCAAAAAGAACATGTCCAATTCTTCCGTGGCAAGTCGTTCGATACGTTTTGTCCGATGGGACCGTTCGTCGTCACACCGGACGAGCTCCAGTTCCCTCTCCAAATCAAAACAAGTGTCAATGGGGAGACGCGTCAAGATGGGACGACAGCCGATATGATTCGTCCGATTGATGAACTCATTCGTACACTGTCGAAAGGCATGACGCTCGAAGCGGGCGACGTCATCGCGACGGGTACACCAGCCGGAGTTGGGCACGGGATGACGCCACCGACGTATCTACAAACGGGAGACACGGTCGAAGTGACGATTGAAGGTCTCGGTACGTTAAGAAATGTGATTGTCTGAATGAAATGACGTAAAATGTGAAGAATCTTGTAATTCATTTATCATTTTATAAATTAGTGTTCCTCTTCGTTATAGTAAGGGTAGAAGATAACACAGAGGAGATGAATCATTATGGATCGTCACGATCAATCAAATGAACGCGATCAATTACATGAATCAGAGCAACAAAAAGATTGGTTAGATACAGAACTTGGTTCATCCAACCGAGAAGAGACAATGGTACGAACACAAACAAAACCGTCATTCGTCAGCCGTATGTTCCCGGGACTTGTCGGTGGGGTCATCGGGGCGTTGTTGACGGGCGCAATCGCATATCCGTTTATCGACCAACCGGCTACGAGTGTGAGTGATACGAACGTGACCTCGCAAGGGACTCCGGTCCAAACGTCATCGAACGTATCCGATTCTTCGGTCACGAATGCCGTCGCGACCGCTCAACCTGCAGTCGTCACCGTGAACAACTTCGCCCAAACTGGCTTCTCGAGTGAGGCGGTCGAGGCTGGAGTCGGATCAGGTGTCATCTATAAAAAAGAAGGTGACTCGGCATTTATCGCGACGAACCATCACGTTGTCAACGGAGCGGACAAGCTGACGGTCACCTTTAATGACGGAACGACTGCGGAAGCGACACTCATGGGAAGTGACGCGACGTATGACTTGGCCGTCTTGAAAGTGGACGCTGACAAAGTACCGGCCGTCATCTCAATCGGCAAATCGAGCGAGTTGAAACCGGGTCAAACGGTCATCGCCATCGGGAATCCGCTTGGACAATTCGAGAACTCCGTGACACGCGGTGTCGTCTCATCGACGTCACGCCTCGTACCCGTCGATACGGATGAGAACGGACAGGCCGACTTCAATGCCGAGGTCATTCAAACGGATGCGGCCATCAACCCAGGTAACTCAGGTGGTGCGTTAATCAACGAAGAAGGACAACTCGTCGGAATCAACTCGATGAAAATTGCGACAGCAGAAGTCGAGGGAGTCGGATTCTCAATCCCAGTCGACATCGCCCTTCCGCTCATCAATCAAATCGAACAGACGGGAGAAGTGAATCATCCGTCACTCGGCGTCTCACTTCGTGACGTATCAGAGTTCCCTCAAGGTTACTTGACGGAACAAATCAACTTGCCTGAATCGGTGACGGCGGGAACAATCATCGTGGAAGTGCAACAAAATAGTTCAGCTGCGAAAGCGGGTCTTAAGGCACGTGACGTCATCGTGAAAATCAATGACAAAGACGTCAGCTCGTTCATCGACCTCCGTAGTGAATTAATTCGCGATACGGACGGAACGGTCGACATCGAATATATCCGGGACGGAAAAACGGAGACGGTTCAAGTCGAGATTCAAAATGCGAACGGTTCTGCATTGTAAAAGGTGGGCAATATGCCCGCCTTTTTTGCTATGCTTATACAAAAGGAGGATGAGTTATGGTACGAAATTTATATGGGGTGTTACTATTCGGGGCAGGAATTTTACATTTTGTAAGAGAGAAGGCGTTCATGTCGATTATTCCGAAATCTTGGCCGTTCCGCCGACTGATGGTGCAACTAAGCGGAGTCGTTGAAGTCGTGTTCGGGGCGATGCTCTTACTCAACAAGGGAACATCGTTCGTGAAACGGACGCTACCGGCATTTTTTATCGCCGTCTTCCCGGCAAATATCAACATGGCCGTCAAGCCATCTAGAATCGGTGGGAAGGTCATTCCGAAATGGATTACATGGGGACGACTCCCGCTTCAATGGGTTTTGATCAAAGGTGTCAAAAAAATATAAAGGTGTGGAGATACATATGACAAGCGTACTCAAGTGGTTTGAGCATTTCCATGCTCATCCGGAAATCAGTTGGAAAGAAGTCGAGACGACTCGAACAATCGCATCCATCTTATCAGACTGGTCGATTCCCCATCGAACGTTTGAGGACGTGACCGGAGTAATCGCGGAGATTGGATCGGGAGAAGAAGTGATTGCGGTCCGCGCCGATATCGACGCGTTATGGCAACAAGTGGACGGTACGTTTCGAGCGAACCATTCATGTGGGCACGACGCGAACATCAGCATGGTACTCGGTGCGCTCGAACAGTTGAAAGACGAAATGTTACAAAAGCGAATCCGTTTCATCTTCCAACCTGCCGAAGAGCAAGGAAATGGTTCGCTCGCCATGATCGAACGAGGGGCGTTAGAGGACGTGACGCAACTATTCGGAATCCATTTACGTCCACAAGAAGAGTTGAAAAGGGGACAATATGCGGCGGCGATTCAACATGGTGCTGCCTTCTTCTTAAAGGGAGAGGTCATTGGGGATGATGCGCATGGTGCGAGACCACATCAAGGACAAAACGCACTCGATGTCATCTTCACGATTCAACACATGCTTAAAAGCATTTACTTGTCACCGTTTGAGCCGCACTCTGTCAAGTTGACGAAGGTACACGCCGGGAGTGACAACATGAACATCATTCCAGGAAATGCGACGTTCTCGATTGACGTCCGTGCCCAACAAAATGAAGAATTGCTCGAACTGCGCAATCGTGTCGAAGACATGTTACTCCAAGTCGGTCAGCTTCATCGTGTGAAACTTGAATGGGAGTGGCAAGACTTCACACCGGGAGCCGTCGTTGGGGAAGAGTCAAGTCAGATTGCGAAGCAGGCGATCGAGCTACGCTTCGGTCAGTCGGCTCTCGTCGAACGGATCGTCACGTCAGGTAGCGATGATTTTCATTTTTATACCGTCGAGAAGCCGATGCTAGATGCGACGATGATTGGAATCGGGGCTGATTTGGGTCCAGGACTCCATCATCCGCATATGGCGTTTGACCGTGACGCCTTAAATGACGGGGCACTCCTGCTCGCGGATGCGCTCCGGATTGCAGCAACATAAATCAAGATGGGTGGGATAGACAGATGTCTGTCCACTCATTTTTTTATTGCATCCATCACTTGTAAGCGCTATCATAACGTTATTAGCGACAATATAACGACAATTCTGAATTTTCGCTATAGGGGAGGAAGTTAGATGGAAACAACGGGGAACAAGCAAGACATGAAGTTAGGGTGGGCGCTCTTGCCACTCGGGGTGATGATCGTCGTCATGCTCATCTCGATCGTTAAGCTCGGTCAAGGTCCACACATTCCGCTCATCGTCGGAACGGCAGTCGCTTCAATCGTCGCCTGGCGTCACGGGTTCAAGTGGAAAGAGATTGAAGAGATGATGTATAAAGGGATTCGTCTCGCCTTACCGGCAGTCGTCATCATCATTTTGGTCGGGTTGACGATTGGGGCATGGATCGGTGGAGGAATTGTTGCCACGATGATCTATTTCGGACTGAAGATCATCTCACCGGCATACTTTTTGTTAACGATTTGTCTCATCTGTGCGGTCGTCGCGCTCTCAATCGGGAGTTCATGGTCGACGATGGGGACGATTGGAGTAGCGGGGATGGGCATCGGGCTGAGTATGGGGATACCGGCGCCGATGGTAGCGGGGGCTGTCATCTCAGGAGCTTACTTTGGGGATAAGATGTCGCCTTTGTCAGACACGACAAACTTGGCGGCAGGATTAACTCATACGAATTTATTCATACATATTCGGCACATGCTCTATACGACAATTCCAGGACTCATCATTGCAGTCGGGGTATACGCATGGCTCGGTAGACGATTTGCAGATTCTTCGACAGACTCGTCTGAAATCACACAGACATTGACGATTTTAGAGGACAGTTTTGTCATCTCACCATGGTTACTCATCGTCCCACTAGCTGTCATTTTGCTCGTTGCAAAGAAGGTGCCAGCGATTCCGGCGCTCGTCGTCGGGATTGCACTGGGCTTCTTGGCTCAAGTGTTCATTCAAGGTGGAACGCTCGCTGACAGCGTAGGCGCTCTTCAGAGTGGTTATGTCATCGAGACGGGAAATGAACTGGTCGATAACCTCTTCAGTAGAGGTGGTCTTGATGCGATGATGTACACGGTCTCGATGACCATCGTCGCGATGACGTTCGGGGGGATTTTAGAATATTCGGGAATGCTACAATCCATTATGAACCAAATTTTGAAGTTGGCGAAAACGGCAGGTTCGTTGATTGCTTCAACGATTTTAGCTGGGATTGCAACGAATGCGACGTGTTCGGAGCAGTACATCTCAATCGTCGTCCCGTCGAGAATGTTTGCTGGAGCATATGAAAAAATGGGACTACAGTCGAAAAACTTATCTCGTGCCCTCGAGGATGGTGGAACATTGACATCGGTGTTCATCCCGTGGAACACGTGTGGGGTATTCATTCTCGGTACACTCGGGGTCGGAGCTTTCGAATATGCACCGTATGCCGTCTTGAACTTCATTGTACCGGTCATTTCGATTGTATATGCCTTCACGGGATATACGATTGAGCGCATGGCGGTCATCCAACAGGAAGAACCTGTCGCGGAACAAGCGGCTCAATAAAACGATTCCCGGTCGTCAATCGACCGGGAATTGAAATTTATAGACGGTACGCGGACGACCTTGGCTGTAGCTCATTTCTTCGCCAATCCGATGAACGAGTTTTGCATCAACCAATTTTTTGATGAGTCGCTCTGTCGTACGACGTGTCACGTTTAAATGGTCGGTCAACTCTTTCGCTGTAAACTCGAGATGGTCCGTTGAAAAGTGAATGAGCTTTTCGATATTAATCGGACTCATACCCGTCTGCTTCATCATGTCATAGACACGCGTTTGCGTGACACGGAAATGAATCGGTGCCGGTTGATCGGTGAACGTCATTCGTTTTGAATCGTCGACGATTCGTATAGTGGAATTACTTGTCGTATGAAGTGCAAGTTCGGCATGCTCAATGGCACGTTGATAATCTGACCCATACCCGATACCTACATGACCAGGAGTTTCCTCTGGCAAGATGAAACCGTTTGACATGGCGGATTCAATCTTTCCTTTACTCGATAATAGGATGATGCCGTCTTGAGTGGACTCCATCAATTTACCACCGAAATAATGATGTTTTGTCGTATGGTTGAGCGTATCTTCACTTGCATCCGAGTAGAAGAGCACAGCGAGTTGTGACTGGTCCGATTTGTTCAAACGAATCTGTTGAATAAAATCATGGAAGTGGTGGAGAATTCTCTCTTCCGGCTCAATCATGAGTTGGCTAGCAAAACCATTTTCCACTAAGTGTCGATGGACTCGTTCGACACTCGTCAAGGCGAATCGAGTCGTCCCAGTTCGTTGAAGTTGCTCATGAAACGAAATCAACTCTTCGAAATTCATATACGGACTGAGTTCTTTCACTTGCGGTGGCGACATGTGGCTTGGAAACGATGCTAAAATCGAATCAAGTCGTGATGCATCAACGAGATCGATTGAGAGATGTTCGAGTCGGAGCTGATGTGTCAATGTCATATATAAGAGTGACGTCAATAACACGACATCATCTTGAACGACGTGATGGGCAAATGGAAGGGTCGCTTCCTCCGTCGCATACGTATAAGGGAATGAACCGGAAAAGAACACTCCGTCGAAAAATAAGAGATGCGTAGCGATGTCTTTCGCTTCTCGCGGGTCATCATAAGGAAATCCCTCGATTCTAACATCGGGTAAGGAAGAACCGTTCTGTACCTGTTGTATAAACGATGGTGAGCCGACAACGGCGATATGGATGGACATGTAAAATCCCCCTTGCAATTTAGCGACTATATAACGACAATATAGAGGAAAGGACAGTTGAAGTAAAGGAGTGATGAACATGAATATTCAAAAAATAGAAATTTTCTCGGTTCGCTTTCCATTAAAGGTACCATTCATCGTCAGTTATCACCGTTATGATGATATGCCTTCTGTCATCGTCAAAATGACAACCGCATGTGGACTTGTCGGTTATGGAGAAGCCGTGGCGGATGAGCATGTGACGGGTGAGTCCGCTGAGAGCACGGTCAGTGTACTCCGTCATCTATTGGCTCCGCTCTTAATCGGAAAAAATCCGATGCACTTGGAGCATATTCATGACGAGATGGACCGTGCGATTCGTGGTGTTCCGGCTGCCAAAGCAGCACTCGATATCGCCTGTCATGATGTGATCGGGAAAAAGCTGAATCAACCCATCTACGAATGGATTGGCGGTCGGTACCATGAGTCATTCCCAGTCACGCACGTCTTGAGTATCGGAGAGCCGAACCATATGGCACAAGAGGCACTCGAACAAATGAAACGAGGCTATACGGCGGTGAAGATGAAGGTCGGAGTCGATGTGCAAACGGATGTGGCGCGTGTCAAGGCGGTACGGGAAGCGGTAGGAAATGACGTGCCGATTCGAGTCGACGTTAACCAGGGATGGATCAACGCGGCCAATACGGTTCAAGCCATGCGTCTACTCGAACCGTATGGCATCGATTGGGTCGAACAACCGGTCAAGGCGGATGATTTTGAAGGCATGCTCGAAGTGAAACAAAAAATTTCCGTCCCGCTCATGATGGATGAAGGGCTGAAAGACGTTCACGATATGAGACGCTTGACGATGATGCAAGCAGCCCATAAAGCGAACATCAAGCTGATGAAGTGTGGTGGCATCTATCCAGCGAAGAAGTTGGTCCATATGGCGGAAATGTCCGGAATCGAATGCCAGATCGGTTCCATGGTCGAATCCTCTATTGCATCGAGTGCAGGATTCCACGTCGCTTTCTCGAGTAAAATCGTGAAGACGGTCGAGTTGACGGGCCCGCTCCGATTCGGGAAAGATGTCGGAAACTTATTATATGATTTACCAATCATCTCGCTGAACAATCGTCCGGGACTCGGTATTGACGTCGATGAGGACGTGTTACGTGAATTGACGACGGAATCTTACGTGGTTGGAGATGAGTCGCATGTGGCAAGGTGAGATCAAAGACCTTTCACTTCATGTATGCGTCCTAGGCTTGTCGGATTTACCGGAACTGTTAGCCGTTCAAGATACGGTCATTCAGGAGTTGGCTGAACCGGAGCACTATCAATCGTTATCGGTTGAAGAGTTCATGAAACTGTTGACGGATCAGACGTTGATTGGGGCAAAAGCAGATGGTCGGATTATCGCGTTCCGAGCGATGCTCATCCCACCGATTGATGCGGAGCATCTAGGGCGAGATATCGGATGGCCGGAGCATTCGCTTGAACGTGTCCTGTATCAGGAAGTGACGAACGTCCATCCAGACTTCCGTGGATATGGACTACAGACACATTTGGGCAAACTACTAATGAAACAAGTTGAATCGGATAACCGTTTCGATGTCGTCTGTGCGACTGTCGCACCGTTCAATATTCCAAGCATGAAAGACAAGTTCACGCTTGGACTCCGAATTGGGGCGTTGAAAGAAAAGTATGGCGGGAAACTCCGCTATATCTTTTACAAAGAGATGCATCGTTCGTGGCATCCCACATCAGAAGTGATGGATGTGCCGATGAAAGAACGGATGAAACAAGTTGAGTTACTCCAAACTGGTTGGATCGGGACGGGCATGATGAAACAAGGGGAACAGTGGATTGTTCGATATGAGAAGTAAAAAATCCTCGTCAGCTTGACGAGGATTTTGTTCATTCGAGAACGAAGAGTACATCATTCGCGAATTTCTCATACGTACGGTCACTCGGGTGGAACTGGTCGGTCGCAAGGTCTCTTGATAAGTCAGAGATGTAGGCGAACGGGTCGATCACATCGATATTCTGCGCATTCGCCAATTGTTTCGCGGATGCGTTCCAATCGAGGATGAGCTGATTGAATGCTTGTCCATTCTCATCATTTTGAAACGGATTGTATAGACCGATATACACGATGGTTGCCGAATCGTTGAGCGAACGAATTTCAGTGAAAATCGTTTCTAAATTCGTTTTCGCATCCCTGACCACTTGTTGAATATCGACGGATTCGAAGTTATCGACGTTTTCTCCACGGTTGAACAAATCGTTTCCACCGATGGTCAACGTGATATATCGTGCGTTTTCGATCGTCCGACGCACTTCAGGTTGCTCGAGTTGTGTGAGCAAATCTTCTGTTCGTGCCCCAGACACGGCAAGGTTTTGCGTACGTACGCCTTCTTCTTCAAGAGCAGTGCTGACAGGCTGTACATATCCTGCGCCTGATGTTGACCCGACACCACGTGTCAACGAATCGCCTAATGCGACGTAGACGTCTCCTTGTGGTTCAGGGCGTTCGTCTTCGGAGACGGAAAGTGTTCGCTCCGGCGGATTGACGATATCCTGATAGCCAATCCATAGACCATATAAGGCGATTCCCGTTAAAAGAACGGCGCCACTTAAAAATGCATACCATTTCGACTGTTTCATGGGCTGACCTCGCTTTCTATATGAACATCATATCAAATATAAATGGATGTGCCCTATGTGAATGTTCGAATAGGACAGATTCACTTTTGTCCGATAGAATAAAGAAAGAGGTGAGACAATGGAACCGACGTTAAAGCTACATCAACTTACAAAAGTGATTGGAAAAAAGACGATTATCGATAACATTTCGTTAGACGTCTACCCGGGTGAGGTCTTCGGATTTTTAGGACCGAACGGCGCCGGGAAGACGACGACGATTCGAATGATTGTTGGCTTGATCAAACCGACGAAAGGTAATGTATCGATTTGTGGGTATCGTGTCGACAAACAATTTGTCCAAGCGATGAATCAAATCGGCGCAATCGTCGAGAATCCAGAGCTGTATAAGTTTTTATCCGGACGTGAGAACTTAGAAGCGTTCGCACGCATGTTACCTGGCGTCGATGATAAGCGAATCCAGGAAGTCATTGACCTCGTCGATTTGACTGCTCGAATCGATGATAAAGTGAAGACGTACTCTCTCGGGATGCGACAGCGACTCGGGATTGCCCAGGCGCTATTAAACAATCCACGGGTGCTGATCTTGGATGAGCCGACGAACGGGCTCGATCCGATGGGGATTCGAGATTTACGACTTTTCATTCGTCGACTCGTTGAAGAAACGGGACTGAGTGTTCTCGTATCGAGTCATATCCTGGCCGAGATTGAACTACTAGCGGACCGAGTCGCCATCATGTCGCGAGGCAAGATTGTCAAGGTGGGGACGGTCCATGCTTTGATTGAAGAACTCGCGTCAACGGTCGACTTACATGTAACGAATAGCTTCGAAGTATTGCCGATCGTTCAAGGGTACGAAGGAATCGACCAAGCGGACGTGGTGGACGAGCGAACGATTCGTATTTCCATGAACGTGGAAGAGACGGCGAAGTTGAATCGATATTTGATGGAAAGAGATGTCGAGGTGTTCGGACTCGAGCGCCGAGTCCAAACGTTAGAGGACCTCTTCATCACATTGACAGGCGGTGATCACATTGCCTAATCCATCGATGCTCGGTCTCATTCGTAATGAAGTGCTCAAGATTCATCGGAAACGCAGATTGATGGTCGTCTCCATCATCCTGATCGTGCTTGTTTCGATGTTCACGTATGCGAACTATCGTCAAATCGAGAAACAACGCGAAGAACAAGGAACGATTGATTGGCGTGTCGATCTCCAGCAAGAGATCATCGATACACAAAACCGACTCGCCTCCGCGAACGTCCAAGACGAGTTTCGGCAGATTCTTGAGTTCCAAGTCCAACAGAATCAGTATTATCTTGATAATGATATCAATCCGAATTATCCGGGAGCTCCGACGTTTATGCGTGTCTTCTTCTCCCAAGGGACTACGCTTGTCCTACCGCTGTTCATTATTGTATTGGTGGCAGATATCGTGAGCGGAGAACATAACGATGGAACGATTAAGACGTTGTTATCGCGACCGGTCCGGCGATATAAGATCTTACTCGCCAAATGGCTGACGACGCTCCTTTATACATCGATCTTAATATTTGTGACCGCCGTCGTCAGTTACGCCATATCCGGCATCGTTCTCGGCTGGGACGGATGGAATGCTCCGATTTTGACCGGTTTCCAAGCCTCGCCGACCGGAACCTTCTCGACCGACTTTGTGCATACGTTGCCGATGTGGGAGTACTTGCTTATGTCGATGGGGCTTTCATGGCTCGTGGTGGCTGCGGTCGGGACAATCTCTCTCATGATTTCCGTTTTGGTGAAAAATACGGCGACTGGAATCGGAATCATGATGGCTGTCCTCATCTCAGGGCCACTCTTGACATCGCTTGGCTCAAACTGGGATAGCTCGAAATACCTGGTGAACGTCAACTTCGGCCTTCATACCTATTTGGAAGGACAGGCTCCCCCAATCGATGGGATGACGTTACCGTTTTCGCTCCTCGTCATTCTCATTTGGTCAATGGCCGCCTTGGCGTATGCGTTTTACCACTTTACCCAAAAAGATGTGTATTAATGATTCGTGCTCCTTTCCTAAGGAGCACGAATTTTTTTTGGATAAAATTAGGTCGTAAATAGAATGAATGGTTCTAAATACTCAATATTATGAATTATCAAAATAATTAAAAAGGTGGATACAGCCTTTGTGGGAAAGTGTGTAAAGTAAGAATCATCACAAAGGAGGTAAACACATGAAAAAAGTTGTTTCTACATCATTAATCGCAGGCGTATTGCTCGTACCACAATTGGTCGGTGCGGCAGAATTGAAGTCAGGCACTCTGACGAAACCATCAGAAAGTGCACCGACAACGATTGTAAAAGAGTACGTCAAATCAAAAGGTGAGTTCAAGACGATCGAGTCGAAATCAGACAAAGTCGGGAAAGTGGTTAAGCTCCAACAGACAGTTGATGGCGTGCCAGTATTCGGTGGTGTGGTAGTCGGTGTCGTAGATGAAGCGGGTCAATTGAAGACAGTCGTGGATGATGCGAAATCGGTCAAGAACCTACATAAGTCGATCAAGTTAACTGAAAAGAAAGCCATCGCGAGTTACAAAAAGCTTGTCGGACATAAAGGGGCCTTCGAGCTCGAACCGGAAGCGGAATTGATTGTTTATCCAAAAGGTGAGAAGTCGGTTTATGCATATCAAGTGACCGGAACGATCCTTGAAGCGGAAGAGCCGTCACGCTGGACATACTTCATCGATGCTGGAACGGGTGAGGTACTTAATAAATTTGACCAGTTAGCTCACGCGAGACCGACGAACGGTGTGACAGGTACGACATATACGGGAACGGGAATCGATGTTCTCGGCTACAGCCAAACGTTCAAGACAACGAAGAGCGGATCTTACTATTATCTCCAAGATTCAACGCGTGGAAAGGGAATCTATACGTACGATGCGAAAAACCGTACGACACTCCCAGGTTCGCTATGGGCTGACGTGGATAACGTCTTGAACACGACTTATGACCGTGCCGCTGTCTCTGCACACGTCAACGCGACAAAGACATATGATTTCTACAAAAACACTTACGGACGAAACAGCTATGACAACGCCGGAGCTGCATTGAACTCAACGGTTCACTATAGCCGTAGCTACAACAATGCGTTCTGGGACGGAAGTAAGATGGTATACGGAGACGGAGACGGTCAAACGTTCACGTATCTTTCAGGTGCACTTGACGTAGTCGCTCACGAATTGACTCACGCGGTCACGGAATACACGGCAGGACTGATCTATCAAAACGAGTCCGGGGCGATCAACGAAGCAGTATCGGATATCCTAGGTACAGTGGCGGAATATAGCGTCGGCACTAACTTCGACTGGTTGGTAGGAGAAGACATCTACACACCAGGTGTAGCAGGCGACGGACTTCGTTCGATGGCGAACCCGGCTGCATACGGTGACCCAGATCACTACTCGAAACGTTACACAGGCACACAAGATAATGGTGGGGTTCACATCAACTCAGGTATCGTCAACAAAGCGGCATACCTCTTAGGTAATGGTGGATCACACTACGGCGTATCGGTACAAGGTGTGGGAGTCATGGCGATGGGGGATATTTACTACCGTGCCCTCAATGTTTACTTGACACCAACGTCTAACTTCTCAAGCCTTCGTCAAGCGGTCGTACAATCTGCAAAAGACCTTTACGGTGCGACAAGTCCGCAAGCGGTATCAGCTGCGAAATCATTTGACGCTGTCGGAATCTACTAAGTTCTCAACATCCCTTCCGAAATTTTCGGAAGGGATTTTCATATGCAGTTTTTGGGTAAATCAAGGTTGAACGTCGAGCGAAAAGGAGAACGAGTATGAACACGAAGGAATTTATTGTGTCACCGAACAGCAAGATTCAATTAGATGATATTCCAACGACTGTTTCAGACAAACCGGAGGATGACACCTTGACGACTGAACTCATTCCGAACAGTGTCGAGCGATTGAAAGAACTACATTGGCGATTATATGCCGAGAGTAAGAAAGGGATTATCGTCGTCTTGCAGGCGCTTGATGCGGGTGGAAAAGATGAGGCGATCAGCTATATCTTTTCAAATTTGAACGCCCAAGGACTGAAGACGAATGCGTTTCAAAAACCTTCCGATACGGAGAAAAAGCACGACTATCTGTGGCGAATGCATGATTTGTTACCAGAAAGAGGACAGGTCGGAATTTTAAACCGATCCCATTACGAAGAGGTCATTGCGCCACGTGTCCATGATTTGTTGGGGGACGAAGTACTTCCGGAGGAAATGGACCAGGAAGAGGTCTGGCAGATGCGATATCGTCAAATCAACGATTATGAACGCTATTTACAGGAAAACGGATTCGAAGTCATCAAGTTCTTTTTCAATGTATCTAAAGATAAACAACGAGACCGTTTGCTTGAACGATTAAAGGATCCGAAAAAGAATTGGGAATTCTCCTTCAGTGACATCGAAGAGCGGCAGCATTGGGAAGAATATCAAGGAATCTTTGCCGAGATGTTGTCGCACACATCAACGGAAGTCTCACCCTGGTATGTGTTGCCGGCAGATGATGAGTGGTATAGTCGTTTAATTATTTCGTCAGTCATGATTGAAGTTCTTGAACGGATTGATCCACAGTATCCGACTTTCACGGATGAGGAACAAGAGCGAATTGACGAGGCCATCCAAACCCTTGAGAACGAGTAAGGCGTGGCGTTCTCGTGAACACTTAAAAATCCCCTTGCACTGAAAGCGAATTCAAGCTAAAGTGATACAGTAGATTAAAGGTCAGACATCTGTACAAAGGGGGTAATGAGTGTGGGTAATGTAAGTTTACTATTCGGTGGTGTCGCACTGTTTTTAAATAGTCTCGTTCTTCTCGGGAAAGTGGATAGCAAGAGCGCAGGATTTTTTAGTTTGTTTACGGGACTTTTACAAACGTTTATCGCCACATGGTTATTGATTGGGGCGAGTCCAGAAGAGCAATTCGGTCTTGCGAGTATCTATCTATTTGCGTTCACTTATTTATATGTAGGGGTGACGTTTATTTTGAATTTAGACGGACGTGGCGTTGGCTGGTTCTCATTATTCGTTTCGATTGCAGCTGCTTTTTACGGTGTGATGGCGATTGCAGAAAGTGATCCGACGGGGGCATTGACGTGGTTCTTCTGGTCATTCCTTTGGGCGCTGTTCTTTTTTGGAATGGGACTCGGGAAACCGAACGAGACCATCACAGCACGTGTCGCCCTCGTATTATCATGGTTGACGCTGATTGTCCCGGCGATGGTTGGGATGGCTGGACTGATGAATGGATGGTATGACATGGTTTGGTGGGCGGCGAGCGGTACGGCAATCCTGTATTTCATCGTTTCTGTCAAACGTACGAAACAGACGATAGAAATTGCTTCATGAAGAATTAAAAAAACGATTCGAGGACATCGGACGCGATCAAGTCGTGCCCGATGTCCTTTTTTATTGAACGCTGAAAGGTCGATATATGCAATACTTTAGAAAAGTGGAAATGAAAGATACGGTACGAATATCGTTAATTCTCAAAAAGTGGGGTTGAGTTGATGATTGCACTTGAAACGTTGAAAAGTAGGCTCGTAAATAATCAGATTGAAATACAAAATGAAGAGGGATTTGTAGCCACGTTACACTTTTCATTCAGTGAGCCTGCGATGGAAGTTGAAATCAAGCGATTGAAGCAAATGATGCCAAACGACATTATTCAATTCTTGAAGACACATAATGGCGCTGACCTATTTGTTCATCCGACATACGGTGGAGGAATCCGACTTTTTAGTGTAGATGAAATGATCGAGTATCGGGAAATATGGGAGTGTCCTGAACAATTCATTCCCGTCGGAGCCGGGAGAGATGGGGAATGGATTGTTTGCGAGGTCGTCAATGAACATGAAAACTACATCTGGGTTGGAGAATTTTTGACTTACACAGATGACACCGAAAAACTTCCGATGGATTATACACGCTGGTTCGACTATTTGATTGTCGCCCAAGGCGCTCATTTTTGGGATTGGTTCAGAGGTTAATAGATGACGATTGAATATTTGTTTTGAATGATGATGATGATGATGGAATGCGCACTTTTTGTTGAGTGTGCTTTTTTACAGTTGCTTTTGTGTCTAAAATGTGAAAAGTGGGAATGAGGAAGCTAAAGGAGGCGAAAGCAGATGAGTGATGGTCTCGTGTTATTACTCGGATTACTTTTATGTGGTTGGATGCTGTTTGCCGTCGTATTTGATGATAGAATAAAAAGAAGAATTTGATGGCCCGTCTCGCGAGGAGACGGGTTTTTAATTGAGGAGTGAGAAGTATGAAAAAAACACCTGTCGTCGTCATCGTCGGTCCGACCGCTGTTGGCAAAACGAAGACGGGCATCGAACTCGCAAAAGCGTTCGACGGCGAGATCGTCTCGGGTGACTCGGTTCAAGTATACCGGGGTATGGACATCGGTTCAGCAAAAGTGACGAAAGAAGAGGCCGAAGGGATCCCGCATCATTTGATCGATATTTGCGACCCGGATGATGCCATGAGTGTCGCAGCTTTTCAACAGTTGGCTCGTGCCGCCATCGATGATATTTATGCCCGTGGCAAATTACCGATTATTGTCGGAGGAACAGGATTATACATTCGCTCGATTTTATATGACTATGAATTCGTGGAGCGACCTGTGGATGAGGCGTTGCGGGCTGATCTCGAACGGTTGGCAGAAGTCGAAGGACGTGAGGCGTTACATCAAAGATTAGTTCAACTTGATCCGGAACGTGCGGCTACGATTCACCCGAATAATGTCCGTCGCGTCGTGCGAGCGCTCGAAGTAGCGATGCAAGGCGATACGCAGACGACAGATAGTACGCCGTCCGAACATTACGATTATCGATTATTTGTCCTCCATGCTGACCGGGAACTTCTTTATGACCGAATCAATCAACGGGTCGATGCGATGATGGAAGCAGGACTTGTAGAGGAAGTAAAGGGTTTGATGGCGAAAGGATATCGAGATACGCAGGCGATGCGAGCCATCGGATATAAGGAAATCATTCCATATGTTGAGGGACATGTCTCGAAAGATCGAGCGACAGACTTGCTGAAACAACATACGAGACAGTTTGCAAAGCGTCAATTGACGTGGTTCCGTCATCAATTTGATGGAATTTGGGTGGATATGGGGCGAAAATCATTTGAACTATCATATAAAAATATTTATGATGATGTAGAGGGGTTTTTTCGAAAATTCCGATTATTTTAAAGAGATAAAGACTAGGGGGAATCCAGCATGAAAGCGAGCTACAACATCCAAGACCATTTTTTGAATCAACTCCGAAAAGAAATGGTGCCAACGACCGTATTTTTAGTGAGCGGGTTTCAAATTCGAGGTGTCATCAAGTCATTTGATAACTTTACCGTCATCGTCGAGTCGGAAGGTCGTCAACAATTGATCTATAAACATGCGATTTCGACTTTCTCTCCGGCACGTAACGTGACGCTATATGAGCCGGATGCAGTTGAAGTAACAGAAGGATGAGCATAAGAAAAGGAGCGGCCCGGGGACCGCTCCTTTTCTTATGCTGTTTTTGTCGTTCCCGGTTGTTTGATTGCCTCAAGAACGCGTTGAATGGCGCATCCACCGAGGAGTGAATCCATTTGACCACAAATCTGAATCGGCGTCGAACGGTGTAACAATGTGTATGTCCGCTTCCAAGCGCGCTCTGCCGATTGAATTCGGACGAGAAGGTCGGCGTGGCTCAGTTCTTTTAGCTTATCAATATTGAGTCGGTTCGTTCGAGCGAACGCAGACAAGATGACTGCTTTCGCTAGCGGTGTCTGAAGTGGGTAACCAGAAAGCTCAAGCGCCGCCATGGCCCCTTTCATCTCATGTTCGACAATTTTGTCGAGTGATGCATCTTTAGCATATGGATTACCGGAAAGATGCGTGAGTGACAGTTCTAAGTCCTGCATGCCCACCGGACAAGTTGACGCTTTTAGAATATGTTCAATGGATTGTTGTTCTTGTGCATAACGTGTCGCTTCCCCCGAGGCGATGAAACGCTCATACGTATCGATTAATGAAATCATTCTCGTTTCCCCCTTTATCGAACTACCTTTATCGTATCAATAATCGTAAGCGCTTTCAATATAATGAATGTGAAATCATGACCCTACTAGAAAGTATGTTCGCCTTATGAGCGGAAACACGATACAATGTCAGAAGATGCGAGGAGGGAATGATTATGAACTATTATCAACAAATTGATCCAGTCATCGGTTCATCAATGAACCGTGATCGATTTCAAATACCGCAAATAGACAAATCAAAGGAACGTTTAGACCAGTTAGCCGATGGGACCCCTGTCCAAACAAAAGCGCTCGTCAGTACAGTCGAGGTTAGAGAAGGAAAGAATGGTGCGAAATGGCTTCAACTAAGTGTTACGACGTCGAACGGGATGATGCGTGCCAAACATTGGCTACGTGGAAATGAGAGTGAACTACTTCCAATCTATGAATCGGGTGTCATCGAATTGTCCGGGAAAATCGATGTCTATCCAAAACCGGATGGCGCCAAATCGATTACGATTGACCGCGTCCATCCTATCTCAAAAGATGAGGCAATCTCGTTATTACCAGGCTTGCCAGGGGATGAGACGATGGAGCAGTTTGCGGATGAATTGTTCAGTTTGATTGATACGTTGTCACCGACCTATCAACAGATCGCCTACGGCCTCCTTGATTTCGTTTGGGATGATTTCGTACTATCGCCAGCGGCACTCTACCACCATCATAACTATGCGGGAGGTCTATTGAAGCATACCGTGTGTATGCTTCGTCTCGGCTATCGGATTCAAGAGCAAGATGACTATTTGGCGATGGTGTTTCGTGTTATCAAAGAAGCGGAGCAGTTGCACAAAGTCGACCTTTGGAATACGATGAACGGTGTTAAAATCGAACAGGCATATAAAGGAACGTTTGAATCGCTGTATGCCGCCTGTGAAGCGATGGCCGAGCGGAAAGAACCGTTGAATTGGGATGAACTCGCACTTGGAATCCTCTTCCACGACATCGGAAAAATATATGAATACAGTCATCTGTTATCTAGTCCGAATCGTTTTGAGAAGTTATCTCCTGTTGAGGGCACAAGTGAAACGACCGGCATCTCCATCAACCCGATGGGCACACTAATCGGGCATATGCCATACGGTGGGCTATTGTTTGAAGAAACGTTACGCCAGACGTCGACGCGACTGCCATTGGATGTCCACCATCGAATCTGGCACATGATTTTATCACATCATGGGAAACGTGAGTGGGGATCGAGTGTCCTCCCGATGACGACGGAGGCTTGGATGCTTCACTTGATTGATTTATTGGATGCGCGTTATGAGAAATGGGCTCGCGCGCACGAAGATTTGTAAGAAAAGGGTGGTATCATGATTCCCGTACAATTAGTGACCGGGTTTTTAGGAGCAGGCAAGACAACGTATATGAACCGCTTACTAGCGGCGACGGATGAAAAGATTTGTCTGATCGTCAACGAGCTCGGCGCGATAAATATCGATGAACAATTGATCGTCAAGATGGACCAAGAGCAAATCGAACTCTCAAACGGATGTATTTGCTGTTCTATCCAAAATGATTTGAGTAAGACGTTCTATCAATTGGCTGCAAAGCAAGAAACATTCGACCGGGTCATCATCGAGACGACCGGTGTCGCGGATCCCGCACCAATCATTCAGACGATTTACTATGATGAATATTTGCGACAACACTTCAAAATGAATGCCATCTTGACGGTTGTGGATGCCAGTCAAATGGATCGTGAACTGTTCAAAGAAGGGATTCATCAAATCGCTTATGCCGATCTCATCTTGTTAAATAAAACCGATTTAGTGTCGTCGGATGAACTCAATCAAGCACGCCGCCGAATCGAGCAACTCAATCCGACGGTAAGGATTGTAGAGACGATTCAAACAGAAGGCGATTACGAATTACTTGAAAATACGTTCCAACTGTCACGTGTCGATGAACAGAAGTTGAGTCAACTGACAGAGACGAGTGAATCGGTCTCCTCCCTTCGTGCCATCACGTTGAGTGCCGAGCGTCCATTGTCTCGGGAGCGCGTGACCCGTTACGTTCGTGAAGTCTTGATGCACTACGAGGATGAGATGTATCGGATGAAGGCGATTGTCCGCTTACAGGATGAGGAGCGCAAGTTTGTCATTCAAGCGACGAATCAGTTGATGGGCGCGACATTTGCAAATGAGGTGCATGAAGGGGACCGTTCCGTATTTGTTTGGATTGGGAAGGAACTAGACCAAGATGCACTAGCACGGGGATTAAAAGCATGTGAGGTGGAGCAAGATGAAGCTTATTCTAGTTGACGGATTTAATTTGTTGTCCCGTTATTATTTTGCGACGGAGCGAAGACGAGCACAAGATCCGGAAGTGACTGTGAAAGGATTACTTCGAAAGGTGGATTCCTGGACGACAGACTTTTCCCATATCGCTTTCTTTTGGGACGGGACACGAGAGTCTACCCACCGTTATGCGATGTATCCTGAATATAAAGCAACGCGTAATGGACTCCCGGAACCACTTTTCGAAGACTATTTGAAATTGAGGGCCGCTTTGGATGAACGAGGTATCTTACAATCCGAGTTGACGGGATATGAAGCGGATGATTTGATGGGCGCAGTCGCGACAGCGTTCCCTGGTGAATCATATCTCTATTCCTCGGACCGCGATTTACTTCAGTTGTTGTCTCCGAACGTGTTTCAAATCATGCCAAAAAAAGGTGAGGAGCAGCTCGTCAATGAAGCTTCTTTTGAATTGATGTATGGCGTGAAACCATATCAGTTTGTCGACGTGAAGGCATTGCAGGGAGACTCTTCGGATAACATCCCAGGTGTACGTGGCATCGGTCCGAAGACGGCGACGATTTTAATTCAGCATTACGATACGATTGAGACGCTTTATATGCATGTTCAAAATGAAACACTCGAAGCGCCCCATCAAAAATATGCAAAAAAACTAGACGGTCATGAAGAAATCGCGCTCTTGTCGAAACGACTGTCACAGATTGATATCCATGCTCCTGTCAACACGGATTGGGAGGCGTACCGGTTTGGTTCACATCTATTTTGACGCGGCCACCAATCAGACGACTGGAGATAATGGAATCGGTGTGTGGATCAAGTCTTCCGACGGTACCGTATCGACGTTTAAACGTCGCATGCAAGGATTGACAAGCGTTCATGCGGAATTGGCTGCATGTGCTTATGCACTGGAACAAGCGCATGCATTAAAAGGTGAAACCTCATTCATGCTGTATTCCGACGCCGAAGTGATTGTTCGCGCACTAGAGCAACGTTTCATGAAAGATGCTTCGGCGAAGCCTCTGTTTCTGAAAGCACTGATTGCCTACGATGAATTGCCGACCGTGTTCTTAAAATGGGTCCCACGAGCGGAGAATCGAGCGGACGTGATTGCACGCGACGCATTGAATGGAATGAATTAAGCGACCGAGATCATTCTTGGTCGCTTTTTTGACGGAGTCATTTCTTTTTAGATGGTTTTTCGCTAAAATGAAAGCGTAGTCAACTATAGAGGGGGAATTATAAATGGATTATCGGATCGAACGGGACACAATGGGGGAAATTAAAGTTCCAGCTACGGCGAAATGGGGAGCACAAACGCAACGTAGTCTTGAAAACTTTAAAATTGGTGCGGAGAAGATGCCGCTTGAAATCGTATACGCATTTGGCATTTTGAAAAAAGGTGCAGCTTTAGCAAACGCTGAACTCGGTGTACTCGAGGAAGAGAAAGCAGCGATCATCGCAGAGGTGACAGATGAGATTTTAGCAGGGCAGCATGACGCGGAATTCCCGCTTGTCGTCTGGCAGACAGGATCGGGCACGCAGTCAAACATGAACGTCAACGAGGTCATTGCGCATCTTGCGAACGAAAAGTTACAGGCTCGTGGAGCATCTATCACGATTCATCCGAATGATGATGTCAACAAATCGCAAAGCTCGAATGATACGTATCCGACCGCGATGCACATCGCCGCCATCCTTTCCGTACAAGATGATGTCCTTCCAGCAATCGACTCGCTTTATCAAACCCTTTCACAAAAAGCGGAGGCGTTTAAGGATATCGTCAAAATTGGTCGGACGCACCTTCAAGACGCGACGCCGGTCACACTCGGTCAAGAAATCAGTGGGTGGGTCCGGATGCTTGAATTGTCAAAACAGATGATCGAGCGCACGATTGAACCACTTACGGAGCTTGCACTTGGAGGAACGGCTGTCGGAACAGGGATCAACGCACACCCTGAGTTCGGTGAAGTTGTAGCGAAGAAAATCTCAGATGAGACGGGCAAACCGTTTGTAACAGCCGTCAACAAATTCCACGCCCTTACAAGTCACGATCAACTCGTCTTCACGCATGGTGCATTAAAAGCCTTAGCGATGGACGCGATGAAGATTGCGAACGATGTGCGATGGTTGGCTTCTGGACCACGTGCAGGAATCGGAGAAATCACCATTCCGGAGAACGAACCAGGAAGTTCAATCATGCCGGGTAAAGTTAACCCGACTCAAAGTGAGGCGCTCACAATGGTTGCCGCACAAGTACTCGGAAATGATGCGACAATCGGTTTCGGGGCGAGTCAAGGGAACTTTGAATTGAACGTCTTCAAACCAGTCATCATGTATAATTTCCTACAGACTTGTCGTCTATTGACGGACAGCTTACATTCGTTCAATGATCATTGCGCTGTCGGAATCGAACCAAATCATGAAGTGATCTCACGTAATGTGGAACAGTCACTCATGCTCGTTACAGCACTTAACCCGCATATTGGCTACGAAAATGCGGCAAAAATTGCGAAATTGGCACATAAAAACGGTACTTCTTTGAAAGAAGCAGCCTTAGAAACTGGTTTATTAACGGAAGAGCAATTTAATCAATGGATTCGTCCGGAGGAAATGACGTCACCAAACTTAAAAGTGAAAAAATAACACAAAGCGGTCGCAAGACCGCTTTTAGTATGTCTTTTTTAGGACGTAGGTCCTAGTTATATGTAAAACAACAGAAAATAAATAAGGAAATAGTTGTATTTTATCCTGAGAAGTCGCATAATCGAAACATAAGAGAATTCGGGGAGTACGAACATAGGGGGGGACGGGAATGGAGCAAGGTCAACTCACTGAGCGTATACATATGATTTTGAAAAAGATATCGGAGTCGAGACAAATTCCCAAAAGCGATATCGAGTTTCTACTCGATTGGATGAAGAAGGAAGTTCGGCAACGACGGTTGATGCATTTGTTAGAAATCTTTAGTCGTGTCGAGTCTGACGCGAAGGAGTTGCCAAGCGTCCTTACACAAGCGGAAGCTTTGACCTTGATCTCTCCTGTGAAACGTTATATCCATACCGTCTTGGGGATTGAACAAGAGGACGAAGATCTCGTCCTTATCTTATCCGCAAGCTTTTCCACATTTAGCCGTTACAAGTCGCGCGTTGAAAAGCTCGGGGCACGTCCAGTATTTTTGCAGACCCTTGAAGAAGCCGTGGAATACGATTATGAGGATGTGCCAAAAGCCATCATTATGGACGTTGAATTATGGCCACAATTTAAAGAGCGAGATATCCAATCGTTCGTTAGCAAAATGAGAAAACTCTACGTTCCCCTCATTGTCATCGGAACGAATGAACACTATCGTCTTGCTGCCTATTCATATGGATTCGACGATTATTGGGAATCGTGGGTGCCGATGGAGGAACGATTGGTGCGTCTTGGGCTACATATTGAAAAATCCCGTCTCGTATCAAAAGCGTTACTCGTGGATGAATTAACGGGTGCTTTCAACCGTAAGTATTTAAAGGCGACCTTTTCTCGGTTCATCTCGAGATTGGAGCGGTCTGGTGAGAGTTTTGCTGTCGCACTTCTCGATATCGATCACTTCAAACAATTGAATGATACGTTCGGTCACTCGTATGGGGATGATGTGCTTCATCGTGTTTCTGAAGAAATCCGTCATGCCATTCGCTCTAGTGATGAGCTCATCCGATACGGAGGCGAAGAATTTTTGATCCTCTTGAACGTTTCAGACCGTGCGATCGTCGAATCGGTACTTGAGCGAGTCAGAACTCGCATCGAAGAGATGGAGTTTCCATACGATCATCAGGTGACGGTGTCGATTGGATACACCCGAGTCTGCCAGACTGGCTATACACTTGGAGAGTGGTGTGCCTACGCAGATGAGGCGCTGTATAAGGCGAAACGAGATGGTCGAAATCGTGTCGTCCGATACACTTCTGCTGTTCGTGAGGAGAAGCGAATCGCCTATGTGACGATGTCTGCCAATACCTATACTTCGCTTGCTGATCGACTCCCCAAAGAGCATCGCCGATATGAAGTTGTATACCGTCCTTACGAGGCGTATTCTTGTAATGACAATATCGAGATGTTCGTCTTGGATGATGCGCGTGCGCAAGAAGCGAAAGGGACGTTGTCTGCTGTGAAAGAGCAACGAGGCAAATATAGTCACATTCTTGCTGTATCGAAACGAACGGCGTCTGAACTCGGAGCAATCTATGACGATTATGCGGATGGAGAACAAGACGAGGTTATCACGAGAAAAATTGAACAGTGGTTGGAAAAATTGCCAGACTAAAAACAGACATCATGATGCGATGTCTGTTTTGTCGTATTGTTTGAATGAAAAGGCATATGCATGTGTTTCGTCTTGCGGGTGGTCGATTGTACTCGTAATTGACCATTCCCCAATCCGTTCGGGATAATACGTATCGGCCTCGAACGATGCAGCGACCTCCGTTGCATAGATCCGGCTCGTCATCGGCATCGTCTGTTCATATAACGTGGCCCCACCGATGACAAACCATTCCTCCTGTTGACTCATTTCGACGAGACGTTCTAAATCATGCCACACTTCGACTTGATCGGCTGAAAAGGAAACATCAGATGTGACGACGATGTTGCGTCGGTTCGGCAACGCTTTACCGATGGACTCAAACGTCTTTCTTCCCATGACGACCGTGCCACCAGACGTGATAGATTTAAAGTGTTTCAAGTCATCTGGCAATCGCCATAATAAATCATTGTCTTTCCCGATTTCCCGATTCTGCCCATATGCGACGACGTGTGAAATCATACGCTCACTTCTCCTTTAATATGTGGATGTGGATCATATCCGAGAATCTCAAAGTCCTCAAAACGGAATGATTCAATTGAAGATACGTCACGGACAATCTTGAGTTGGGGTAACGGACGCGGGTTACGCGACAGTTGAAGTTCCACTTGTTCGAGATGGTTATGATAAATATGAGCATCTCCGAGGGTGTGGACGAAATCGCCAACTTCTAGACCAGTCACATGGGCGACCATGTGCGTCAAAAGTGCATACGATGCGATGTTGAATGGAACACCTAAAAAGGTGTCGGCGCTTCGTTGATATAACTGGCACGAGAGCTTCCCGTCAGCGACATAGAATTGGAACAATAGATGACATGGCGGGAGGGCCATCTCGTCAAGCTGTCCTGGGTTCCATGCCGACACGATCAACCGTCTCGAATCTGGATTCGTTTTGATTTGTTCAATCACTTGAGCCAGTTGATCGACGGACGAGCCGTCCGGGCGTGGGAATGAACGCCACTGTGAACCGTACACCGGACCCAGATTACCTTCCTCGTCTGCCCATTCATTCCAAATACGGACCCCGTTTTCTTGAAGGTATCGGACGTTTGTCTCTCCTGAGATGAACCATAATAGTTCGTGAATGATGGAACGGATATGTAATTTTTTCGTCGTAATCAGGGGGAACCCTTCTTGCAGATTGAAACGCATTTGGTAACCAAATACACTCGTTGTCCCGGTCCCGGTCCGGTCTTCCTTTACGACACCTTGGTCGAGGATGTGTCGACATAAGTCATGATATTGCTTCATAGGTGATGTGCCTCCTTCTCATTCTTCTACCACTAAAGGTATCAATTGTAGGGAGGAAACACAAGATATAGTGGTAAGAATCATCCACAATCAATATCCTGGAAAAACAATCATGATTCTTCGTTTTCGTGACTGTCGCTTTCGGGTATAATGGGGAATGAATAAAAGGAGGGGTTTGATGAAACTACAAGGGAAGAAAGTCCTTCAACTTGTCAGTAATGACTTCGAGGATTTAGAGCTTTGGTACCCGGTGCATCGCCTTCGTGAAGAGGGAGCGCACGTGATCCTCGCTGGGGAGAAGGCCGATCACGCATATATCGGTAAATACGGTGTGCCAGCAAAATCTGACGTGGCGTTTGATGATGTGGACATTACATCGTTCGATGCGATCCTCGTGCCAGGCGGATGGTCTCCTGACTTATTGCGCCGTTTCGATTCGGTGAAAGGATTCGTCCGTTATATGGATGAACAAAAACGACCAATCGGTCAAATCTGTCACGCCGGTTGGGTGTTGATTTCTGCGAACATTCTAGACGGGGTGAACGTGACGAGCACGCCTGGAATCAAAGATGACATGGAAAATGCGGGAGCGATTTGGCATGATGAGCCGGTCGTCGTCGACGGACATATCGTCTCAAGTCGTCGTCCGCCAGACTTACCAGATTATATGCGCGCGTTCATCGACGTGTTCGCAAAACAGTAACTGAACCATAAAGGAGCTATTCAACGTTGAACTTAAAATCGAATCCATTACTTCGTAAATCAATGCAGTCCTCAGCTTACAGTGCCGAACCGATGACGAAAGCGGGAACATGGTCTAAAGTGTTCACCTTGCTTTTACTCGTGACAGCGGCAGCCGGTACGACATGGCTTGTCGTCCCGACGATTGGAGAAGGGCTCTTGTTCCCGCTCATGATCGGGTCACTCATCCTCGGCTTTATCTTTGCTTTGCTCATCACGTTTAAACCAAATACGGCTCCGATCGTCGCACCCCTATACGGGATTATCGAAGGTGTCTTCGTCGGATCGATTTCGTATTTCTTTGAAGCGATGGTCCCTGGTATTGTGGGACGTGCCGTATTAACGACGTTTGTCGTCGCCTTTGCGATGTGGTTTGTCTATACGACAGGGCTTGTCAAAGTGACCCAGAAGTTTAAAGCCGGTGTCATGGCAGCCATGTTCACAGTCATGTTGTTATATCTTGTGCAACTCGTTATGAGTTTGTTCGGTTCAGGCTTGGCATTCATGACCGGTTCAAGCCCACTTGCGATCGGTGTTCAATTCGTGATTGTCATCGTCGCTTCACTCGCTCTCGTCTTAGATTTCGACTTCATCGCAAGTCAAGTCGAAGCTCGGGCTCCGAAACAGTTGGAATGGGTCGCGGCATTCGGATTAATCGTCACGCTCGTGTGGCTCTACATCGAGTTGTTAGATTTACTTTATCGTCTAGCGATGAGAGAATAAGAATCAATCATCGATCCGTTGGGTCGATGATTTTTTTACGAAAGGATGTGTCCATCTGTCTGAGCAAGACAGATTTATGATGAAGAAAATAGTGATTATCGGGTCAGGGATCGTCGGTGTTTCAGCTGCCTATCATTTAGCTGGTAATGCGGATGTAACGGTCATTGACCGGAAAGAAAAAGGAAGAGCAACGGATGCCGCGGCTGGAATCGTATGTCCGTGGATTGCGCAGCGACGCAACAAAGCTTGGTATGCACTGGCGAAAGGCGGAGCAAGCTATTATCCTAAGGTCGTCAAAGAGCTGGAGGCTGAAGGGGAGACGGACACCGGATACAAACGTGTCGGGACGCTTGCGCTCCATGAAGAAACAAAGCTCGACCAGATGATGGAGCGAACTTTGCTTCGTCGAGAAGAAGCGCCAGAAATCGGTGAACTCAAACGACTGACTGCTGAAGAGGCACAACATCGTTTCCCACCGTTATCCGATGAATACGATGCACTCTTCGTGACAGGAGGGGCTAGAGTCGACGGCGGTCGCTTTCGCGCTGCACTTGAGAGAGTCGCTATCAAGCGTGGCGTCACATTTGTCAACGGTTCAGCACGGTTGACGAGCGGAGATGAGATTGGTGTGGAGTGTGACGGAGTGAGATATGAAGCGGATGAAATCATCCTTGCGACGGGTGCTTGGTTACCGGAGCTGTTACAGCCTCTTGGATATACGGTACGAGTCGAAGGGGAAAAGGCCCAGCTCGTCCACGTCCAGTTGAAGGATACAGATGCATCTGACTGGCCGGTCGTCATGCCGCCACGACGCCGCTATTTACTCGGATTTGACGACGGGAAAGTGGTCATCGGTTCGACACATGAGAAAGGAAAAGCGTTCGACGTTCGTCCGACTGCAATCGGTGTACACGAAATACTGACGAAAGGTTTGGAGTCGGCACCTGGACTTTCCGAGGCAGAACTCGTGGGGACGAAAGTCGGCTTCCGTCCGGTTACACCGAATTCAATTCCCGTACTCGGAAGGGTGCCTGGGGCAGAAAAACTGTTGGTCGCGAACGGTCTGGGATCATCCGGTTTGACGGTCGGCCCGTTCATCGGAAAAGTGTTGAGTGACCTCGTTCTGACAGGAGACGCGGAAGTGGATCTATCGCTCTATCCAATTGAAGACTTTATCTATCACACATAAAAAAGGTGACTGTCTGCTTGCTTGAGACAGTCACCTTTTACCGTTTCATGACCCCATTCAAAAAGAAATGAAAGTAGACGTCCATCGTTTCCTTCATATTCTCGATTGAAAACTGAGGATCGGACAGGATAGCCTGTTGCATGAATTGTACATAGCGTAAATAAGAAGAAGTGGATAACGTCGAATCGATTGACCCTTGGGCCTTCCCGTATTCAATCAACCGGGCGAAAGCAGTATATCCTCGAGTCGCAAGCTGTTCCCAGTTCGGGTCTTGTTGAATCATGGCTGTGATGGTCTCGTCAAAGAGAACCGCCGTCTGGATTTTTCGTTTTAGGATCTCGACGAGTAACGCATCGAAGGGAGCGTTCGACTCAATCGCCTGTTCAATCCAACTCATCTGCTCTTCTGTCATTTGTTTTAAGATTTCCACGATGACCTGGTCTTTTGAACCGAAGTAATTATAGATGGATACAGGGGATACATGCGCTCGTTTCGCTAGTTCACTGATTTTAAATCGGGATTGCTTCTCTGTCATCAAGTCATAAGCGGCACGTAAGATCGCTTGTTGTTTTTCTTCGGTACGTTTCGCAAATCCATCCATTGATCGAAGCGCTCCTTTCTCTAGTTTTGTAATCAATATACCATTTCCATTTCAAAAAAGAACGTGATATACTAGTTTTGTAATCATATTGTTAAGATATTACAAAAAAGGAGGGGTCGAGATGATTCGGATTCAGCGATTGACGAAACGATTTGATGATACACATGGCATTTTTGATGTATCCCTTCAAGTGACACCAGGAACAATCTTCGGATTCATCGGACCGAACGGCGCTGGGAAATCCACAACGATTCGACATTTGATGGGTCTGTTGAAGCCGAGTGAAGGCAAGGCGACTATCAACGGATTCGATTGTTGGCAGGAGACGGAGCAAGTGAAGCAGAGCGTCGGCTATTTGCCGGGAGAAATTAATTATCCCCAAAACATGACAGGGGAAGAAATCATTCGATTGACGCGCCATCTGCACAAAACGAATCCGGATCGTGAACGGCAATTACGTGAACGGTTTTCATTCGATGAGGCGACGAAAGTACGGAAGATGTCAAAAGGGATGAAGCAAAAGCTTGCTATCATCACCTGCTTCATGAAAGATGTGCCCGTCTATATTTTGGATGAACCGACGAGCGGATTAGACCCGCTCATGCAAGAGCGTCTAGTCGATTGGTTAATTGAAGAAAAGCAATTAGGGAAAGCGATTCTCATGAGTTCTCATCATTTCCCTGAGATGGAGCGGACGTGCGACCGTGCCGCGTTGATTAAAGATGGACGCATCATCATCGAAGAGGATATGGAACAATTACGACAACATAGCGTGAAACGGTATCGAATCGAATTTTCAACGGAAGCGAAAGCCGTTCGATTCGCGGCCGATTCTGGTGAACGGGACGGCATGCATGTCGAGGTCACCATCTCCACACCATCAGAGTTGAACCATCTCATTCGAACGTTGGCGGATTTCCAGATTCAATCATTGTCAAGCGGTACAGACGAGCTCGAACATTTGTTCATGCAGTATTACGGGGAGGCGACATGACATGTTAATTCGCTCCATGTTGAAACAGAATCGCAGTTGGATTCTTGGATATTCAATCGGGACCAGCGTATATCTCTTTTTCTTAGCCGCCATCTTCCCATCTATTCAAGAAACAGGCTTAATTGAGGCGAAATTAGAATCGTTGCCACCTGAGCTTCTCGACGTCTTCCAAATCGACGCGTCGATGGCGATGGACAACGTTCTCAATCTATTGTCGAGCAACTATTATGGGTTGATTTTTTACGTGCTCGCGGTTTTATTCGCATTGACTTTCGCCTCGAAACTCTTGGCCAAACCGGTCGATTCTGGAGAAATCATGTTGTATATGGCAGCACCGATTTCTCGGGTCACGTATGTGATGTCAAGCTTCGTTGTGTTGATTGTGGCAGTCGGGCTATTTGTCGGTCTAAATGGATTGAGTTTAATGGTAGCGGACCTTCTGTTCGATTTACAAATCGATTATGCGGTTCTGTGGATGCTTCAATTGAATGGGGCGCTCATGTTGCTCGTCCTAGGCGTGGCCGCTTATGTGATTGCGAGTCTATTCGATGATAGTAGTAAATCCTATATGGTGACGGGCGGGATATTCACGTTCTTTCTCGTGATGAATATCATCCAAGGAGTGAGCGATCAATTCGATTGGATGTCAAACCTCTCATTCTTCTCTCTCTTTGACGCAGGTGCCATCATGCGTGAGGAGTATTGGGGCATCCATTTCATCTGGTTACTCGGTCTCTTGACCATCTTTTCAGCACTCTCGTTCTTCCGATTCACCCGAAAAGATTTGACGATTTAGTTTTCCGAAATAAATTGTCGGGTATGATAAAATCATCTCGTTAGAATGAAAAGGGGATGAATGAGATGCTTTACGCTACATTACGAAATAAGGTCGAAATTCCGATGATCGGCTTTGGGGTCTGGAAGGTCGATAATGAAACCGAGGCGCCAGCTGCTGTCGTTGAAGCGATCAAAACAGGCTATCGTCACATCGATACGGCTGCAATCTATAAAAATGAAGAGGGCGTTGCGAAGGGAATTCATCTCTCAGGTGTAGACCGCTCTGAATTGTTCATCACGTCGAAGATTTGGAATGATGACATTCGTGAAGGCAAAACGAAAGAGGCATTCGAAGACTCGTTAAAACGACTCCAGACAGATTATTTGGACCTTTGTCTGTTGCATTGGCCGGTTGATGGGTTCGTCGATGCGTGGAAAGATCTCATCGATTTATATGAAGCCGGAAAAATCAAAGCAATCGGTGTATCCAACTTTAAAGAACACCATTTAGAAACGTTGAAAGAAGCCGGTCTGATGGCGCCACTCATCAATCAGGTTGAACTTCATCCACAACTCCCGCAACCTGATTTGTTGGATTACTGCCAAGATGAAGGGATTCAGATCGAGGCGTGGAGTCCACTCATGCAAGGTAAGTTTTTAGACATCCCTGCTTTTTCTGAAATTGCAGAAAAACACGGGAAGACACCGGCTCAGATTGTGCTCCGTTGGCACCTTGAATCCGGTCATGTCGCGCTACCGAAATCGGTGACACCACATCGAATCCGTGAAAACTTTGATGTTTTCGACTTCTCACTCGATGCGGACGATTTGGCGAAGATCGATCAAGTGGCGACAGGAGAACGTCTCGGACCAGATCCAGACGAAATCGACTTTTAATGGAGAAGGGGTTCGCATATGCGAGCCCCTTTGTACGTGTAGAGTCACATGGATGCGGGTATTTAATATTATGTTAAAAAAGGAGGTGTTTGATCTTCATTTAGAAGATCGTGCTTATGGACTTATCAAAATGGCCGATTGTAAACTGGGTTGCTTTTTTAGCGACCGTCGTCATCAACTATTTCGCGAGCGGCGACAACGCGGCGGTTTCGGACCGCATCGATATCTACTTTAAGCCGGCAGGGTACGCCTTCTCGATTTGGGGTGTCATCTATGTCGCGTTACTTGTCTGGTTGGTGCTCCAGTTGAAGAAAGGGACGACGGCGAATCGTCAAGCCGAGCGGATGAAAGCCGGATTTTTAGTCTCTTGCGTGCTGAATGGTTTATGGCTATTGGCATTCACGAACGAATGGTTCGTCGTCTCACTTGTCATCATGGTGGTGTTCCTGGCTACGCTGTGCTGGTTGTATTATATCGCTTTTCGGACGTCTACGAGCTGGCTCGATCGGTTCCCGTTCTCCATCTACATCGGCTGGGTATCAGTCGCGACCATCGTCAACACGTTCGTTGTGATGAAGACGGAACAGATCACGTCGCTGTTAGGTCTTGATGAACTCGCCTGGACCTCTCTTATGCTGATGGTCGGTGTGATTCTTGCCCTTCTCTTTATGTGGTGGCATCATGATTTCATCTATCCACTCGTATTCGTCTGGGCGTATATCGGAATCTTTGCGAGAATCGAAGAAGGCACACTCTATGTTGTGATTGTCAGCGCCCTCGCATTGCTTGCGATTGGGTATATCGGATTGATTTTGTGGAAACGTCCGAAATCGTTTTTACAACATCCGCGTAAAACAGTAGGACAATAATCAAGAAAAGGGTATCTTCTGGATATCCTTTTTTTATGTTCTGAAGAACCTATAAATAAATAATATTTATGGATATTTATTCTTTATTGAACATAACTAAAAACGATAAATACATTGATAACAGTCATGTATACGCTTTCAATATGACTAAATGAGATTTCTATTATGCAAAAATGCATGCAACTCACTTGATTTTTCAGAATATTTAGAACAAAATGTTAATTACGAAACTGTGAGTGAAAGGGGTCGATGAGATGAGTCGAGTTGGTTTGTATGACTCAAAATTTGAGAAAGATGCGTGTGGGATTGGACTTTACGTCAATCTACATGGGCTAAAGAAACATGAAATCGTTCAAAAATCGCTCTCCATGTTATGTAATTTAGAGCACCGAGGAGGAGAAGGTGTCATCGATGCTGGTGATGGGGCGGGTATCATGACTGAGATTCCACACGAATTGTTTACGCAAACCATGAACCTTCCGTCACTCGGTCGTTACGCTGTCGGAATGGTTTTTTTTCAGCCGTCTGAGAATCAGCTTCACGAAAAAATCACGTTGATGGAACGGATGGCGGATGAACTGGATTGTTCGACGATCGAATGGCGCGAAGTACCTGTCGACCCGATGCAAATCGGGGAACATGCGCGGGTCACACAACCGGTCATCTATCAATGGTTTATCTCATGTCCATTCCTAGACGAGGATGCGAATGAACGCGTCTTTTATGAACTTCGTCGGAAAATCGAAAAAGTCGAATCATTACGTCTATATATCGCAAGCCTGTCAACGAGAACGATCGTATATAAAGGGATGTTGACGCCAAATCAAATCGCCGCATTTTATTTGGACTTGCAATCTCCTCACTATAAAAGCACGTTCGGCATCGTCCATTCTCGTTTCTCGACGAATACGTTCCCTTCTTGGGAACGAGCACATCCGAACCGCATGATAGTCCATAACGGGGAAATCAACACGCTTCGTGGAAATATCGATGCGATGCGAGCACGGGAAGGGGTCACGTCAACAGACTTATTCGAAGACGTTCAACACTTGTTCCCTGTGCTTCAAGAGGATGGGAGCGACTCGTCCATGCTCGATAACGCTTTTGAATTCTTCACACGAACAGGTCGCTCGATCGCCCACACGGCGATGATGTTGATTCCTGAACCATTTGTCGAAGGAAAGATGGAACCGTTCAAGCGCGACTTTTATCAGTATCATTCATCCATCATGGAGCCTTGGGATGGACCGACTGGAGTCGTCTTCACAGATGGAAGGCAAATCGGAGCAATTTTAGATCGTAACGGCTTGCGTCCGATGCGTTACGTCGAAACATTGGACGGGGAATTGATTCTCTCCTCTGAAACAGGAGTCATTCCGGTTGAAGCAGAGAACGTCAAGTCCAAACAACGTCTGAGACCAGGACAGTTGTTGTTGATCGACTTGATTGAAAAACGATTGATCCCTGATCATGAGATTAAAGAGACGATTGCGAAGTCAGAGCCTTATCACAAATGGCTTAAGCAGATGATGACCATTGAGGATCGTGGGATCGTTGAAGAAGAACTACTTGAACTCGGACGTGTGCAACGTGCGTTTGGATATACGAAAGAAGACATTGAACAGTACATGGTTCCGTTAATCAAAGACGAAAAAGATCCAATTGGCTCGATGGGGCATGACCAACCAATCGCGGTGCTCTCGACGCGGCCCCGTTCCTTGTTCCACTATTTCAAACAACACTTTGCGCAAGTGACCAACCCGCCAATCGACGCGTTACGGGAGAAAATTGTCACGGCTACGTTTACTTGGATTGGTCCGCAAGGAGATCCGGTCCATACTGGACGAGGTCATGCGAAACGTGTTTGGTTAGATCATCCGATGATTGATGGGGCAACCCTCAAGCAACTTGCCGAGAAGCTCAGGGTCGAACGAGTCGATACAACGTTTACGAATGACTTAGAGGCGTCGCTTGAAGCCCTTTTGCAACAGGTCAGCCAGATTGTACGAAATGGTGCGAACGTGATCATCCTATCTGACCGTTTCGTCAGTAATGAACGGATTGCGATGCCGTCTCTCCTCGTACTGAGTGCGGTCCATCAACACTTGATTCGAGAGAACTTGCGCTCGAACTGTAGTCTCATTTGTGAGAGCGGTGAAGTTCGAGAAGTGCATCAGGCAGCGACTTTGATTGGGTATGGGGCAGATGCGGTATATCCTTACGTAGCCTATGCGACGATAGGAGACTTAGTCGAACGAGAACAAATCGCGCATTCATTTGAAGAGGCCATTCGCTCGTATCAAAAAGCAGTCGTCGAAGGCATCGTCAAAATCATGTCGAAAATGGGCATCTCGACCATTCAAAGCTACCGTGGGGCCCAAATTTTCGAAGCCGTCGGATTAGATCGTGATTTGATTGAGACGCATTTCAGGGGAACGACGTCCCAACTGTCTGGAATCGGATTTGAAGAACTTGAAGACGAAGCGAGAACCCTCCATACGTCCGCCTATGCGACGAATCGTCCGCTCGAGGCGGGAAGTGATTTCCAATGGCGTGCAGACGGAGAAGAACATGCATTCAATCCGAAGACGATTCATTTGTTGCAACGTGCCTGTCGTGAGAATGAACGTAAATATTATGATGCTTATGTGAAATTGCATGAATCATCAGGACAGTTCATTCGACAGTTGTTTGCATTTAAAACACAACGTCCTGTCCCGCTCGAAGAAGTAGAGCCAGTCACGTCGATCGTTCGCCGTTTTAAGACAGGCGCGATGTCATTTGGGTCCTTGTCGAAAGAGGCGCATGAAACGCTCGCTATCGCCATGAATCAGATCGGTGCGAAAAGTAACTCTGGAGAAGGCGGGGAAGACCGGGCCCGCTTCGTCCCGGATGAGTTTGGAAACGAACGCATCAGCCGCATCAAGCAAGTCGCGAGCGGACGATTCGGGGTGACGGCAGAATATCTTTACCATGCCGATGAAATTCAAATCAAGATGGCGCAAGGGGCAAAACCGGGTGAGGGTGGCCAACTTCCTGGAAATAAGGTGTACCCATGGGTCGCCGAAGTGCGTGGATCCGTTCCGGGGGTTGGACTCATCTCACCGCCTCCACATCACGATATTTATTCGATTGAGGACTTGGCCCAACTCATCTTTGACTTAAAGCATGTGAACCCGAAGGCGAAAATCAGTGTCAAACTTGTCTCGAAGTCAGGCGTCGGGACGATTGCAGCCGGTGTCGCGAAAGCGAACGCGGATACGATTGTCATCAGTGGATATGATGGTGGGACCGGTGCTTCTCCAAAGACATCAATCAAGCACACAGGTCTTCCTTGGGAACTTGGACTCTTAGAGACGCATCAAACGCTCGCGTTGAACGGGTTACGGGGGAGAGTCACACTTGAGACGGATGGAAAGCTCATGACGGGGCGAGACATCGTCCTAGCTGCCATCTTCGGGGCGGAAGAGTTTGCGTTTGCGACAGCACCGCTCGTCGTTCTTGGATGTATTATGATGCGTGCATGCCATTTAGATACGTGTCCGGTCGGTGTGGCGACACAGGACCCTGTGCTTCGTCAGAAGTTTATGGGGAAACCAGAACACGTCGTCAACCTGATGACGTTCTTGGCAGAAGAAGTACGAGAAATTTTAGCATCACTCGGTGTGACATCATTAGACGACGTGATTGGTCGAACGGATCTTCTTGAAGAGAGTGAATGGAAGACGAAACATCCGAAAGCAAAACGGTTAGATTTAGCACCGATGCTCTCGATGCCGACACCACTTCCTGAGCGTGAAGAAGTCGCTCACCCGGCATACCGTTCCTATGATCACCGAAAATTGATTCCGGCAGTCTCACGGTCAATCAACTCGTTGCAACCGACCTTCTTCGTTGGTCGCATCCGAAACACCGATCGTGCCGTCGGGACACAGTTGGGGTTTGAAGTGACGAAAGTTCACGGTCAGGTCGGTTTAGCGGACGATACCATCTCGCTTCGCCTCAGTGGGTCAGCCGGACAAAGCTTAGGAGCATTTTTACCGCGAGGAATCACCATTTCCGTCATCGGGGATGCCAATGATTATATCGGGAAAGGCTTGAGCGGTGGGAAATTAGCATTGATCTCTGAAAAACATGCACCGTTTGATGAAAGTAAACAAATGATTGCCGGAAACGTCTGCTTGTACGGAGCGACGAGCGGACAAGCTTTCTTTAACGGTCACGTCGGCGAGCGTTTTGCCGTTCGAAATTCCGGGGCGACGGCAGTCGTCGAAGGAGTCGGCGATCATGGATGTGAGTATATGACCGGGGGAACGGTTCTCGTCCTTGGTGATGTCGGACGGAACTTTGCAGCCGGCATGTCAGGTGGCGTCGCATATATTTATGGGGATCAAGCGTACGATCGACTCGTCAACGAGGAGCTCGTCTCCGTCGTGAAAGAATTGAACGATGAAGATATGGAACAAATTTATGCACTTCTCGAAGCGCATCAGTTTCATACAGACAGTGTTAAAGCACGGACTATTTTAGAGTCGTTCGAACAAGCTCGCTCTCACTTTGTAAAGGTCGTTCCTCGAGATTATGCGAATGTATTGGACGTTATGCGTCAAATCGAGGCGAATCGACCGGAATTGAGCGAAGCGGACCGAGCACTTGAATTGTTCCGGGTTGTGACTGAGGGGGGTAACGCATGAAACATAACTTTTTAAACATCGCACGGTCCACACTACCTGAGCGTCTTGTAGATGAGCGAGTGAAGGATTATGAAGAATATGCGACACGAATGGATGACGAATCCGTCAAACAGCAGGCTGCACGTTGTATGGACTGTGGCACTCCATTCTGTCATGTCGGGGATATGATTGGACAAGAGACGATTGGGTGCCCGATTCACAACTATATCCCGGAGTGGAACAAGCTTGTGACCAAATCGGACTGGATGGGAGCGTATCACCGATTGATGGAGACAAATAACTTCCCGGAGTTTACGGGTCGAGTTTGTCCCGCACCGTGTGAGGGGTCTTGTACACTCGGAATCAGTGAAGATCCAGTTGCGATCAAATCGATTGAACGAACCATCATCGATCGGGCGTTTGAAGAAGGTTGGGTGAAACCAAGACCGGTTCATCGAAGAAGCGGGATGACAGTCGCCATCATCGGAAGTGGGCCGGCTGGATTGGCAGCTGCCGACCAACTGAACCAACTCGGACATTCGGTCACCATCATTGAGAAGGCGGATGAACCGGGAGGGCTACTCATGTACGGAATCCCGAACATGAAACTGGATAAGGATGTCGTGAGACGTCGTATTCGGTTGCTCGAACAAGAGGGAATTGTCATCCAGACGAACATTGAGGTTGGTACGGATGTGAGAGTGGAGGCGCTTCGGAACCAATACGATGCGGTGATTTTCGCGACTGGCGCTCAGAAACAGCGCACGCTCGGGATTGACGGTGATGATGCACGTGGTGTTGAAATGGCGATGGATTATTTGACGGCATCGATGTACGAGCGAAAAGGAACGACCCGATCACCAGAACATGACGCCAAAGATAAAAATGTCATCGTCATCGGGGGTGGAGATACAGGAGCCGACTGTGTGGCGACAGCAATCCGTCAAGGTGCAAAATCAGTCGTTCAGTTTGGGAAGCACCCGTCAAAAGGGTTGCTTCGTGCACCAGAGAAACCTTGGCCACTTCAACCGGACACGCTTACGACGGATTATGCGTATGCGGAATCACTCGCGGTCTATGAGAAAGACCCGAGAACGTATTTGATTCGCTCCAACCAAATCGTCACGAAAGAAGGACGTGTCACAGGGATTGAAACAGAACGGATGACGAAAGTCGTCAACCCGGATGGTCAGGCAACCTTCTTCGTGGAGGAAGATTCAATAGAGACGTATCCGGCGGACTTGATCCTCGTCGCCATTGGATTTGAACGACCAGAGCACGAGTTGCGGAAAATCGGTGTCGAGAAGACGAAAGATTTCCAGACGGCAACGGAAAACGTCTTTGTCGCGGGGGATGCCAAGCGAGGGCAAAGCTTGATCGTATGGGCGATTCGTGAAGGACGAGAAGTAGCAGAGGTCGTCGATGCGTATCTCGATACTTGCATGACCGAATTAAAAACCTCATCATAAAAAGGAGCGACAGCCGTCGCTCCTTATCTTTTGTTTAGGAGGAGTTTTATGTTCACCGAAATCCTCATGTATACGGGAATCTGGTTTATTCTCATCCTCATTTTATTAGGAACCATTTATTCACGACGGAAAAAATGATCAAAGCACCATCGCGGCAATCACACCGAAGATGATGAGTGGAATATTGTAGTGTAAGAACGTTGGCCAAACCGTTTCACGTAGGTGATCGTGTTGACCGTCAGCGTTCAATCCACTCGTAGGTCCGAGTGTCGAGTCACTCGCTGGGCTACCTGCATCCCCAAGCGCTCCTGCAGTCCCGATGATGGCAATCGTTGCCTCGACTGAGAAGCCGTATTGTACACAGAGCGGGACGAAAATTGCTGCAATGATTGGAACAGTCGAGAAACTTGAACCGATTCCGAGCGTGATGACAAGGCCGACGAGCAACATGACGAGAGCGGCAATGAGTTTAGAGTCACCCATCAAATCGCTCGCTCCGTTGACGAGCGGTTCGATCGCACCTGTCTCGCGGATGACGGCAGCGAATCCACTTGCGGCGATCATGACGAACCCGATGAATGCCATCATGCGCATGCCGCTTGTGAAGATATCATCTGCCTCAGACCATGGAATCAGGCGGAAGATTGAAAGCAAGATCAAACCGGTCACCGCAGAGGCGATCAT